>JAISBT010000171.1 GCA_031266055.1 Deltaproteobacteria bacterium
CAGCAGGCGATAGGAATTTTTGGCCAGCCCGAGAGCTTCGGCCCGCTTCAAGGCGCGCAAAAGCGGCAGCAAATCCATTTTGGAAAGGTAGGAAAGACGCGCAAACACCAAAAAAATTATTTCGCCCGCGCCCGGACTCCGCCCGGACTCCTCCAAACCCAATTCGCGGCGTTTGGCCGCTCCCAGACTCATTTTTTCAGCAGGCCCGGGCATTTCCTCCACCGCCGCCCCCAGGGGCACGACTTCGACCCCAGGAGCAATGAAACGCGTGGCGTCCAGGCAATAATTACGGCGCAAGGCGGCGTACATATTGCCAACCACGGTTTTACCGGCCTGCGAGGTAGCCGCCACGGCATCACGGCTGCTTACCCCGCTCCACATATGATACAGAAATTTGCGCCCGTATTCGCTGTAGCTTAAGGAATGGGTGGGAGCGGTGACCGGAAACCAGACCCGGCTGTAAGCGGCGCGGGCCTGCATCAGTTCCGTGAACAGCACGAAACAGTCGGAAAGATGAAAACAATGATATTCACGGCCGGCCAGAAAATAGGGTAGTTCCCGATGCAGCGCCAATACGAAACGCCCTGCGGCATAAGCAGCGGGAAAATCCTTTTGCAGCCGGTCAGCCAGATAATCACGGATCTCCGGGCTTCCCACAAAAAAATGATATTCGTCAAAAGGATTATTTTTTAAAAAAGCCCGGATGAAACTCAGGTTGGCTACTCTCCGCCCCAGAAAAGACCCTTCTTCATAAAAAGGATGGACGGTTCCCCAAATTTTTTTACTTTTCATACTCTGCAAAAAACACAAGCGCGGAGGCTTGTCAAATTATTTTCGGCAAGCTGAACGCGGATGAAACTTTCCGTGTAATGTCAAGTGAATAAAAAATAAAATTTTCAGGCATGTTTATTGCATAATTTTACAATGACTGATTTTACCGGGAGAACGCTTGTGTATAGTTTACAAAAAAATAAGCTGTTGTGGAGTTTCGGGCTTTCGCCGGAGCAGGAAAAAAATCTGCGCGGCACGTTAAATGAAGAATATTCCCTGCATAGCTGGGCTGCGGAGGCTGTGCCCGATCTTGCCGATTTTGACGCGGAGAAGCCAAGTCTGCATATCTTTTCTGTTGAAGGCTACAAGGCGTACCGGGAACAGCGCAACAATCCCGTGAGTACGCTGGATATTCTGCCTCAGGTTATGCTGCTGCCGGAAAACGCTTCCGCGGAAACCCTGCAATACGCGATTGATTCCGACTGTATGGCTATACTGCGTTCAAATCTCGCGCCGGAATGCCTTATCAGAAAAATTGAACATATTCTGGAAGTTTCAGAAATGCAGAACAGCCTTTTGCGCATAACCAACGAAATATTTCTGGAACGTGAAATTTATGAACGCAAAAATTCCGTCCTGCATTTTCTGGTCGACTTTCTGAGCGGAATATACAGGCAGCCGGATATTGAAAAAATTATCCCGGCAACTTTTTCCTGCCTTAAAACGCTTTTTCCCATACGTTCCCTGCACATGGCCTTATGGGAACAAAACGCCGGCGCGCCGGCGCAACTGTTCATCACCGCAGCAAAAAACAGCGGGAGTTTCTCCCAATGGCACGCTTTGCTGCTGAAGCAAATCAAGCCCGCTTTGTCCGGATGCCCGCGGGAAGCATATGCGCACAATCTGCATCTGGCGGATCAGGAGACAACATGGCGCAATGCCACGCCTGCCGACGGGTATGTGCTGCACCTGCCGCTTTTTCTGGCCGAAACCCAAATCGGCCTGCTCAGCATTCTCACGGACATGGAACGCAGCATTACCCGCGATCAGGCGCAGGCGCTGAATGCCGCCATGCAATTTCTGGCTCTGGCCGTGCATAAAATCAGTGGAGACAAGGCGCGGCTTGTCCCGGCGATGGGTTTATAGCCAGCCCTTTGGTATATTTCTGGTCGAAAAAACACAGAAATTTAGCACTTTTAATGATATAAATATATTATATACTTTTTAAGGGCCGACTAAATTATTTCCACAAAAAACCATCGTCTTCCACCAGGGAAAGCAAATACTGCCCATAGCCGTTTTTCATTAAAGGTTCCGCAAGTTTACGCAGCGCCTGCTCATCAATAAAACCTTGCCGCCAGGCTATTTCTTCCGGGCAGGCCACTTTCAACCCCTGGCGCTGCTCCATGGCCTGCACGAACATGCCCGCGGACATAAGCGAATCGTAAGTGCCGGTATCCAGCCAGGCTATGCCCCGGCCCAAACGCTCCACGTGCAAAGACTTCTCCAGCAGATAACAATTATTTACATCCGTTATTTCCAGTTCTCCACGGGCGGAAGGTTTAATGGACAAAGCAAAGCCCAGCGCTTTACGGTCATAAAAGTACAGCCCGGTGACCGCGTAACTGGACTTGGGACGGGCGGGTTTTTCTTCAATACTGACGGCAATGCCGGCCCGGTCAAATTCAACCACTCCGTAGCGGCCGGGATCGCTCACGTGATAACCGAAAACAGTGGCCCCGCTTTGTCTGGACATGGCCAGGCGCAGAGATTTTTCCAAACCGTGCCCGAAAAAAATATTATCGCCCAAAATAAGGCAGACGTTGCTATCTTCAATAAAATCAGCAGTTAAAATAAAAGCTTGGGCTATGCCTTCAGGTTTTGGCTGCTCCACATAGGTAAAAGAACAGCCCCATTGGCGGCCGTCGCCCAAAAGTTTTTTGAACAGCGGCAAATCGGACGGAGTGGAAATAATGACCATATCTCTTATCCCGGCCATGAGCAACGTGGAAATGGGGTAGTACACCATGGGCTTGTCATAAACCGGCAGCAACTGTTTGCTTATGCTCAAAGTTGCCGGATGCAGCCTTGTGCCTGATCCTCCGGCAAGAACGATGCCTTTCCACTGCGTATGCGGCATTAAAAATACCCCCGGTAAGAAGACTCGGTAAAAGTTTGATTGGACTTGAACATTGCAATAAAGTATTAAAACCTGAAACCTTCGCAACATGCTATAACTGTAGCGTAAAATATAAGAGAAAACATGCAGGACGGCAAACTTTATTTTGTGACCGGCGGGGCGGGTTTTATCGGTTCCTGCTTTGTCATTGATACGCTCGCGCAAAACACCGGCAATGTGCTGAACCTGGATAAACTCACCTATTCCGGCAATCCGCACAATCTTGACTCTCTTGGGCCGGAGGCCAAAGCCAGATATAATTTTGTGCATGGGGACATAGGTGATGCCGCCCTGGTCAGCCGGTATCTGAATCAATGCCAGCCGGACGCCGTTGTAAATTTTGCGGCCGAAACCCATGTGGATCGCTCCATTGCGGATCCGTCCGCATTCATAAGAGCCAATGTGGCGGCGCTGGGCGTCTTTTTGGAAACCGTCCTGAACTGGTGGCGCACCCTGGCGCCGGAAAAAGCCGCGGCTTTCCACTTTTTGCATGTCTCAACCGATGAGGTTTTCGGCGCGCTCGGCCCGGACGACCCTTCCTTTACCGAGCAGACCCCCTATGCGCCAAACAGCCCGTATGCTGCCAGCAAAGCCGCCGGGGATCATCTTGTCCGGGCTTTTCATCATACTTACGGGCTGCCGGTTTTAATCACCAACTGCTCCAATAACTACGGGCCACGGCAATTTCCGGAAAAACTCATTCCGCTGGCCATACTCAATGCTTTGGCCGGGCGGGCCATACCGGTGTATGGAAGCGGAGGCAATATCCGGGACTGGCTGCATGTGCAAGACCACTGCTCGGCCGTACACCTTGCGCTGCAAAAAGGAAGCTCCGGGCAGAGCTATAATATCGGCGGCAAATCTGAAAAAACCAACCTGGAAGTTGTCCGGAACATCTGCCTGTTGCTGGATGAAATGCGGCCGGATGCCGGGGGCAGTTACCAACGGCTGATCACCATGGTTAAAGACCGTCCGGGGCATGATTTTCGTTATTCCATAAACTGCGCGAAAATTGAACGGGAACTCGGCTGGCGGCCTGAGCATACTTTTGCGGAGGGGCTGCGCGAAACGGTCTTGTGGTATCTGAATAATGAAAGCTGGCTGGCCTCCGTGCAAACCGGAGAATACCGCCGCTGGATAGCCGCGCATTACAGCTAGATCTCATTGATCTTGGCACGCTTCCTGCTTTTATGCCCTTAGCGGAATTATTTTCCCGCACAATACAGGAGTTTTTATTATGATGGGCGCTCTTTATGTCGGCGCCAGCGGTATGCGCGGTTACAGCGCGGGGCTGCAGACAGTCAGCCAGAATCTGGCCAACCAGAATACCATTGGTTTCCGGCAATCCATGATGCTTTATCAGAACCTGATCAGCCAGGACGTAAGCACAAGTTCAAATTATACCACCAATTTTTCCCAGCGCGGGTGCGGGGTGGGTATTTCGGACATACGCACCAATTTTTTTGAATTGGGCGGCTTTGAAACCGGCAGCAGCGTGACGGATCTGGCCATAAGCGGCGATGGTTTTTTCGGCGTGATCAAAGATGGAGTGACCCTGTATACCCGGGCCGGAAATTTTCGCTTTGACAAAGACGGCAATCTTCTTGATCCCACCGGCTACAATCTTGTGGGCAAACCTGTTGTTGACGGCGTGGTGAGCAGCACGACCGAAGCCATCCACCTGGACATGCAGCCCGGTTCCGCCATTTCACTCAATAAACCGAAACCCACAAGCTCTGTGCAGCTTACCGCCAATCTCGGCGGCACCGATGATATGAGCAATGACGTAGCCAATCCGTTTTTTTCCATGACCGGCGCCTGGGACGGAACGGCAAATCCGCCGCTCACCACGGGGCAGGCAGGCTATAGCAACAGTATTACCGTATATGACAGCCTGGGTTCCAGCCATGATTTGACCGTGTATTATGATTACGTCGGCATGCGGAACGGATTGAAAGCTTACGAGTATGTCGCGGGCATAAATCCTTCCGAAGACGGTTCGGCGAACGCGGGAAGCAAAGCCGCCGGGCTGCTCATGTCCGGCACCATGACCTTTTCTTCCGAAGGCCACCTTGTCGCCATGACCGCCTTCACTCCCACCGGCCAGGATCCGGCGGATCCTTCCGCCTGGGCGCAGGCTCCTCTGGTTGACGGACTTCCTTCCTTTACGGCAAATTTTGCCGGGGCCGGAACGCAAGATATGACCCTGGATTTCGGCCTGAAAATGAACAGCGGCTGGAATGCCGCAATAACTTCTCCCGGCGTCGGCGCAAGCGATCCGGAAGCTTTTTATGCCGTCATGCCCGGCGCAAGCGCCGAGAAAGAAAGCAGCACGAGCTTCGGGGAAAGCCCGGTGAGCCGCCTGCAGAAACAAGACGGCTACGGCGTGGGGGAACTCAGCTCCCTGCGCATAAATGCGGAAGGTATGGTGCAGGCCGCATACAGCAACGGACAATCCGCGGATCTGTATCAGATACCGTTATATCGCTTCAACAGCCGGGATAACCTCAAAAGGGAGGGTAAAAATCATTTTTCCGCCACCACGGGTTCCGGCCCCGCGAATGAAGGGCTGCCCGCCACGGAAAATTTCGGGAGCATTCTTTCCACGCATATTGAACAATCCAACGTGGATGTCGCCCGCGAAATGACGCAGATGATCATCACCCAGCGGTCTTTCCAGATGAACAGCAAAGTGGTGACCACCTCCGACCAGATGATTCAAAAAGCTCTGGAACTGAAACGTACATGATCCTGCCGCAGAAAAGCTTGCCATATAAAGAGAACTG
>JAISBT010000050.1 GCA_031266055.1 Deltaproteobacteria bacterium
ACGCTTGAGATTGTCGCTTAACGGCGAAGCAAGTTCGCCTTGCGGCAATCTCGCGGCAAGGATTTGCAGGCAAATCCTTGCAGAGCGGTTTATACATTTTCAATGTTAAACCGCTCTAATAAAGCGGCAGGCCGGCAATATCCATGATGACGCCGGCGCTGTACACGGTCATGGGAATGATGACTTTACTCAGGAGACCGGTTGCCAGTAAAACAAGCACAATGAGCATCCCGAAATTTCCAAGCTTGAAATACGCGGAAGCCATGGGCGGAGGTAAAAGGCAGGCCACGACCCTGCTGCCGTCCAGGGGAGGTATGGGCAGCAGATTTAAAAAGGCCAGATTCAGGTTGATCAGCACGCCCGCAACGCACATATTGAGTACAAAAGTGTTGTTGAGCGAAAAAAACGGCGCGTGCCGCCCCTCGGCGAAAAAGAGCGCCAGGCGCGCAAACGCCGCGAAGGACAACGCCAAAAGCAGGTTGGCCGCCGCTCCGGCTAAAGACACCAGGATCATGCTCAGCCTGAAGTTGCGAAAATAGCGGGGGTTGATCGGCACGGGCTTGGCCCACCCGAAAATAAAGCCGCCGCCGGACACGCTGCCGGCCAGAGTTGTAACGATAAAAACCAGCGAACCGAGAAAATCCAGATGAACCAGCGGGTTCAGACTGAGCCGGCCAAGCCGCCTGGCTGTGGGGTCTCCTCTTTGGCAGGCCACCCAGCCGTGGGCCAGTTCATGGAAAACAGCTCCAAGCAGAATTGGAACAAAACAGACCGCAATAAGTTTAATTGCCTGGGACAGGTTATCCATAGCGGGATTTCACATGCCGGGCGCGGGTTCAACTGCCCGCGGACATGGTTTTTTTGAAGGTGGCGGCTATCTTGTCCTTGAGTTCGGTGGGATCCACCGATTTGACGACATACCCGTCCGCCGCGATAGATTTAAGGTCATACTGGAAACTGTCGTAGGCGGTGCTCAACAGAACCGGCAAAGCAGGGTACGGCCCGCGCAGGGTTTGCAATAAATCCAACCCGGATATGCCGGGTTCCATTTTTATGTCCAAAATAACCAAGTCCGGTTTTTCACGGGCAATAAGCTCGCAAATCGGTTCCTGCCCGTCAGATTCGGCGACTTCATACCCTTCGTTTTGCAGTTCTTCTTGGTAAAGCATGCGGATATGCCGTTCATCATCAATTACTAAGATTTTCTTTGCCATAAGACTGCTCCTCGACTGGAAAACAGGTGTTCAACGGTATAAGCGGGTCAGCGTTGTCTCATGGGTAATATTACAGATATTTACCGGCTTGTTCAACAGTTATTTCCAGTTTTGTGGTGAGCGGGTGAAATGTTCTGGTTCCAGAATATTTACAAAAACCCTTGACTTTTTGAACATATTGTTCTAAAAATTTTCTATATGCGCTGCAATTCCAGCAGGCGAGTGAAAGTCCGCCTGCAAGCCAAGCATTTCAAAAGGAGGCCGCCATGCCGGGAACAAGTCAGGCATTAGCTGTTGTCACTTATTTGTTGAACCGCAGAGGTATGAGCAAAGATGAAATTGCCGGCGCTGCCGGGGTCACCCGCCGTATGATTGATTACACCCTGGTCGGAGAGGGCAAGCAGATCGGCAATAAAGCCATGGCAAGAATTTCCGCCGCTCTCGGCATTCCGTTGCATCAACTGCTTTCCGCGGCTTTAGCCGGGGCTTCGAATTTCCCCGCTTACGACGAACTGGTTTTTGTGCGTAAAATGAACGCCAGGCCGCGCGGCGGAACAGGGGGGCTGGAAAGCGATGAAGGCTTCAGCACCCGCTATACTTTTCGCCGCGACTGGATAACCGGCAAGGGCAACCCGGAAAATATGCGCCTCTTTGATGTGGTGGGCGACAGCATGTCGCCTGCGATCATGGAAGGCGACATGGTTCTGGTTGATCAGTCGAAAACCGGAATCTGGACTCCGGGGCGCATTTATTTAATCACCCTGAATGATGCTTTTATGATTAAACGCGCGGGCATGCAGCCGGGTTTTTTTGTGTTGCAAAGCGACAATAAAGATAAGGTAACCCACCCGGATATTTTGGTTCCGGTTGACGCTCCCGATTATTTTATGGTGCACGGGCAGGTCATCTGGAGTTGCAGGGAATTTTGACCGGCTGTTCATCAAAATTTCCTTCTTGACGCCCGGCTATGCCGGGCATACCCTTCAGGGCAAGGCAATCCCCGGCGGATGGCTGCGGATTGAAAAATATATATTATGCTTACCGACTTTTGGGAAAAAATCAGAGAATCCGTGATCTCGGTCGCGCCAATCATGCTGTTGGTGCTTATCCTGAATTTTACCCTGGCGCCTTTGCCCGAGGGCCAGCTTGGGCAGTTCATTCTGGGCGGGATCCTGCTGATTCTGGGTTTGAGCGTTTTTCTGGTGGGCGCGGATATCGGCATGGTGCCTTTTGGACAAAAAGTCGGTTCCGCCATTACCCGCAAGCGCAACCTCCCGCTTATCCTGCTGGTTTCTTTTGCCATAGGTTTTGCCGTGACCATAGCCGAGCCGGATGTGCAGGTTCTGGCCACGCAGGTTACCGCGCTCATGCCTTCCCTGGACAGAAGCCTGCTGCTTTTCATGATTGCCGTGGGGGTAGGCGCTTTTTTGCTGGTGGGCACGGGGCGTATTGTTTTGCAGGTATCCTTGCGCATTCTGCTGGTTATTTTTTATGTTTTGCTCTTCGCGCTCTGTATTTTTGTGGATCAGGTTTTTGTGGGCGTGGCCTTTGACGCCGGCGGCGCGACCACCGGCCCGGTTACCGTGCCCTTTATCATGGCTCTGGGCATAGGCGTCGCCTCCACCGCCCAAAAGAAAAAAGACGATGACAGCAGTTTCGGCCTGGTCGGACTTGCTTCCATCGGCCCTATAAGCGCGGTGGCGCTGATGGGGTTTCTTTTCACCGGGGACATCACCGCTCAGGACAACGCTTTTGCGCAGGAGTCTCCAAGCTCGCTCCTGGATCATTTTCTGCATCTGCTTCCATCGGTGGCCGAAGAAATTGCCCTGGCCCTCCTGCCCATGCTACTGATTTTTTTTGTTTTTCAATTTATTTTGCTGCGTCTGCCGTCCGGGCAGGTACGCCGTATTGTGACAGGGTTTGTGTATTGTTTTATCGGTTTGAGCATGTTTATGGTGGGGGTCAGCGGAGGATTCAGCCCGGTGGGGCAATCTTTGGGCATGGCCCTGGGGCCGCTGTGGGACGGCTGGATTTTGCTGCCCCTGGGGATGGTGGTCGGGGCGGTGGTGGTATGCGCTGAACCCGCGGTCTGGATTCTGACCAGACAGATTGAAGAGATCTCCGGCGGCTACATCCCCCGCCGGGTTATGCTGACGGCCCTGAGCATGAGCATCGCGCTGGCCGTACTTCTGGGCATGCTCAGAGTGGTGACCGGAATCAGCATCTGGTATGTCGTTCTGCCGGGTTATGTTCTGGCTCTGGCGTTGACCAAATTCTGCCCGGCGCTGTTTACGGCCATTGCCTTCGACTCCGGCGGAGTAGCTTCCGGGCCGATGGCGACCACTTTTGTGCTATCCCTGACTTTGGGCGCATCATACGCTCTGGGCGGCAACCCGGCTACCGACGCTTTCGGCATGATCGCCATGATCGCCATGGCCCCGCTTATTACCATTCAGTTTCTGGGGTTGATCTTCAAATATTTGACCGGCAAAAAGCAAAAGGCTGAAGAGAAAAAAGCGGACGCGGCATGAGCGCCCGCGCTTAGGGCGTTTTAACATTGAATAAGTGGCCGCGCAGCATTAAGGAAAGAACAATGAATTTGTCATTTTTGCCTCAGGGCAAGCTTCTGCTGAGTCTGGTAGGCAGGCGCACAGGAAAGGATTTGGTGGCGGTTACCAAAGCCGCCGGGGCGCGCGGAGGCACCTTGGCTCTGGGCCGCGCCATGGCGAACAGCCGCATTCTGCAGGCTCTCAGCCTGGCGGATGTGATGCAGGATGTTGTGTTTACCGTTATGGGGGACGAGAGCGAGGCCATTATCGACGCGCTGGAAAAATTCGACGCTGAAAATCCCAGGAAACTCGGCGGCATTTCCATGGTGCTGAACGTATATGGACGCCTGGCCCACCAGAACGGAAAAAACAGCCGGGAAGCATCCCAAAACGGAAATCATCCGGGCGAAGTCCCGGCGCAAGGCGGGAGGGATAAGGGAATGGATTCCGGATATACACTGCTCACAGTGATAGTAAATAACGGTTACGGGGATGACGTCATGGCGGCCGCCAGAAAAGCCGGCGCCAAAGGCGGAACTATTCTGACCGCGCGGGGAACCGGCACAGAGGAAGATACCAAATTTTTCGGCATTACCCTGGTTCCGGAAAAAGAGATTTTGATGATTGTAGCCGAAAAAGAACTGGTCGAACCCATTGTCGCGGCCATACAAACCATACCCACCCTTAATGAACCCGGCGGCGGCATTGTGTATACCATGGGCGTCGAACGTTTTATCGTGCTCGGACGCGGAAATTAGAGCATTTTAACATTGAAAATGTTGAAATGCTCTGGCGGCGGGCACCGCCGCCCGCCCCGCAGGCGTAGGCGAAACTTGTTTCAGCCGTTGCGACGAAGGAAGCTACGGATGAAGACAGCAAATAGTTGCTAGACATTCCATCTTGGCCAATCGCTGTCGCTATCCGTAAAGCGGCAAGCCGCTTAACGGCTACCGCGCTTCAGCCGTTGCTGCGCAGCAGCTTACGGATGAAGACAGCAGAGATGTTTCGCCGTGAAGCGCCGGAGGGAGCGTCTCACAGTTAAATTGCCTTAGAGCGTGACATGGTATTAAACCGCGCGCAGCACAATCCTGGCTATTTCCGAAGGCACGCCCAGGCGTATGGGAAAACCGCCCCACAGTCCGGCGCCTGAACTAACATACATGGGCATGCCGTTTACCTCATACCAGCCATACACAAAGCCCTGGTTCATTTTTTTCACAATATGGTTCATGCCGGCAATTTGCCCGCCGTGGGTGTGCCCGGAAAGCTGCAAATCCACGGGCCTTTGCATATTCAAAGCGCTTGCGGAGTTTTGCCGGGCGTTGCTCGGGCGGTGATCCAGCAAAATCCGCACGGCGTCTTCCGGGGTGCCGGCAAGAGCCTTGTTCAGGTCAGGCGTTTCATAGCTGAAGCCGGCTGCCGTTGTATCCGTAAGACCTGCCAGCACAATCCGGTGACGGTTTACGGCGATCAGGGCGTGGCTGTTCAGCAGCATTTTCAGGCCGAGTTGGGGAAAAGCCTTAATCCAGGAGGGGTAGCCGGAATAATACTCGTGATTTCCCACGCAGGCATAAACCCCGAGATCGGCTTTAATTTCCCGCAGCGGCAGCAGGCTTTCCCATCTTTGCTCCGTCCGTCCGTCCACCGTATCACCCGTAAAAAGCACCAGATCGGCTTTGAGGGCATTCACGCGCTCGACGACAGCGCGTATCCTGTCTCCGCGCAGGAGCGCGCTGGCGTGCAGGTCGCTTACCTGCGCCAGGGTCAGGCCGTCCAGTTCTTTGGGGAGACGGCGCAAAGGCACTTCCATGTCGTGTATGTCCGGAACATCCACGGCCTGCTTCACCCCGTAAGCGGCCGTACAGGCGGCGAGCAGCGCAAACACGGCCTTGCGCCGATCCGGGGAAAAAGGCCGGCGGGGAGATGTTCCGCTCTGGCCGGACTTTTTGGCCAGCGCCCTGCCCAGCCGGAACAAATCGTAAAGCAGCAGCAAACATAGCAGCAGGATCAGGGTAAAAAAGCACCAGCCCTGCATTTTGAATATAAAGGCGGGCAGTTCGGGCGCGGCGCCGCTGCCCAGGACAATACGGTTCAAAGCAAAAGGCAGCGCTAGCGGCAGGAGGATCATCCCCGCAAGGGCTTTACACTTGGGGCTCAGGCCGGATAAAATGACCAGCCTCAAGAGCAGGAAGAAATAGAGTACAAAAGGGCCGATGGTAAAAATCATGTTGTGGCGTGTCCTTTGCGCGGAAAAATACATCCCATGGCGGGCAACATAACGCAAAAACCGCGATCTATCAATTAAGGCATTTTACCCTTGACTCCCGGAATTGCCGGGAATACCCTTCCGGCAATCCCTTTTGTGCGGGAGAGGCAATCAAAATGCAAGGAAGGCAACATGGCTGTATCGAAAATTTTTTTCACCAACACGCGGTGCAGGGTCGGCACAAGCCTGCTGCACAAAATGGATAAGCTCGTTCGGCAGGCCGGTATTGAGCGGATTGATTTTAACAGGAAATATGTGGCGATTAAAGTACATTTCGGAGAACCGGGCAATCTTTCCTTTGTGCGTCCCAATTATGCCAAAACCTTGGTTGATCTGGTAAAAAGTCTGGGCGGCAAGCCCTTTCTGACCGACTGCAATACTCTGTATGTCGGCCGGCGCAACAATGCTCTGGCGCATCTGGATGCAGCCTATGAAAACGGTTTTTCGCCTTTTTCCACCGGCTGCCATGTACTTGTGGGCGACGGACTTAAAGGCACTGATGACCTGGAGGTGCCGGTGAACGGCGGCATGCTGATCAAAAACGCCAAAATCGGCCGGGCGGTCATGGATGCGGATGTGCTTATTTCGCTCAACCATTTCAAAGGGCACGAAATGACCGGTTTCGGCGGGGCGATAAAAAATGTGGGTATGGGCTGCGGAAGCCGCGCCGGAAAAATGGAAATGCACAGCGACGCCGAGCCGCAGGTGTCGGAAAAGCGATGTGCGGGTTGCCGGACTTGCGTCAAATACTGCGCGCAGGGGGCCATAAGTTTTAAGGAGAATAAAGCCGTAATTGACCAGAAGCTTTGTGTGGGCTGCGGGCGCTGCATCGGAGTATGCAACTTTCACGCTATTGCCCCGAAATTATACAACAACGGGGAAACAGTAAGCCGTAAAATGGTTGAATACGCCAAAGCCGTGGTGGACGGCCGGCCCGGCTTCCACATCAATATTGTAACGCAGGTTTCGCCGTGTTGTGATTGCCACGGAGAAAATGACGCCGCCGTCGTGCCGGATATAGGCATCTTTGCGGGGTTTGACATGGTAGCGCTGGACAAGGCCTGCATTGACGCTGTGAACGCCGCTCCCGCCATTTCCTCCAGCGTTTTGGGGGACAAGGACGCGCACAGCCGTGACCATTTTTGCCGGATTCATCCGGGCGTTGACTGGCGGCCTCAGATAGCCCATGCCGAAGCCATTGGCCTGGGCAGCGGAGAATATGAACTGGTCAGCCTGGATTGCGCATAAATCGACCGGGCGCGGCGGAAGGTTCCCGACGCCGGGAGGATCGTTTTTGCAAGCCGGTTTTTTTATTTTTCTTTTTGCGATTTCATTTGCGTTTTATTTGTGGATTTTATATTTTTTTGGTAACATAAGTTTAAAGCGTACCGGGTGGTGTTCCTGAATCATCCGAAGCCTCATCCTTTTCACCATCTTCAATGTTAAAATGCTCTAGCTTAAATTTTTAGACCTACGGAGATCCACAGTGAGTGAAAAACGTAAATACAAGTTTAACTGGGAGAATACAATCGGCGCGGATATGGCTGCTGCGCGTCCGGCTCTTGGCCCTTCCACCAGAGTGGAAGTATACCGGCTTTTTCAATTCACCCTGCGCGATATCTTGGAAGATCGTTACGGCACTGTAGTTGCGGATGAGATTTTTCGCGATGCCGGCACCATGGCCGGGCGCGCTTTTTTCTATAAGTTTTGCGGCGAGGCCAAAGATGTTCCGACTTTGGTAAAAGTTATCAGTGAAAAATTCCGTGAATTCGGCATCGGTATTTTACGGGTGGAAAAGCAGGATTTGGACAAGCTGAGTTTTACGGTCACTGTGGACGAGGATTTGGACTGCTCCGGCATGCCGGATACAGAGGACGTGGTCTGCGTGTATGATGAAGGGTTTATCCAGGGGATACTGGAAGCGTTCAGCGGCAGAACCTTTGATGTAAGAGAAGTGGACTGCTGGGCCACCGGCGCCCGTACCTGCCGCTTCGGCGCGCAGGGACACTGAGGCCAATTTAACTTTGTGACGCTCCCTCCGGCGTTTGACGGCGAAACATTGCTGCTGTCTCCATCCGCGGCTTCCTTATCCTGCGGCGGCATGTCGCCGGCTTTTAAGGATGCTGCATGCGCTTGCCCGCAGGGAGTGCGCCAGAAGGTTGGTCAGCGCTTCCGGGCTGAGCGGACGGCGCAGCAGAACATAGCCTTCCGTGCTCTCCGGGCTTACCGGGCAAGTACGGGCCGGGCCGCCCTCCGGGGCATCCCCGTTTTCGAGCAGAGCCAGGGTGCAGTGCAGCCCGGCAAGGTACGGGATAATTTTTTCCAGACATGTTCCCAGGTCGAGCCCGGTACTTTCGTAGTTCAGCAGGAAAAGGACATAGGGGTCACGTTCCAGGGTTTTCTGCTCCAGGGCGTGTTTCTCTTCAGCGAGCTTTTGCCCTGCTTCAGTAAGGGAACTGACCTCCACAAGCGTTATGTCCAGTGTTTGAAGCCTCCGGCGCAGTTCATCGTCAATGTCCGGATCCAGCGCCAGAACTCTTTTTCCCCTGCAATTCCCAATGAATATCGGAGAAGGATTTAAATCCGGGCCGGATGCGGAGCTTTTCAGCGGAACGCTGAAGCAAAAAGTGGAACCTTCCCCAAGAGCGCTTTGCAGCCCTATTTCTCCACCCATAATGGCGCATAAATTTTTGCACAGACAAAGCCCCAGCCCGGTTTCGGAGGTGTCGCACAAGCCGGCGGCATCCGCCCAGGTGAGAGAAGTGAAAATTTTCGCCTCCTGCGCGGGAGCTATGCCGATGCCGGTATCTTTCACTTCAAAGCGTAATTTGCCCTGGCTGTAAGACATGTTGACCCGCACTTCTCCGCGCGGCGTAAATTTTATAGCATTGGACAGGAGGTTGGATAAAACCTGGCGGATGCGCGCCTGGTCGCCGCGCAGGAACACCGGGTGTTCCCAGAAGTCTTTACTGTACTCCAGAATAAGCCTGAGTCCTTTTTCTTCCGCTGCCGCGGCGTAAACTCCGCAGGTTTCTCCCAGCAACTCGCCGGGAGAGAAATCATGTATTTCCAGAGCCAGTTTATGCGCGTCTATTTTGGCAAAATCGACAATATCGCTGACCAGGGACAACAGAACATCGGCGTTATGCCGGATAGTCTCCGTGTACTTGCGCTGCATGGGGGTCAGCAGGGTATTCAGCAGCAGGGGGATGGTTCCGAGGACGCCCTTTATGGGCGTACGAATTTTCTTGTTCATGCTTTCCAGAAATTCGTTTTTGCTCTGGTTGGTCAGATCTTTTTCTTCCAGACGGCGCAACTCGGTCATATCGCTTAAAAAACCTTCCACAACGGCATATTCGTTATACGGCCCGCTAAAGCCGGCCACCCAACCGCGCTGCCAAATCCAGCGTATGCTTCCGCTTTTGTGCAGAACGCGAAAAGTTGTATTGACCGGCTCGTTCATGGAAAGCATTTTATGCACGTCTTCATATACCTTGGGGAGGTCTTCCGGGTGGATGACAGAACCAAAAGGCGCCGCAGACTTGCCCAGCAGTTCTTCCTGCGTGTATCCGGTCATTTCCAGGCAGCCTTCACTCACATACTCCATGACAAAATCAAGGGGATTGCACTGATAACGGAAAGCTGTTCCGGGCAGGTTGCGGAAAAGCGTGTTCATACGCCGTTCGCTTTCGTACACCCGGCTGCTTTGCAGGGCAATGACGGTGAAGTCGGCTATGGAAGAGCTGAACGCCTGCTCCTCCAGCGTCCAGAAGCGTGAAGAATCCGTCTGTTCAATGCGCAGGACTCCGAAAAGATTGCCTTCAACGCGAATAGGGCAGCAAAGGGTGGCTTTTGTGCCCGCGCTGGCGAAAAACGTGGAAAATTCGGGCATGGTCGTGTCGACGCTGGTATCGATCACGATAATATTGCGCTCGGTACGCAACTTGGCCGCATAGTTGGGGTAATCCCCCAGCATCATGGCGGGTGCGGTGCCGTGGGTTTTGGTTTTGCGGTCGTACAGGGCCACGCAGAAACTTTCCGGGCCGCTGAAATGCCAGATACTGGCGCGAGAGGCGTTTAAAGTATCGGCGGCCACCCTGGTAATGAGCTTGCTGGCTTTGGGGTAATCCCCGTTGGTCAGGGCGGGGGAGCCGCTCAGGCGGCGCAGAGCTTCACGCCGTCTGGCCTCGTCTTCTTTGCTGCCGGCCTGTTCAGTGCTGTGAAAAAGCAAAGATAAAGCCGGGCGCTCCTGCCATTTGAAGATGGAGGCTCTGACTTCGCCTTGCCAACGCGGCAGGGAAGCCGGAAAGGTCATGGGTTTTGACGGAAAAAGCCGGAGTTTGGCCAGTGTGCTGAGCTGGGTCACCAGTTCCATGAGCTTGGGCCGGTCGTGGCAGAGGTCTTTAAGAAACAGGTTATAGGGCTGCAAGTTTGTATTCGCTGAAACAGGGCGGAAAGGATCCGGCGTGATTTTTACCCGCAGACCTTCCGGATCCCGGCCCAAAAGGTCACGGAAGAAAGACGCGGATCCCCAGACAAGCTGGCCGCTTTCCGCATCGAACAGAGCCATGATTTGCTCAAGCGTTTCTAAAAACGTTACCGGACTATATTGCTGCGACATAGTATAGATTTATAACAACAGCACCGCAGAAAGTCCACCCCGGACTTAATTTTTTTCCGGGCGGGAGGGTTTGCCCCGTCGGCATCTCCGCAAGGAAAATATACACAGGCTTTTCTCCGGCACAACATGCCCGCGCTACCCAGGCAAGTTCACCTCGGGCGTCAAGTTTTCGGAGGTCAATTTTTATTGCGCTTCCGGGTGACCCGTAATTTTCAATTTGCTTAAATTTTATATTATTTTATATAACCGATATTGAAAAAGCCGGGGAACGACTTTTCAGAGCCGACCATACAACATAAAAGGCGGAAAATTATGCTTGACGTAGGGGAATTAAAGGAAAAGGCCGCGGCGGGCGATGCCGTCTCCGCGTGTGCACTTGGAATAAGCTATATGAAAGGGAAAAACGGCCTGAATAAGGACTGGGACGCCGCGCGAAAGTATTTTCTTGAAGCTTTTCCAAAGATTAAAAAACAGGCGGAGGAAGGCGAAAAGTACAGCCAATACTATTTGGGGTACTATTATGACAAGTTGGGCTCCTTTATTGATGACGAGAGCCTCATTGACCCGCTCGGCGATAAAGACAAAATTCTGCCCTGGTATACAAAAGCCGCCGAACAGGGCGTTGCGGAAGCCCAGTACGAACTGGGTTCGATGTATTGGATGTCTACCGACTTCACAAATAGAGATCCGGACAAGGCGTTTTTTTGGTTTAAACAAGCCGCCGAACAGGGCCATGCGGAAGCGCAGAACGCTCTGGCCCGCTGCTACGAAAACGGCGATGGAGGGGCATTGGATGAATGCGCGGCTGTCGCCTGGTTTACAAAGGCTGCGGAGCAGGGCAGTCCGGGTGCGCAAATGAATTTGGGCCGCTGCTATGAAGAAGGCGCAGGCACGGAAAAGGATTACGGCAAGGCTTTTTACTGGTTCAACAAGGCGGTGGAAGGCGGTGAGCCGTACGCCCTGGAATATTTGGGTGAATGCTATGAAAAAGGCCTCGGCGTGGAAAAAGACCTGGAAAAAGCGGTTGAAGTATACACGCAGGCGACGAAGCGATGTGCCGCCGAATTTTCCCGCACTGCCTTGAGGAGAGTCAAGAGGAAATTAAAAAAGGAATCGGAACAGGTGTAGTAGAGCATGTATTGAGATAGTTTCGACTTGATCTGACAGTTATCCCTTGCAAGAAGAGGGAAACTCCGTTTTGCCGGAACCGTCAGGGCGTACTTTCAGCCTGCGCGCTGTTCCAATATCCGCGCCGGAGGGTTTTCGCGCGCCGTTCGATTTCCAGCCAGCTCGCGCACCAGATTTCCAGGCAGTTTGCGCGGTCAACCCAGGCATAGCCGTTGCGCAGCAGTTCCTCATTCAGGAGGCGTCCGTCGGACAACTGCGCGGCTACCTGCTGTCCCTGTTCATCGGCATAGATGCTGGTCAGAGCGGGCTTTTTAAGGTACAGCGCGGCGCTGGTGAAGTTTTTCGCTTCCTGCCCCCACGGGTCGCCCGGCCCAGGACAGGTTATTCCATACAGGCGCACCCGGATGAAGCCGGGCTGACTTGTAAAAACCGCAAACGAAGCCCCATCGTATACTTCAATGACTTTGTCCCGCGCATACAGGTAAATACCCGCCAGAGCGAAGACAAACACCAGAACAAAGAGCGGCGTTCCGGGAATTTTTCCCGCTTTTTTTTCCGGGTGATTTATGCCGTGCATGGCTTTATAGATAAGCTTCGCGCAGCGGTCAGACTTTATGGGCATTAGCGGTCGCTCTCCTGATATGGAGCATTTTAACATTGAAAACGTTAAAATGCTACGGCAACGGGGACATGGCACAAAGCTTGCTTGTACAATAAAAACAAAGGAACTTCAGATGCCAGTTACAAAACCCCTGCAAATATCGGGTGGATCCGGAACGCCGGTGGTCAGAAAAGCCAGGCAAGGCGCAACGGAAAGAACCGGAGCCATGAATGCCGCTTTGGGCGTGGATAATTTCGCCCGTCTGCTGCAACAGAGCCCGCAAGCCGCGGTTAATGCCGTAAAAAGCCGGGCGGGGGAGTCTGCGCGAACCCTTGACGCAAAACCGGCCTATCCCGGTATGGATATGGGCCTGGGTATGCCGGATGCGCGGCAGTATCAGGGCATGAGCCGTATACAAAAAATACTCCAGCAAAGCAATATGCCCCTTGCGCTTGTCAATTCTTTGAATTCCCTGGCCGGCGCGCGTCCGGAGGGGCAGGAAGCCGCCGTGCTGGCTTTGCGCGCCCGCAGCCATAAACCCCGCAATGAGGCGGATGCCGCGCAGAGCGCGGAACAGCCCGTAAAAGAGGCCGACGCTGAACCCGCCGGTAAAATCGGCCTGCTCTCCGCCATGTTTGAATCCGGAAAAAACGGCATTTCCGCTATAGGTTATGACCGCATGGGCGGTACCTCCTACGGTAAATATCAGCTATCCTCCAAGATGGGAACAATGGATAAATTTATTGAGTTTCTGAATGAAAAGGCCGCGGATTTTGCGGAACGGCTTAAAAAAGCCGGGGCAGCCAACACCGGCAGCAAAGAAGGGCAAATGCCAAAAATTTGGCGGGAACTGGCCGGTGAGGATCCTGTGCGCTTTGCCGCGCTCCAACAGGAGTTCATAAGCAAAACGCATTTTGAACCGGCTCTGGCCAAGATTAAAGAGTTAACCGGACTGGACGCGAACAAATTGAGCGCCGGGGTGCGCGAAGCAATTTTCAGCACCGCTGTGCAGCACGGGGCGGGGAGCGCCGGGCGCATTGTTTCCCGCGCTCTCGGCGCTGTGGGGCTAAACGGCCTGACCTCGGGCAACATGGCGGAAACCCTTGCCGCCGAGCAGAAGCTGGTGCGGAATATTTACCGGAACCGCTCCGGCCAGTTTGCTTCTTCAGGTGAGCGGGTACGTGAGGCGGTACAGGGAAGACTGAAAACCGAAATGAATATGGTGCTGGATTTGCTGCAAAACAAGGAAAAACTTTTGGGTTAGAGCATTTTGACCTTCACGCGGACGCCGCGGGAAACACAAAGGCCCCGGGATTCCTCCCTGAGGCCTTTGTGTTTGTCTTTGCGGGTGTATTTGTTTTTGTCCCTGTGCAACTGAACCGCTCCGGCCGTTTTCTTGCGCACCCGCGGCTCCGGCAGTTCCAGGGTCGCTATGACTCTGCCCATGGCAACCTCCCTGCGTAGTGTAATACCGTTTCCCAATCAAACATGCTTTTATGTTTGATTGGGAAACGGAATCCGCGACAGGACGTCGCGGCGAAGCGGCAGCCGTTAAACGGCATAGCCGTTTTACGGATGGCGACAGCAGCGCTATGCTAAGCATTTCGGAGGCAATGCGGAACTTGAGGCTTCCGCCGCAGCCGATACATCAAAACTGCATGGATGCAGTTTTGATGTAGAAATGGTGTAATAGCGCCTTTCCGCAAGAAGGGCAAGCGTTGAAACCAGGACAGGCATATCTCGTCGCGGTTGCCCTGCCTCACCGTTCCACGCGCGGAACGGCATCGGCTATTTCCCTCGCCAAGGCGCCCCGGTGCGGATATTTTTCATCAAGGAGCTTTCCGGCTCTGCCGTGAAGGAACACGCCAAGGCAAACGGCTCTGAACGCATCAGCCGCCGTCGCAGGATGCTTCGAACGGAGTTGGGCGAGGTGGGCCGCGATGATGCCGGCCAGGATGTCGCCGGATCCGCCGACAGCCAGGGAGGGCGCGGCAAAGGGCGCGACAAAGATGGGGGATTTATCCCGCGCGATGAGCGTTCCCGCACCCTTGAGCACGACAACGGCCCTGGTCACGGCCGTCAGAATCCGGAGGGATTCGACGCGCGCAGCCTGCACGTCTTCGGTTGTGCTCTTGAGAATGCGGGCGGCCTCGCCGGGATGGGGCGTTATACAGTCGTCCTCGCGCAGGGACGCGAGCAGGGACGCGGCCCGGTTCGGATCGTGCGCGGGAGCGAGAGCGGACAGTCCGTCCGCGTCGAGCACGAGGGGAGGACGTTTTTTTTCCCTGATGATGGTTTCGACGATGTCCCGCGCTTCAGGGAAGCGCCCCATGCCCGGCCCCAGAACTATGGCCGCTCCTTGGGGCAGTTCACGGACGCTTTGCGCACAGGCGGGCGCAAGGGCGTTGCTCCAGGCCGTACCTGCGCCCAGGGGCAGGGTCATGATTTCCGGGAAAGCGGGGCGGATTTGCCCCTCCAGTGCGCCGGGACAGGCGACGGTTACCAGACCCGCGCCGGCCCTGAGCGCTCCGAGGGCGGACAGGGCCGGCGCGCCCGTGAGTCCCTGGCTGCCGCCGAAGATGAGAACGCGCCCGGCATCGCCTTTGTGCATATCCGGCGCAAGCGCGGGCCAGACGCACGCCTGCGGGGCCAGCAGCCGGAAGGAGGGCGGATGCAGGGTCTGTACGGCTGCGGGAATGCCGATCCGCCGCACATGCAGTGTTCCCGTGCAGGCTGCGGCATGGGGAAAGGCCAAGCCGGTCTTGGCGGCCTCGAAGGTCACCGTATGATCGGCCCTGACCGCTTCCGGCCGGGGCAGGCCGGTGAGCCCGTCAAGGCCCGAGGGAATATCCAGAGAAAAGACGGTGGCAACAGCGCGCATCCGGTTGATGTAGCGGATGATTGCAAGTTCTTTGTCCCGGAGCGCGCCGTGAAAGCCGGTGCCAAGCAGGGCATCGACAAGGCAGTGTGGCGTGTGGGCGATCGCCCGGTACTCGGGCGGGGTGATGAGCCGGTTGTCGGCGAGATCGAGGTTGATGAAGGGAACTCCGGCCTTGGCGGCCATGGCGGCGTGGGCGCGGGAAGTTTCGGACAGCGTGTCCAGGGGTTTTACGTGGCAGACCAGCACCTGGTGCCCCGCGTCCAGCAGGTGCCGGGCGAGGGCCGCGCCGTCGCCCCCGTTGTTGCCGGCTCCCATAATGACCAGGATGCGGCGGCGCGCTTCCAGCATGGGCGTGAGGACGTGGAACGCCTCCCGGCCGGCGTTTTCCATGAGCAGGATTTCCGGGAGCGCAAATTCGCCAATGCTTGCGGCGTCCCAGGAAGCCATCTCCCCGGGGGTGGGCAGGGGAAGGCCCAAATCGTGGTACAAAGCGGACAGGTTCATGCGGACTCCTGGTAACATGTCACACTTGAAACTTCGCTTCGCTACGTTTGAAGTGTGAAGATCGCCAAGCAAAAAACGTGGTTTTTGCTTGGCTCCGCCGCCTTCGGCGGCGCGCCGGGCTTGTTCGCCCGGCGGTCAGTACGCTGTTTGATCTGCATTTTTAAGTGGTACAGCGTACCAGCGTGCAAACAACATTTATTTTCTATGCCCTGTTCCAAAAATAGGCAAGATAGTATAAGCGGATCGACAAATATCCGGACAAACCACATTAAATCGCTCTAAAGTATTGTTATAAATTGACGATTAAGAAGATGTGAAGCGATTGTTCTTTTGTGATCAGCAGGGAGTGCTTAAAATGCCAGCTAAATCACCAAATCTTCAAAATCAGGATGCCTATTACAGGCCATCCGGCCCCGTGCATTTTGTGCGCATGTTTTTCATGTGGTTGCTGGTGCTGGCCGGTTTGTTCTCTGTGCTTTATTTTGCCGTAATGCCAAAGCTTACGGAGCAAGCCGCGGTCATGACCTATGAACGTCTGGCGGTGGAAGAAAATGCCCGCCAGGCGGGCAATTTTATTCAAAGAACGGAGACTGCCGCCCTGCCTTCAGAAACGGAAGCCCGCTGGCAACTGGTCATCCGCGACCAGGTGGACGGAGTGCTGGGCAGAGTGGAAGCGCGCCTGAGCGAACATTATATTTTACTTTTGTTGGTCACCGGCATCACTGTTACGCTTGTTCTGGCCCTGTTCAGCTTTTTGCAGGCCACGCGCGAAGAAAAATCCGAACGCGAGCTGAACAAAATAAGACAGGATATCCTTGCGGACTGGAGCCTTGTCCGGAAGGAACTGGACGTGATCAAAAACGAACATGACAGGGCATGGCGTGATCAAGATACCGCCAGGCAGGAACTTGAAAAAATACGCATAACTTTGGACAGCTCCCTGAGTGAGTTGGACAGAACCAGACGCGATTTGGATCAATCCAGAAAAGAACTGGATAACTCCAGAAAATCCTTGCATGCGTTCCGCAGGGAACAGGATTCAGCCAAAGACACCCTTACGCGGATGAAGCAGGAGCTGGATGAACGGGACAAGAAGGGCAGGCGGGAACTGGAAGATTTGGCCGAACAGGCGAGAACAGCCGTGCAGAATCTCTTGAATTATGCCCGGTCTGCTGATTCCGGGGCCATTATCCCGCCGGGCGACGCGGGATCCGTTCCCGCGGCCGGACAGGATGCGGTTCAGGTTGTGCCGCTGGAAGAAGGCGAAGGGCAGGTTACGCCTCCGAGTCAGGATCAGACCGCGCCGCCTGGAGAAAGTGAAGCGCAGATTATAGCCCTGAATCAGGAGCAGGTCGTCCCGGCCGGCGCTGACGCCCCGCAAGCGGCAGGTTTAAGCCTTGAAGATTACCGGGCTATGGAACATGCCGCGCTGGAAAGTCTGGGCGCGTCCGGCGACAGCATGGCGGTGGCGGAACTCGGCTACAGGTATTTTATGGGTATAGGGGTTCCGGTGGATCACAGCGTTTCTGTGGAATATTCGCGCCAGGCCGCTGAAATGGGCAATGCCACCGCCCAGGTGGATTTGGGCTTTATGTATATGCAGGGTCTGGGCGTTCCGCAGGATAATCAGAAGGCTTTTGAATATTACCAGAAAGCGGCTGACCAGCGGCATGACCTGGGCGAACTGAACCTGGGACTGTTATATGTGCGGGGGCAAGGCGTACGCCAGGATTTTGTCAGAGCCTTTGAAATGTTCAGCCGGGCTGCCAGACAGGGGAATGTGCTGGGTATGCTCAACCTGGGAGTTATGTATGAACAAGGTGACGGGGTACTCAGAAACTTCTCCAAAGCCATAGAACTGTACCGGATGGCGGCGGAACGCGGCAATGTCAAAGCTATGCTGTACCTCGCGGAAATATACGATCTGGGCAACGGCACGGCGGTGGATCCCGCCCGGGCCACGCACTGGTTCACCATGGCCGCCAATACCGGCAATACCGACGCCATGCTTAAAGTCGCGCGGCGCTATATGAGCGGAACAGGGGTACAGGCCGACAGCCTTACCGCTTACACTTACCTGCTTTTGTACAATTCTTTTGAAGCCGCCGGAGAACAAAGCAAAGTGGGCGCCCTGATGGAAAAGTTCGGCGCTGTGCTCACCCGGGAACAGATTGACGCCGCTCAGGCTGAAGCCACCCGCATCTGGATGGGCATACACGGGCAGAAACAGCAGGGCGGCGCTAGGGGCTAGTAGCATGTCACACTTAAAACTTCGCTTCGCTACGTTTGAAGTGTGAAGATCGCAACGCAAAAAACGTGGTTTTTGCTTTGCTCCGCCGCCTTAAGGCGGCGCGCCGGGCTTGCTCGCCCGGCGTCAGGACGCTGGTCTATACGAACTTTTAAGTGTTACAGCGTACTAGAACATTTTAACATTGAAAATGTTGAAATGCTCTGGCGGCGGGTACCGCCGCCAGAGCATTTCACGGCAAAGAAAACGATTGTGCGGCAATATCTATTCATATATAGTTGATGCTGGAAAAGTCGGGAAACGACTTTTTCAGAAAGACGCGCCGACTCCAGGCGCCGCGTAACGATCCGCCGCAAGTAAATTGCGGCTCGCCTTTTGCCGCGCCCGGTCGATTGCACCATTTTACCTTGATTACCGGAGAACCCGCATGTCACATAAAAAAATTTTCCTGAATATCCCGCTTGCCCTGCTTTTGCTCGGCACGCTCGCCGCCTGCGACCAGAATCGCCGAAACGTCGCCGTAATAGACGCTGAACAGATCTACCAGAAAAGCAAGGTGGCGGCCGAAGGCATGAAACACCTGGAAACGCTTACCGGGCAGGTGCAGAACGCGCTGATGCAAATGCAGGAACAGCTTAAGGCAGCGCCGGAAGACAAAGAACTTGAACAACGTTTGCAGACTGAAATTTTTGCCTTGCAGGGGAATTTGGACAAAGCCCAGCGCGAGGTGGCGGAAAGAGTGAACAAGCGTTTTGACGATGCAGTGGAGGCATACCGCAAGCAGCAGAATCTGGAACTCGTCCTGCCCAGGCAGCTGGTCATGGCTGTGCGTCCGGAAGCCGACATAACCCAAAAAATTATTGAACTGATGGATGCCGAATCCGCGGATTTTTCGGACATTGTTCTGGTAAAAGAAGCAACGGATAGCGGCAGCCCGGCGGCTGAGGATCAGAACTCCGCTCCGGCGGACGGACAACCCGCCGACGCGGCAAAGTAGCCGGCTCCGAGAAACAGCCTGACTTAGGGCAATTTAATTTTGAGACGCTCCCTCCGGCGCTGCCGCGATTTTGCAGGATGCCGGGCTTGACTTCACTCTTTACATCCGGAGATTGGTCGGTTATGTTTATACCGGTACTCTGCTCCGGGGTGGGAGCGCTCCCTGTATTCCCCGGCGGGGTGGCAGAACGAGACGCCTCGTTGCCTGCCGCCAAAATCTTTCCTTCAATAGAGCTTTCCCCTTTTCTCCCCCGTGTGACAAATTTTGTTTGAAGTTCCCCGCTTCTGATAACAAGCATATCCCAAATATCTTTTTGAATATCCGGATCAAAATATTTTCGTATCAGATATGCCTTTTGCGCTCCGTCCAGCGTGGTGAACTCAACTGTAACATCGGCATCTTTCAGCGTCTTGGGCAAGGTGATAATATATTCCCGGCGCGTCACGTCTTTCAGCAGATGTTCATAACCATATACGCCATTTTCCGTTCTGAAGCGTAACTTTGCGCCCTCAGGGAACAATTCGGAAACCATATCTTTCAGCACCGCAAGATATTGATCCGGGTTGCTGAATTTCAGTGCCTTCATCTCTTCGGGAACAAGACTGTGTAAATATTTTCGTAATTGCCCTCTGTCAGCCAGGGAAAAATCCACGCCCGTTTGTACGGCTTCAACCTTTACAGAGCGTGAGTCGTTATAGATTATTTCCTTTTCAATAGCGCGTATGAATTTTTCCGGCACATCCCGGTTCATGGCCAAAATATCCTGCCGCACGGTCTGATCTTCCGCCGCCGCTGACACTATTTC
>JAISBT010000051.1 GCA_031266055.1 Deltaproteobacteria bacterium
ACGCTTGAGATTGTCGCTTAACGGCGAAGCAAGTTCGCCTCGCGACAATCTCGCGGCAAGGATTTGCAGGCAAATCCTTGCAGAGCGCTTTATACATTTTCAATGTTAAAACGCTCTAAGCGTTGCAGCGTACTACATCAATATAAATAAAGACGCCACGGACGCGATAATCATTCCCGGCGCCAGGCGCTTGGCAAGCTCAAACGGGCTGACCTTGGCAATGCCCGCGCAAATGATGGCAGCGCCGGCAAGCGGGGACATCGTGCGCCCGAGCGCTCCGGCCAAAGCCGCCATGGAACCCATGTTCGCCACGCCCATGCCGAAACTGAGCGCATGCGGCGTGACGGATTCATTGAAAGCCACAGCGGCCGAATCCCCGGAACCGCTCATCACGCCAAGCAGGAACGGCCCATAGGTCGCGGCCATTTTGGCGATGTCCTGCGAATTTTTAAGCAGGTTGATAAAAGCGTCGATCAGCCCCAGAGCCATCATGCCCGAAACAAATACCCCGGTGGCGATTATGATGCCCAAAACATCGCCGTACCCTTTGCCCATTCCTTCAAAAAACTTTTTTACCGCGGTCTGGGGGTTTGTCCTGGTGAACAGCAGGCATAAAAACGCTCCGAAAATCATCGCATGCGGCACTTTCACGGCTGTGGCCCAACTTACGGCGGCTTTGACCGGGGCCATGCTGCACAAAATCAAGGCGAGTATGGGTATGAGCGGAAGAACGGCCAGCAGGGGATTGATCTTGAAATTCCGGTCGACATCTTCCCAGTCGCTGCTTTTGAAATTTTTGTCTTCTTTCCGCAAAAAAGCCACCACGGCCAGGGAAACAGCGCCGATTATAATGCTGGCGATGGTTGCGGCGGCGTGCCCCTTGATCACTTCCATTACGTCCATGCCGGCCAATTTGGCGATTATAGGATTATGCATGAGACCAGGACTCAGCATGGAGCCGAAAGTTCCGAGCATAACGGCGCTGGCCGCGACAGCCGGAGATATGCCCTGTGAAATAAGCAGCGGGATAAAAATCACGCCGACGGAGGCCGCGCACCCCGCGGCGCTCGGCAGGGCAATATTGATGCAGAATGTGGCAATGGCCGCTCCGGGAATGATAAGAAAACGCACTCTGGAGAGGCCCTTGGTAAGCCCGTAGATGAGGTGTTTGTCCGTTCCCGTGATTTGCAGGATCATTGCAAAACCCAAGGTTGAGCATATATTTTGGATAAGCACGCCTGAAATCATGTTGGTGGCAAAAGCGTCAAAAGCCTTTAACGGGGCAAGCGCCGCAACGGCCATGGTAAAGCCGGCGGTCAGAAGAACCAGCCGGGTTTCAACCTGCCGGATCAGAAAGACTATGGTTGCGGCAAGCACAATTATGCCGAAGATAATACCCATTGTTCCGCTCATATAATATCTCCCTTTGAAATAAATTCCCGGAATAAATCCCATTTGTCCGATTTTTACATACAGCGCAGTGTACAGAAAGCGCAAAAAAATACAACCGCTTTGTGCTTCAAGCGCCAAAGCGGAAAATGTGTTAATTCTTAATTTGGAGTCGGGATACGCGGCGGATGTCGCGCCGAAATGTCTGCAGGCGAGCGAAAACCCGCCTGCAAGCATTTCAGGCGGAAAATGCTCTAATCCGCAACGATGTAGCTGCCCACGAATTCATCACGCAGCGATTCAACCTGATTAACCGCGGCGGACAGCGTATCATAAGGGCCGACCTGCACCCGCCACATGTTCACCTGGGGAGAATAATAATTGCGCACCTTGAAGCCGCGGTCAAGCAGAGCGCGGGAAAGTCCTCCGGCATTATCTTCTTTGCCGAAAGCCCCTACCTGAACGTAAAATTTTCCTTGCAATTCACCGTTGCGCAGGCCGGGAACCACGCCTATGCTTTCAACGCGCACCAGCATGGTGCCTTTTTCCGCCATATTCAACTGATCCGCCGCGCTCTTGCTCAGATCAATAATGCGGTTTCCCACAAAGGGGCCGCGGTCGTTAATACGCACCACCGCGCTTCTGCCGTTTTCCAGGCTGGTGACTCTGACCATGGTTCCAAAAGGCAGCACCTTGTGCGCGGCAGTCATGTCATACATGTTGTAACGCTCGCCGCCGGCAGTCTCTTTACCGTGAAAATCCGGCCCATACCAGGAGGCAAGCCCTTCTTCGCTGTAACCGTCGCCACTCAGCAGGGGTTTATAGGTTTTACCCTGCACGACATAAGGGGTAGCGCCCCTGACCACCTGGCTGTCGCCGGAAGAGGACGCCTCCTGGGGGACTGCCGGCTTGGCGCCTTTGCTGATCACGCCGGGCGAAGTAATAACTGTTTTCTCCATGCAGCCGGCCGACGAAAATATCAGACCCAGGACAAGCACAGCGCGCAAAAAACTCCGGCCATACCTGCGCGCCGGGGAATCTCCATTGTTTACAAACATTACAAAGCTCCTCATATTTCAATCCACAATCAGACCCCATACGCAAACCTATTCTCATACATACATATTGAAAATCAAGCTGTTTCTGGCGTATCCGCCCGGTACCATGTCACACTTAAAACTTCGCTTCGCTACGTTTGTAGTGTGAAGATCGCAAAGCAAAAAACGTGGTTTTTGCTTTGCTCCGCCGCCTTAAGGCGGCGCGCCGGGCTCGTTCGCCCGGCGTCAGTACGCTGCTCTATACGAACTTTTAAGTGTTACAGCGTACTAGTACCATGTCACACTTAAAACTTCGCTTCGCTACGTTTGAAGTGTGAAGATCGCAAAGCAAAAAACGTGGTTTTTGCTTTGCTCCGCCGCCTTAAGGCGGCG
>JAISBT010000160.1 GCA_031266055.1 Deltaproteobacteria bacterium
AGCAGGTTATGCCTTTCGCCGCACAAAACGCAAATTTATCTTGTCATTTGAAAAGATAAATGATAAGATAACTTCACCTCAAAATTAAATTGCTCTATTGTGGCGTAGAGCGTTTTAACTTTGAAAATGTTGAAATGCTCTGGCGGCGGGTACCGCCGCCCGCCCCGCAGGCGTAGGCGAAACTTGTTTCGCCGTTAAGCGCCGGAGGGGGCGTCTCAAAATTAAACTGCTCTAGAGCGTTTTAACATTGAAAATGTTGAAATGCTCTGCAAGGCTTTGCTCGCCGTCAAGCAAGCATTTCAAGCGTAAAATGCTCTAAGGCAGGTAAACCTGCAGGGTCTTTTCAAAAAACAGTTTGATGCCCCAGGGCAGGAGTATGGAAACAAGCGCTATTTTAATCAGGCTGCGCTGCCCGTACAAAAACATGCACACGGCCAGGGCCAGAATTGCCGGGATAAGGTAGCCGATGGTCTGAAAGCCGACGGTTTGCAGGGCGATGATCAGCAGGGTCAGAAACACCAGCCGGACTTCCTTGGCCACAAAGGAGAATACTTTCTGCTTTTCCCGGTTGCGCATCTTGTAGCCGTCTATGCCCAGAGCAATGGAGAAGATGAAGAGCAGCAGCGCCAGGATGTCCGGGAAAAAGCGGGGGGAGACCCCCATCTGCCGGCTGGCGAAAATCACTTGCGTCGGAATAATGTAAAAATACAGGAGACAGGAGAACAGAGCCAGAATAACCCCGCCGCCGATCTGCGCTTTGTACTCAGGGATTTGCATGTTTCCTCCTTGCTGGTTGTTGTATAAAAATTTTTCAGTTTTTGCCCGCGACTGAAGCCGCGCCGTCCGGCATTCCCCGCCCGCCGGGAGCATTGGCGCAATATGCGGGTTAAACCACATTGCGCTTCGGATCCACCTTACGCAGCAGGATGTCCAGAATTTCCGGCCGCGGCGCTTCGCTTTCCACGGCTCCGGATACATCCAGGGGAAAGCCGGTTCTGCTCTGAATATATTCAGGCGTCAGGCCGGGAAAGTATTCCGCCAGATACATGCGTTTATCGGTTTCACCGAAACGCATGACGCCCAATTCGGTAATCACGGCGCGCGGTCCTCGGGCCGGATCCAGTCCGGCTTTTTCCCGGCCACCCGGCCCGTCGATCCAGCCCGGGCTGGTAATATAGTCCACCTTGCCGGTAAAACGGCGGACTTCGTGTTTCATGGTGATTACGGTATCGCAAAAGGTGGCGATGCCGTTGGCGCCGCCTGACCCGCTGAAACGGCTGTCCGGCCTGGCATAGTCGCCGATGCAGGTGGAGTTGAGATTGCCGTAGGGGTCGATCTGCGCCCCGCCGAGAAAGCCGGCGGCAATGCGCCCGGAAGCGCCGTGGAGGGATAAAAAGCCGAAATAGCGGTACTGCGGCCAAAGCGCCGAAGCCTGATGGTTGATGCGCAAATCGGCGACGCTGTAGGGCAGTTCCTGGGGGTTCCCTTCCATGATCCCGCTTTCAAATACGAGCCGGGCGCCGGGCGCATGCGTGTGTTTGGCCAGTACCGCGCCCACAAGGGGCAAGCCGGTTCCGATGATGTACGTTTTATGGTCTTCAATCTGCCGGGCCAGGGCCACGGCCATCATCTGCTTTCCAGTCCAGTCCATGGAGCCTTTCTCCTTTTACAGATTTCCGCGCGGATATCAGTGTATGCCGAACCGCAGGGCGGACAGCCGGGCGGCGCCGAGTCCGGCCAGATAAGATTCGTGGCCGGGACACGCGAAGACGTATTTTTCCAGAAAACGTTCAAAATCTTCGCCGGTTCGGCTGGCCCGGTCATATTCCCGGAAGAAGTCCGTATCATAGTCATATATTCCGAAGCACTGCGCCGGATGCGCGCCGTGCGGCGCATGCACCACGGCGTCCACGCACAGGCCGGGCAGGGTATTGCATTCCGGGTTACGGCGGATTTCCTCGTCGCTGACCAGGTTTTCGCAGGAAACAATGGTATGTTCGGCGGCCACGGCTATATCCACATCCTGAAATTGCGGCCCCAGAATGCGGCAGGCGCCGTCCGGAGCGGCTGTATGCGCATGGATGCAGGCCACGTCTATACGGGGGGCGGGTACGCAGCATACGATGCTGCCCGGAGTGAAGGGGTCTTCCTGAAGAACGAATTTTTCGCGGGGCAGTTTGGGGTGCTTTGCCCTTTCTTCTTTGGAGATGCCCCAGCGGGCGGCAAGATCCGAACCCAGCATATTTTTCACCGGCACATAGGGCAGGCCCAGAGCCGCCCCGTGATAGGCCACGGTCTGCACGTCCAGGGAAAAATCCTCGCACAGCAGGGTTCCAGCTTCCACTTCCGCTCTGAACCTGCGGCCTACGGGCGTAAACCCGGAATTGGCGATGTAGGAGACCATGATGGCCGTTACGCAGCCCGCGCCTACCAGCATGTCAATATCGCCGCCGGAAGGGCCGCCTTCAACGTACAGATTGCGTTTGCGCTGCCGGATAATTTCACGCGTAAGGGCATAGGGACGGCGGTTGGTGACGAAGCCGCCGAAGGCCACGCAATCCCCGTCGCGGACAAAGGCGGAAACCGCTTCCCGCGCGCTCATCACCTTGTCATGGCCGTTTTTTTCCATTTTCCTCCTCCCGGCATAGTGCCATGCCGCCTCAAGGCGGCGCGCCGTGAATTTTTAAGCGTTGCGGCGTACTCCCCTGAAATATCCGATCAGCAAAACAATCAGGCTTCCGGCTACTCCCGGAAACAGAGGATCCAGAAGGCCGCCGATAAAGGGTTTGCCCAGAAGAATGCACAGCGGGCCGACAAACATGGAGCACAGGGCGCAGGAAGCGCTGACGCGTCCCGGAATATACACGGCCGCGGTCAGCGCTCCGAAGGCCACCGCGCCCCGCAGACCCATGGACATGAAACTCCAGCCGAGAATGAGCGAACCCATATTGCCCGCGCTGATCAGGGCGGCGGCGGCAAAGATGCAGGCAATGGCCGCTCTGGAGACAAAGAGCAGGGTTTTGTCCCGGGCGGCCGGGTTGAAGTAGACCCGGTAAATGTCCGCGCAGAACATGGAGCTTAAGCCCAAAGCCACGCCGGCGGCGCTTCCGGCCACGGTGATCAGGAGCGTTCCCAGCGCCATGCCGGCAACCAGCGGAGGCATATGCTCAAGCACAAAGACAGGCAAAGCGCCGGCCGGGTTGATGTCCGGCATATGCACGCGCATATACAGGCCGACGAGAATTCCGGCTATGCCGATCACGGGAATAAGCGCGGCGCTGAGGAAGAGTCCGCTTTTGGCCAGACGCAGGGTACGGGCCGAAATGACCGCCTGGATATAGGCCTGGGTGGTAATTACGCCCAGCACCAGCGAAAGCCCGGCGCCCACATCCACAGGCAGCCCGCGCGCCGTCAGCCCGAAAGAGCCCTCCGGCGGCAGCGCGGAAGCAAGGGAAGACCAGCCGCCCTGCAAGTACAGAGCCATAAGTCCGCAAACCACCGTCAGGCTGAAGAGCAGCAGGGTTTTGGCCATGCCGACGATCCCCGCGCCAAAGATTCCGCCGAACATGACATAGCAGGTCATCAGGAGCACGGCGATCAGCGTGGCCGGAAGGGAAGACAGTCCGCTGACGGAGGTGATGAGGGCAATGGCGGAAAGCACCTGGGAAACTATGCTCAGAAAACTGCCCAGCGAGGTAAGCAGTGAAGCGGCTGTCGCGACTTTTCGCCCGTATTCGGCGGCCAGCATCTGCGGCAGGGTGCTGACGCCGCTCGTGTGCAGAGCTTTGGCGTAGCAAATAGCCAGAATGAGACAGCCCAGCCCTCCGCCCAGAGTGAACCACCAGGCCGAGAAACCGTGGATAAAGGCCAGTTGGGCTGTTCCGATGGTTGAAGCTCCGCCCGCGAGGGTGCCGATGACGGCCCCGGCGACAAGCCCGGCTCCGGCTTTTCTGCCGCCGGAGGAAAAATCCCCGGCGGATTTGACGCGTGAACCAGAATACAGCCCCAGAGCGGTAATCAGGAAAAGAACCAGAAAGATGCCCGAATAATGCGCCAGCGTCATAGGCCGCCCGTTTTACGTTGTGATGGCCGCGTATGCGACGCGGCCCGGCAGCGATAAATATTACAAAAAATGTGCCATATGCGCAGCATATATATTTTCCTTGATGGTCGAGGTTTATCCGTCCGGAAAGAGCGAAAACGCATATTTTTTTCCGGTTAATAGGTTGATTTTAAGGATATATCGGGAGTATATACAACCTAAAACAGCCGGTCAGAATTGCCGGAGGCGGATATGTCCAAGAATAAAGCGCAACGCAGCATTTTGTTCGTTTCCCTCCGGGAGGATACCGCGGAGTATTATCTGGCGGAATTGCGGGAAATTTTCCGGGAAGAAGTGGAACTTTATTCGTACAGCTTTGAACAGGAGTCCGGGGATTCCAGGGCGGTTATTCCGGAAACCACGGTCATTCTGGCCGCCAGTCCCGCCAGTTACGCCCGCTGCCGCGGACTGTTTCCCCAGGAAAAACTGCTTCTGTTCAGCCGCGATATTCTGTTTCCATATTATCTGGATCAGGTGTTTCTGCTTCCGCCGGGCACCAGAGTGCTGGTAGTGAACGAGCTTCAGGAAGCCGCTCTGGAAGTCATCCGGCAGATGCGGGAAAAGAATATCACCCACCTGGAATATATACCGTATTGGGAAGGATGCGCCACCGACATCAGCGGGGTGGATACGGCCATTTCTCCGGGGCTGCTGCGCTACTGCCCGCCGGAGGTGACCAGAAGAATAGACATCCGGCGCCGGCATCTTTCCGTGGGCATCTTCATAACGCTTTTGCAGCGCCTCGGCCTGAATTTCGAGTATGTCGAGCGCCTCCTGCTCTTTCACAGCAATCTGCTTTTCGACACCTACCGGCGCCTCAGCGACACCTACGTCGATTCCTTGCGCCTGCGGAAAATTCTGGAATCCATTTTGAGCAATGTGCCCGATGCCATCCTGTTCACCGAGGACGGCCTGATTATTGAATGCAACACGGCCGCGGAAAACCTTTTCCGCCGCAAACGCGCTCTGCTTCTGAACAGGCCCCTGCGGGACATTTTCAGTGAACGCGCGCCGGACGCGCGGGAAAAATCCGCCGGCTCCACCGGGCAAACCCCGGACGCTTCCTTTGTTCTGACCATAAACAAGGCAAATTATTTATGCATCAGGACAGACATCAGCACAAAACCCCGCCCGGCCAAACGGACTATTCTCTATACCCTGAAAGCCGTGAGCGAACTGGAAAACATGGAGCAGCACGTGCGCAAACTGCTGTACATGCCGCACGGGAATCCCGCCAGATACAAATTTTCCGACATAATCGCAGCCGACGCCGCCATGCTCCGCGTGCTGGACACGGCGGGCGAAATGGCCAAATCCCCTTTGGGGGCGTCCATCCTGATTACCGGCGAATCCGGCACCGGCAAGGAACTTTTCGCCCAGGCGATTCACAATGCCTCGCGCCGCGCCGGGCAGCCCTTTGTGCCCGTGAATTTCGGAGCTATTCCCGATAATCTTGTGGAAAGCGAACTGTTCGGCTATGAGGGAGGCGCCTTTACCGGAGCGAGCAAAACCGGCAAGAAGGGCCTGTTTGAAGTGGCCTTGCGCGGAACCATTTTTCTGGATGAAATAAGCAACGCCTCTTTGTGGATCCAGGCCCGCCTGTTGCGGGTGCTGGAAGAAAAGGAACTCATCCGCCTGGGCGGCACCACGGTTGTTCCTGTGGACGTGCGCGTCATCGCCGCCACCAACCGTGACCTCCTGGAAATGTGCCGCAAGGGAACCTTCCGGCTGGATCTCTACCATCGCCTGAACGCTTTTCCCCTGCGCATACCCCCTTTAAGGGAGCGGAAAGCCTGTATCGCGAAAATGGTAGAACATTTCCAATCCGCGCGCGCGGTGCAGCAGCGTTTTTCCGAGGAGGCCGCAAGCTGCGTTTACCGGTATAACTGGCCGGGCAACGCCCGTGAATTGAAAAACATGATCGACTTTCTGACCCTGAAACCCGGCGGAATCATTGAAGTGGAAGACCTTCCCCCGGACGTGCGCAGTGCCGCCGCCGACGATGCGGCGGAATTCGGCAATCTGCTTGCCGGGTTCGCGCCGTACTGCTCCGTGGAGCTGCTTTCTTCCCTGCTGCGCCTTTTTGAGAGCAACGCCGGGGAATCTCCCCGTCTGGGCCGGGAACGCCTGCGCGGAAAGTTGTCGGATCAGGGCTTTTCCATCGGCGACGCCGGGTTCAGGACGCTGGCCCGCCGTTTGGCCGGCGCGGGGTTGATTGAGAAGGGCAAAACCAAGCAGGGCACGGTGATTACCGGCAAAGGGAAAAGACTGCTTGCCCATATAGGACGTTTATGTTGAAATGCTCTGGCGGCGCGGGTGAAACTTGCTTCAGCCGTTGCGACGAAGGAAGCTACGGATGAAGACAGCAAATAGTTGCCAGACATTCCATCTTGGACAATCGCTGTCGCTATCCGTAAAGCGGCAAGCCGCTTAACGGCTACCGCGCTTCA
>JAISBT010000064.1 GCA_031266055.1 Deltaproteobacteria bacterium
TTCCCGCTCATCCACGGCAATAACCGGAACTTTCTTTTTCCCGTTCTCCCTGATAGTTTCCATCTGTAGCCCTTCCTCGTCGGTTTGGTGGTTGTTTGGTGATGACCAAACCTAACCGACTTGGCGGGCTGCTTCCATTTTTTCAATGTGCGAAAAATACCATACGTTATCCTTTTGCGAATATGCAAGGTAGAGCCATTTGGAGCTTTGACCGCCGCATTGTCCATAACTGTTATGAGGTAATGCTGTCCCATGCCTCAGCTGAGCTTTTTTATAAAATCGCTTAAAAAAAGCGGAACGCGCCTTTGGCGGCTTTACTCTTCAAAGCTGCCGATTACCCCTTCCACGAACCAGTCCTGCGTCAACAGTTCCTGATCCGTTGGAACCGCCCCTTCCGCAATCCGCACCTCACCCGTCTGGTCACGCACCGGCCCCTGAAAAACAATGTGCCGGCCGTCGATTATTTCCTGTTTACGCGCATCCACCATAGCGCGTACCTCCTGGGGCACGCTGGAACCATAAGAAGAAATATCCGCGATTCCGCTTTGTATGCCGAGCCATGCCGAACCGCTTTTCCAGGTTCCGGCGCGCACCGCATCGACAACAGCCTGATAATAAGTCGTCCAGTCCAATGTGGCGGAAACCAGATGGGCTCCCGGGCCAAATCGGTCGGCATCGCTATGATAGCCGACAAAATAAACCCCTTTTTCCTCGGCAACGGCGCCCAGAACGATGGGAGAATCCTGGTGGCTCGTCAGCACGTCCACGCCCCCGTCAATCAGCTTGAGGGCCGCTTCCCGTTCCCTTGCCGCGCCAAACCATTGCCTGACCCAGAGCACGCGCACCTGCGCCTCGGGGTTAACCGCGCGCACGCCAAGAGTGAAGGCGTTGATTCCGCGAATCACCTCCGGAATGGGGTAGGCAGCCACATAGCCTATCCGGTTTGTCCTGGTCATCAAGCCGCTGACCATACCGGTGAGGTAACGGATCTGGTATATCCTGGCAAAATAATTGCCCACATTGGGCGCTGTCCTGTTGCCGGAACAATGCATAAAAACAGTATCCGGAAATTTTTCGGCCACCCTGAGCGTAGCGTCAAGAAAACCAAAGCTGGTAGTAAAAATAATATCATAGCCCTTGCCGGCCATCCTGGAAATAACCTCTTCGGCTTCTTCCTCCGGAACCGCTTCCCTGCAATAGGTCAGAATGCCGGGCTGTTTCGCCAGGCTTGCCCTTCCCTGGTCATGCGCATAAGACCACCCGATATCGCCGACAGGAGAAACGTACACAAATCCGATTTTAAGCGGCCGGTTGTCCGGATCCGCTCCCGTGGCCGCTCCTGCCGCAACCCCGCCGGCAACACAGGCCAGCAGAAAAAACAAGCCGGACTTGAACATCAGACTCCCCAGTATTGGCGTTTAAGCCTCGTTAATATTCTCAATTACGAAAAATTTTATCCACCAGAATATTGATCTCGGAATCTCTCACCACCAGTCCAAAATAGGCATTGAGCAAAAGATTGCGCCGGTCTTCCAACAACTGCCCGGTATAGGAGGCGCTCCTTTCTTCCCATTCGGAGGCCGCGGGATCCACGGCCTCTTTAACCTTTATGAGGACAGCGCCTGTATCCACGGAAAAGGGAGTCCCCACCCACTGTCCGGGTTGCTCCGTAAAAACAGCCTGCGTCAGCATGGGCGAAAAACCCAGCTCCACAAGCCCGGCCGAACGATCCGCAGCCTTGCTTTCCGTGACCCTGCCGCTGATTTCAGCAGGCAAAGCGCCGCCGGAGCTCGTGATTTCTTCAGCGACTTTGCCGGCTTCATCCATAGCGAGCTTAAACGCGCCGCGCTCGCGCAATTTTTCTGTTATTTCAGGAAGCACGCTCTGCATTTGCGGAATACTGCCCGGCACGTAAGCGTTAAGCTTGAGCGCCAAAAATCCGTCCCCCAGATTCATGGGTGTGGGCAGCACCGTTCCGGGCTGCACGGAAGCAAGATCGGCAAAAGCCCCGGCCTGAACGCCCAGAAGCTCCGCCAGCGCGCCGATGTCTTTCAGCCCGGTGCGCTCGATGGCCATATTATACCGCTGGCCCAACGCATCGAGATCTTTCTGCGTAAGCAGGGAATCTTCAACTTCCTGCTGAATGTCTTCCATCCGCTGAAAAATCGCGTCTTCTTTTTTCAAGGCTGCAATTTCGTCTTCAACTTCGGCAAACGACTTTTGACGGGCCGGTTTCACCTCCTCCACCTGAAGGATATGAAATCCATATGAAGTACGCACCGGCTCGCTGGTTTCACCCGGTTGCAAAGCGAGAAAGGCTTCTTCAAAAGCCGGTTCAGTCTGGCCTTTTTCCAGCCAGCCCAAGTCACCGCCGCTGCTCCTGGTCTGGACGTCCTGGGAGTATTGCTGGGCGGCTGCGGCAAAGCTTACGCCCGTGGTGATTTCTTTCCTGGCTGCGCCGGCCTTGTCCAGAGCTTCTTTGACTCTGGGGTCATCGTCCGCGGCGCCCGCCGGGGTGGCAAGCATAATATGCCTTATGCGGTAAAGATCGGGTTGCCGGAAGGAATCCGCATGGCTCTCATAATAGGCTTGCAGTTCTTCCTCCGTAAAACTTAAGGAGTCGGACAGCTTGGCGGCGTTAAAAAGCAGATAGTCAAAATCCGCCATGGCCGGGATGGCGAAAGCGTCTTTATTGGCTTCATAATAGTCGGCGATTTCCTGTTCCTCCGGCTGCACCCGCGCGATGTAATCCGCGGCGGGAAAAAGGACGTAGTCAACTATCCGGCGCTGATAATCAAACTGAAAACTCCGCCGCGCTTCTTCCGGGCTGAGGCTGATGGAGGCGCCGATATAATTTCTGAACTTGAACTCCATTATTTCATTGCTGACATCGCGCTCGTACATGCCCGGAGTCATATTCGCGCTTTCAAGCACAGCCTTGTACCTGTCCCGGTTGAATTTGCCGTCCGCGGCGGCAAACTGGGGGGTTTTCGCCACTATGTACGAAAGCTCGTTGTCGCTGGTGCCAAGCCCGAGCCTTATCGCTTCCTGGCGCAGAATTTCCCTGGAAATCATTTGTTGCAGCACATACTGGCCGAGTTCCTCCTCCTGCTCGGAAGTCAGCGAAGTAAACCCTGGAAGCGCGCGCAAAGTTCCGAGCTGCCGGCCATAAACCAGTCTGAAATCCATGACGGTGATTTCCGTGTCGTTCACTTTGGCCATGGTTTGGGCCGACCTTGTATCATCAACAGCGCTGGCGCCCCAAAAAACAAACACCAGAATGATCACGCCGAAAATTATTTTTACGAAAAGAGACTGTGACTTGCGCCTGATTACATCCAGCATTGCCGCTCCTGAAAATTAACGTTAACACGAATTTTTGGCGCGCAGTAAGTTCCGGCGCGCTCCTGTTATGTCATGCCTCGCCTGCCGTCAAATTTCCGGCTGTTCAGGCCCGAAATTTACGCCCTGCTCTCTATACTCATTTAATTTATTTCTCAAGGTGCGGACGGAAATACCTAAAATGTCCGCCGCCTGCGTACGATTGCCGCCTGTCTGCTCCAGGCCGCGCATAATCATAAGCCGCTCCATTTCATGCAACGGAATAACCGCTCCCGCAAATTGTCCGCCCGCGGACTTTGCCGGGCTGAACTCCGGACTCGCCGCCGCTCCGGCATGCCCTTCCCGGCGCGGCGTCAAAGCGCCCGCCTCGGCGCTGCCAGAAACCCCCGGCGCCGCATCTTCGGCGAAAAGCGGCCAACTGTCGGGATCCAGCAGAAAATGCGCCGGAGTTATCGGGTTGCCGTTGCATAAAAGCACGGATCTTTCCATAAGATTTTGCAATTCACGCACATTGCCGGGCCAGGCATAGTCCATCAGCCATTTTTCCGCTTCTTCCGAAAGCGCCGTACCGGGCAGCTTATACTCACGGACATATAGCCGGATGAAAAAATCCGCCAGAACAAGCACGTCTTCTCCGCGTTCTTTAAGCGAAGGCAGGCGCAGCGGAATGACATTCAGTCTGAAATACAGGTCTTGCCTGAATTTTCCCTGTTTTACCCAGTCTTCCAGATTGCGGTTGGTGGTAGCCAGAACCCGCACATCCACATCAACAGGTTCGCTGCCGCCCACCCGGTCAACCTGGCTTTCCTGCAACGCGCGCAACAGCTTGGCCTGCAGGGACAATTCCATTTCAGATATTTCATCCAGCAGTATGGTTCCGCCGTGCGCCAATTCGAACTTGCCCGACTTCCGCGCAATAGCGCCCGTAAAAGCGCCTTTTTCATGCCCGAAAAGCTCGCTTTCCAGAAGATGTTCCGGTAAAGCCGCGCAGTTGACCGCTATAAACGGCCCGGCCGCCCGGTCGCTATGCGCGTGTAAAAACCGCGAAAATATTTCTTTGCCCGTGCCGGAATCTCCGGAAATCAGCACCGTGGCCCTGGACTTGGCAACCTGCCTGGCCAGAGCCAGCACCCGCTGCAAGCTTGGGTTATTCCCGATGATTTTTACTTCCGTATATTGCGGAGAACGTCCGCCCAGAGTGGACGAAGCCGGCGCCGGCACATTTTCTCTGCACGGCGGCAGAAGAGCCGTAATTTTTTCCGGGTTCAGCGGTTCAAGCCAATAATCCTTGGCTCCCATCCCCATATAGCGCCTGGCCTCTTCTGCGCTCCCTTTGTCGGCAAATACCACCACCGGCGGAAAATCCCGGTCGTCCTGCCCCACGCTGAGCAAATCTTCAACTTTATAGCCAGGCAGAAAAGGCCGCGAAAAAATGGCCGCCGGGGGAGTTTTACGGATAAAAGCCGAAGCCCCTTTGAGATTCTCCGCAATGCCGACCTCAAAACCGGCATCCCGGAGTTCCGGAAAAATGCGGGTCACCGCCTGAGCCGGGGCAATAAACAACACTCGTCTTTGCAACATAATGTTGTACTCATTACATGCTCGCGCCGGGTTTATCAATATCCGGAGCAATTTAATTTTCAAGGTGCCATGTCACACTTAGAGCATATTCACTTTGCATGTCACCTACAATCTCATCCACCCGGAACGGCTGACCATGCGGGCGCCGTTCCGGGATTATCACAAGCGGGATCGCCTTTGCCGTGAACCGGAACGGCAATACGGTCTTGCCGTGGACAGGGGCCGGAGCTTCCTGCCCTCGGCGGCAAAGCCGCCCAGGCCGAAGCGCACAGCGGCCAGGAATCCTTGAAGGGTACGCCAAGCGGCATACGGGAAAAATCCTTGCCGCCATGAACGCGGCCCAGAACTGGCAGGCGTTTCACACGGCCCTGGCGCGTTACGGCCTGGAACTCAAACCCCACGGCAACGGGCTTGTGATCAAAGGTCGGCACGGCAAACATGCCGTCAAGGCCAGCGCCGTTGACCGTTCCTTATCCATGAAAAAACTGGAGGCCCGTTTTGGCCCGTATCTGCCGCCGCAGGAAATGGGCATCATTCAGGAACAAAGCCGTTATCAATTATTTTTTTTGACAAAGGTACGCTTATTATTCAATTGTCGGCAAAATCGTCAAAATTCCAGATTCTGTTTCAGCTTTTCCGCGTACCGGTTGATGCGGAGCATTTCTTCGGGGATATTGATTTGCTGCGGGCAATGCTGGCGGCAGATTTCGCAGCCGGTACAGTGGTCTGCCTGACGCAGCTTGGGGACGCTGCGGTCGTAGCCAATCAGGAACTCGCGACGCGCCGTCCGGTAATTGTCGTCGTTAGAAGTTTTCAGTAGCCTGCCCGCGCTCACGCAGCGGTTGTAATGCGCAAACGTACCCGGTATATCCAATCCGTAAGGACAGGGCATGCAGTACTGACAGGTGGTACACTGGATATACCCCGAATCAAGCAGTACTTCCGTTACCT
>JAISBT010000093.1 GCA_031266055.1 Deltaproteobacteria bacterium
GGCTAGGGCATTTTAACATTGAAACTGTATAAACCACCCGGCAAGGATTTGCTCGCAAACCCTTGCCGCGAAATGCTTGCAGGCGAGCGAAAGCCCGCCGTTAAACGAACTGTTTCGAGCATTAATTGCTCTAGTAGATTGTAACGATTAATTATTTACAAAAAATATGGTTTGATCCAAAATAAGTCATCCTACCTTAGGAGGTGATACCGTTTCACATTGTTAATGCATGTATATGTATTTATAACACGTTGAATTTCAATATTAAAGCTGGTCATTTTCTTGCATCAACAATAGTAACCGCTATGATTTAACATGCTAGGGAAACACACTAAGATCGAGTTAAGCCGAGAAGCGCGAAAAAACTCGAAAGACTCTGTACACTACCAATAGGATATGCCATTGTCAGATGAAGAATATTCTCTGGCGCAGGAGAAAATATGAGCGACGATGTCCCTGTAAAACTTAAAGGTGACTTAACTCCATTAATTGAAGGCCTTAAAACAAACCTGGAGTCAGCCCCGCATGGATTTCAGAAGATATTTACAGCGTTTTGGGGAAAAAGGTATGCTGACCAAGCGTATTATCAGCTTTTATTGGCGGCGCAAGCACGAGTAGATATTGGACTTATAGCCTCAGGGAAAGCAAGATTTGTGGATGGTGAGTTGGTCGTGCAAGCGTCCACCTCTGAGAACTTACTCTCTTTAATAGAAATACAACAGCAACAAGAAGAAGAAAACTTGCAAGGGTGTATGCAAGAAGCCCTGCGAGATTCTTTGTCTCGCGCAAAAGGGAACCCCACAAGCAACGACGAACCGCTATCAGAGAAGTTCTTCTCTCGATGGCGAGCAGAGGCTATACATATCTCGGAAGACGATGAGCGGAAACTTTGGGGGAGAATTTTGAGCGAGGAGGCAGAAAGAAAAGGTTCGTTTAGTCTGAGAACATTAGATATTTTGAGAAATTTAGATAAAAAAAATGCTTTAGACTTCACAACCATATGTAGCTTTATCGTTAATGGAAAAACATTGTTCATGAATATAAATAATGGTTATGGTGATTCGAGTCAAATGGCTAATGGGATTACTGATCATGTCGTTGAAAACCTATCTAACTTGGGTCTATTCTCAGGTAATATAGCGGCTGATATATGGAGCCCAAAAGATGAACAACTCATTTTTGATATTGGAAAATTTCGCATGCATATTATGACGAAAAAAGGACTATACGTCACAGTATGCAATCTTACAACTTCTGGAATTGCACTCTATAATATTGCAAACACTGTAGATGAAAATACAGTTGTTACATTTGGTAAATACCTCATCAATTCAGGTTGCCTTGATGAGACAAGTAAAATTCACTTTTATGATAAAACTAACCCACAGATATTAGAGGGAAATATGATAGTAACTCGCGTTGTGCAAAAATGAGCGACCTACTCAGCATACTTCAAGCTCTACCAAAGCGCGCCAAGCTTAACCGCTAATAGGATTGAACTATTGCTCCCCCGATTAAACATTGCCACAGTTGTGCGGTGTAGATGGTGTACTCTGCAAAGACGCATCCTTTGTCCGGTAAAGGTTAATCGGTGGAGCAATAGTACCATGTCACACTTAAAACTTCGCTTCGCTACGTTTGAAGTGTGAAGATCGCCAAGTAAAAAAACGCGGTTTTCGCCCGGCTCACGCCGCTGTCTTCCGGCGGCAATACAGGGCAAACCCTGTTTCCAAGAGCACCGGCAGCATGAGCAGGACAAATATGAGTTTGACCTTGAAGTAAAGAGACTGCATGGCCTTTTCAGCCCGCTGCGTGATGATGTCGCTTACAAGTCCCCCCTGGAACACGGCGGTAAAATCGGCCGCCCAGAAAGAGCGCAGCAGATTCCGGTCAAGGTCGGCAGCTTCCGAAACCTTTTTGAGAACCATCTCTTCCGCCGTTTGGGCGATGAAGCGCGCCACTCCGTCTTTCATACTATCCACGACCGGCTGCACAAACATACTCACGCGGGCGGGGACAAAGCCTTCCATAAGTTCATTCGCATAATCATCGGCAATCGCGAGGCACATATCCTTGATGGAGATGGAGGGGTCTTTTTTGAAAGTCGCGGCCACGGTTTTCCAGGCGGACGCGGCATATTCGGCCGAGGTGCTGGAAATGGCTGGTCTGGCGTCTTTAATCGCGCCAAGCACGGAGTTTTCCACGGCGGAGACAGACGACCAGGCTGCGCCGCAAATGACAAACACAACCGGAATATACAAGTAATACATGCAAACGAGTAAGCGCCGCCAGCGCGCATCACGGCGCAACAGTCCGGTTACGCGCATGATAACGAGAAGCGCCGCTGAAGCCAGCAAAGCATAGAACAGCAGCATAAAATTAAAACCCGCGTACGCGTTGGACAAAGCGTTTGCCCATACTTCCCGCATAGATAGACGCCCCTGAAAAATAGTGTACCTTATTGATACAGAACTTTATAAAATGGAGTTATGCCAGCCTGAACTTCTGCAGTTCCGCGGCTGAACTTAAGCTTACAGCCTTATAAACCCCTTCCGTTGCTCCCGGTTCCCCTTCCAGAATGGGCGCCACCATTTTTCCCAGGATATTTTTCGGCCCGCATTCCACAAAACAGCGTATGCCCGCCCTGAACTGGTTGCGAATGGTGAGTATCCACTGCACGGGCGAAATCATCTGTTCGGCGAGACGCTGTCTTATGCCCTCGGCGCTCGTTTCGGGCAGGCCGGTGACATTACAGTAAACGGTAAATTTGGGTTTGGAAAAATTATATTTTTTTAGCGCCTGCGCAAACTCTTTGGCCGCCTCAGCCATGAACGGGCTGTGAAAAGCCCCGGAAACAGCCAGCGGCAAAGCCCTGCCCTTGAATTCACGTGCCTTTTCCGCCAGAGTTGCAATGGACTGGCGCGTGCCGCTGACCACAAACTGCGCGGGCGTATTAAAGTTGGCCATGCGCAGTTCGCGTTCTTTGCTTTCCGGGCAAGCGGCATTTACCGCGTCCACAAGTTCCCCGGCTTTTTCCTGCGTGAGCTTGACCAGGGCCGCCATCCCGCCGATTCCGGCGGGATCGGCCTCGGCCATAAGCCTGCCGCGCAGGGTAACCAAGCGCAGCACGCTGTCAAAATCAAGCACGCCGGCAGCGGCAACGGCGCTGTATTCGCCAAGGCTGTGTCCGGCGGCGGCGGCAGGCTTGAAATGCCGCGAAAGCGCCATCCACAGGCTCAAATTGGCCGCCGTAAGCGCCACCTGCAAACGGCGCGTGTCGTCAATATTCTCTCCTCCTTCCCAATACAGGCCGCGCAGAGGAATATTGCTGATTTTTTCAGCCTTCTTCCATAAATCCATAATTTCAGAATCAGCCTCGGCCAAATCACGTCCCATGCCGAGTTCCTGCGCGCCCTGGCCGGGAAACAACAACGCGCTTTGCGAATTATTCATAAACCTTTCCTTTATGGTCTGATACCGTTTCCCAATCAAACATGCTTTTATGTTTGATTGGGAAACGGAAACCGCGACAGGATGTCGCGGCGAAATGCGAAACATTTAGGAGGCAAGGCGGAACCCAAGCTTCCGCCGCAGCCGATACATCAAAACTGTATGGATGCAGTTTTGATGTAAAATGGTCTGATTGGTACGCTACGATCCGCCTTGACTTTATGCCACAATACCGGCATTTGCAAGAGATCATGCCAGATGACGCCTTCGATGAGCAAACCTTGCAAACTCTTTGCCGGCAGCACGGTTTTGACCTGCCGGGCGAGGTTCTGAAAAAGCTTGCGGCCTACCTTGAGCTTTTGCACAAATGGAACCGGGCCTTCAACCTGGTTGGACAAAAAAGCCGGCAAGACATACTGGAAGATTTGGCGCTGGACAGCTTCCACCTGGCCGGGTTTTTAAATTCCCTCAATCTGCCCGCTCACCCGGAGTGTTGGGATTTCGGCGCGGGCGCGGGAATTCCCGGCATACCCCTACGCATGGTCTGGACTCGGGGTATTTACACTATGGTGGAAGCCAGGGAAAAACGCGCCCTGTTTTTGCAAAACGCTCTGGCTGCCTGCGGAATTTCCACCGGCGCCACCCGCGTTTACCGGGGACGCGCGGAAGAGTTCATGGCTGAAAGGCCTTCATCCGCAAGCCTGCCCGGCGCAAAAACGGCGGATCTGCTGCTCAGCCGCGCCTTTATGCCCTGGCGCAAGTTTTTGGAGTTTGTACAGGGAAAAACCACCGCCCAAGGTTTGGCCGTCTGCCTTACCCTGGAAGAAACCCCGCAAAATTATACGCCCGGCGGGCAAACCGCAGGAGAAACCGCCCGGTGGGAACTGGTCGCCAGCCGCCGCTACAGCCCTTCCAGCCTGCATCCGCAAAAAACCCGCTACTTCCAGGCCTTCAGACAGAATTCAGTTACCTCCGGTTAGAACATTTCAGCATTTTCAATGTTAAAACGCTCTAGTACCATGTCACACTTAAAACTTCGCTTCGCTACGTTTGAAGTGTAAAGATCGCAAAGCAAAAAACGTGGTTTTTGCTTTGCTCCGCCGCCTTAAGGCGGCGCGCCGGGCTTGTTCGCCCAGCGTCAGTACGCTGTTCTATACGAACTTTTAAGTGTTACAGCGT
>JAISBT010000105.1 GCA_031266055.1 Deltaproteobacteria bacterium
GAATGATTCCTCCTGCACTCTCATTGTTATTTCAATGAGATATAATGAGGGGGTTCGGGGGAAATCATTTCCCCCGGCGGGGTTTGGGGCGGAGCCCCAATTAATCAGTGTATCCTTAATAATATAAACATATTATATAGTTTTAAGAGCCGACTATTTATTTTTACCCGCTCTCAGGCGTTCCGCGCGCCCCGTAGCCAGGCGGGCAAGGCACGGGCCGATCAGCAGCACCACGATCAAGCGCAGCATCTGAATGGACATGATGAAGGGTTTATCAACATTTTCAGTGGAAGCGGCTATAATGGCTATGGCGTCCACTCCGCCCGGGCTGGTGGCCAGGTAGGCGCTCAGGAGGTCAATATGCATGGTTTGAGCCAGGAGCAGGGCAAAAATACCGCAAAGAGCCAGCAAAAGCACAATAAAGCACAAAATTCTGGGCAGCACGTGCAGGGCGTATTTGAACATGGCGGGCGTGAAACGCAGCCCGATATTCCAGCCGAGCAGGATATAACAGGCCAGCAACAGCCAGGAGGGCAGTATAATGCGCATGCCCGTCGCGTTTTGCAAAATCGCGCCCGCGAATAACGGCACAAGCAGCGATCCGGACGGAATGCGCAAAAGCCGGCCCAGAAAAGATCCCCCTACCGCCAGCAGCAGGGTATACATAAAATCCGGCTTCCAAAAGTCGTATTCAAACAGGGATACGACAAAACTCCGTAAAAAAAAATCGGAGGACGGAGTCTTCGGCACTTCTATGCCTATAAAATGCGCCACCAAAGTAGCCGCCAGGGTAATCAACAAAACGCGCAAGTACTGCATCAAAGCCACCAGACGAATGTCCGCCCCGTAAGCTTCCGACATGATGGTCATGGCGTGCGCTCCGCCGGGCGAAGACCCCCAGATGGCGGTATTGCCCGGCAGTATCTGCTTGACGGTCATGATCCACCCCATCAGATAACTGCAGATAATTACGGAAAAAACGGCGGTCAGAGCCAGCGGCCAGTTGTTCAGCATACCCTTGAGGACGGGAAAGGACAGATAACTGCCGATCATGCAGCCGACAAAACCCTGCGCTGTATAGAACAGGCGTAAATTCATGCCCATATTTTGTCCCCGGCCGAGCATGACCAGAATGATGGCGGAAACAATGCCGGAAATAAGCGGAGCGGCGGAAAGGCGAACCCATAACAAGGGAAGAACCAGCGCCAGGGTGAGCAGGCCCAGGATGGCCCATTGCAAATATTTGGAGCGGTTTAACATGGAAGCGGCAATCTCAAGGGTAAAAGAAGGCGGAACCGCGCTTCCGCCGCAGCCGATACATCAAAACTGCATGGATGCAGTTTTGATGTGGAAATGGTATTAGTCCAGTTCATATTCTTCCCTTTGCCGCGCGTAATATTCCAGCAGGCGCTGCAGATAGTTGTTCAGTTCGGAAGCGCCCACGTGAATCGGGGTAAAGCCGGCCGCGCTTATCGCATTCTGGAAATTTCGGTTGGCGGCGAGTTCCAAAAATACCGTCCCCACAGCCACGCTCACGCGGGCGTTGGTTTGGCCGGAAACAGCCAGCCCGAAATAGGATTTTTCCAGAAGACCGTAGCCCGATTCGATAAAAGTGGGCAAATCGGGAAAAAGCGCATGCCTTTGCTCCGCGGCGACAGCCAAAGGGCGGCAGGTTCCGGTTTCGGCCAGGGCTGCCGAGGGGTAGCCCCAGAAAGCCTGGTTTTTCCCGTCCAGCACGGACTGTCTGGCGCTTGCCGTGCCGGTATACGGGCTGAAAGCAAACTGCACTCCGGCCATGCGGTTGAAACGCAAGGTGGCCAGATGCTGAATTGTTCCCCGGCCGAGCCCGGCCAGGCAAATCTGCCCCGGCCGCTCTCTGGCCGAATCGATCAGGTCGTGCAGATCCCGCGCCGCACTTTCCTCCGTAACCCAGAGTACAAGGGGCATGGAGGCCAGGACGCAGATATTGCGTATGTCCCGTAACGTATAAGGCGGGTACCTGGCCAGGGACAATAGCGCCAGGTTGGGCAAATCCGTCAGCGCAAGGTCATAGGCGCTGCCTTCGCGGCCGGCGAGCTCTATCCAGGCCGTTGCGCCCCCTCTGCCGGGCATATCCTGTATGGCGAAACCGTGTCCGGTAGCCGCCCGGTAATAGGGTTGCAGGGCCAGGAGCAATAATGCGCCGTCATCTGAAGGATCAAACGGATTCAGAATAACGCTGTCCGCGCCCGGATAAGGCTGAAAGGGCTGAAAAGCGGCCCAGGCCGAAGCCTCCAAACATAAAAAACACGCCGCGAGACGCGCCAAAGTCAACAAACGGTTCATGGCAGCCTGTTTCCGCTCTTCGCCATATGCATCCGCAAGGGCCGGCTATTTGCCCAGCCAGGCGGCGAGCAGTTCGTCGTCATTGTCAATGCTCACAATAATCCAGCTTTGTTCACGTTTTTGCAGCAGCAAATCCAGGTCGATATAATGGCCGCCGTCCTTCAAGCCGGTACGCAGCATGGCCGTACGCGCGTCCTCATAGGCCAGGAAGCCGGGCGCAAACTCTTTACGGCCCAGGGCTTTGCCCGCGAAAGGCAAAAACAGCCCTCCGTCCAGGCGGTTAATTTCTCCGGGCGAACGGGGAGTACCCGCAAAGTAACCCGACTGCACCCCGTAAAGCACAAACTTTTTCGCTTCAGCGCCCAGGAACTGTTCAGCGGTTTTTCTGGCTATCCCGCCGCCGTTGAGGCTGGATAAAATCGTGGGCAGGGGTTGCTGCAGCTTGATTTTGCCCGAGGCCACCGCCGCGTTGATGGAAGGCAGCGCGTCATGGAGAAAAGAACCGCTGATCCTGTCAAAATCGATCAAAGATTCGGCCAGAGCCGCATCATGCGTATCAACGGCTTTTTGGAGCAGAGGAATAATTTCTTCAACTCCGCGCGTAAGTTCGTGAGACTCCGGTTTTTCCGCTTTTTCTCCGGATTCGGAGGAAGCCAGGGATACGGAAGGCCGCGACAGGTCTGAAAAGGTCGCGCCCAGACACAAACATGTAAACAAGAGCAAGGTGGTGAAGATGGAACGCATTGGTAATCTCTTTCTATATTAATTAGTTGATGCTGAAAAAGTCTGGAAACGCTTTTTTCGGAAAGGCACCCGACTATATTAACTGGTTATAGCGGGTAAACTTCCTGGAAATTTGGGACGGCCACAGCTTTGGAGGCAATTTCCCCGGTGTTTTGTACATCAGAACTGATTTGGACGCAAAGTTCCCGCGTGTTTGCAAAATGTCTTTCAGCGCGTAGATACTTCAGGAAATACAAGCGTAAATTCTCTCCATAAATTTCTCCTGTAAAGTCCAGAAGATGCGCCTCCAAAGAAATTTTCCGGTTGCCGAAGCTGGGGTTTGAACCCAGGTTGCAGGCGGCCGCGAAATATTTTTTTTCCCGGCCCGGTTTGGCAAGGCAGGCGTAAACTCCGTTCGGAGGCAGAAGCAAGCGGTCAGGCGCCAGATTGGCGGTGGCAAATCCCAGGCCGCGCCCACGCTGAAACCCGGCTTGCACCTCGCCATGCACGCTGTGCTGCCGGCCCAGCAAATCCGGTAACCCGGCCAGATTCCCTCCGGCCAGTTCATCGCGTATCCAGGTGGAGGATATGGGCCTGCCCCGCAGATATACGGGCTGAATCCGTTCCAGGGCATAGCCGAAACGCGGGGCCAGGGCCTGCAGGAACTCGAAGTTTCCCCTGCGGTCGCGCCCGAAAGCCGGGTCATAGCCCAAAACCATGGCTCTGGCTCTGAAGGTCTGCACCGGCAAAAACTTTAAAAAGTCTTCCGGACTCAGGTTTGCAATATCCGCACCAAAAGGCAGCGTCAGGACATAATCCACGCCCTGTCTTTCCAGCAAGGCAAGTTTGTCGTCAATATCCGCAATAGCTTTGGGGGCGTCGTCTCCACGAAAAAAGACCGCCGGGCGCGGTTCAAAAGTCATGACCACCGAAGGCAGCCCGAGCTTGCCGGCCCTGCTGACGACGGCGCGCGTCAAAGCCTGATGCCCGAGGTGCATTCCGTCAAAATTACCCCAGGTAAGCACTGAACCATTTGGAAAGACTGAAGATGCCTCTTCAACGCTATGCAAAACAATCAAAATGCGCCTGCCCTGGCTCAGGAGTTGATGGGGTACGGGTACCCGAATTTACGGCGCAGGGCATTATACACAACCGCCGGAACCAGCCCGCGCACTTCGCCCCCCAGTTTGGCCGCGCCTTTTACGACGGTGGAACTTGTGAACAGCCACTGGTAATCCGTCATCAAAAAAAGAGTTTGCACCCTGCGCTTAAGCTTGCGGTTCAAAAGCGCAAGCTGAAATTCATATTCAAAATCCGATACCGCGCGCAGGCCGCGCAAAATAACCGCGCTGCCCCTGTGTTCCACATAGTCTACCAGTAAACCTGAAAATGACTCCACGTCAACATTGGATTGATCCCTGAAAACCTCCCGGGCCATTTTAACCCGTTCGTCTATGGTAAAAAGCGTATTTTTCGGAGTATCGTTGGCTACGGCGACCACGATGCGCCCGAAAATTTCGCATCCCCGGCGGATCAGGCTGACATGCCCGTTGGTGAGGGGGTCGAAGGTTCCGGGGTAAATAACCGTTATTTTTCCATCAGCGTCCATAACACCACCCTTGTTTGCCCATAGTCGCGATCCGCTATGACTGACAGTTCCGGAAAGACCTGTTCGGGGTCATAACTGATCCCCGCCTCGATTTCAGCGTTGATGATGCCCGCGGGGGCAAGCCAGTTTCTCCTGAGAATGGATTTCAGACACGGAACGAGCAAATTTCGCCTGTACGGAGGGTCAATAAAAATCAAATCAAAAGGTTTGGCCGGAGCGCGGTTAAGCACCTTGCCCGCTTCCTCGGCGAAGATATGCGCCCGGCCGCTCTCCACCCCGAGTTTTTCCGCATTTTCGCCGATAAGAGCCGCCGCTTTGGGCATGGCTTCCACAAAAACTACCTCGCCGGCGCCGCGGCTCAAGGCTTCAAAGCCAAGACTGCCGCTGCCCGCGAAGAGATCCAGCACGCGGCAGAGCGGCCAGTTTATACCTCTGGCTTCCAGCATGGAAAACAGCGCCGCCCGCACTTTACCCATGGCCGGTCTGTATCCCGGCCCCACAGTCGTTTTAAGGCTCCTGCCTCTTAATGTTCCGGCTATTATCCGCAAAATGGTTTTTCCGCCTGGTTATACTGTTTCTCAATCAAACATGCTTTTATGTTTGATTGAGAAACGGAATCCGCGACAGGATGTCGCGGCGAAGCGCCATCCGTTAAACGGCATAGCCGCTTTACGGATGGCGACAGCAGCGCTATGCGAAGCATTTCGGAGGCAAGGCGGAACCCAAGCTTCCGCCGCAGCCGCTACATCAAAACCGCATGGATGCTGTTTTGATGTAGAAATGGTATTACTGATATCCGCATTGAAAAGTAAACTTTTCTCTGCGGAGGATCGTCATCCGAAAAACGTGGTTTTCGGTTGACTCTCGCCGCTTCGCGGCGACATCAGCCGTCCGGCTGACGTCGCCGTTGATTATAGATGCTCGGCCTGCCGAGCGCAAGCCAAAGCTTGGTTGCCCGGCTGTTTTGCCCACGAGAACAATGTGCGGTATGCTGGCCTGAATTATTTCACAG
>JAISBT010000108.1 GCA_031266055.1 Deltaproteobacteria bacterium
GAATGATTCCTCCTGCACTCTCATTGTTATTTCAATGAGATATAATGAGGGGGTTCGGGGGAAATCATTTCCCCCGGCGGGGTTTGGGGCGGAGCCCCAATTAATCAGTGTATCCTTAAAAATGTACATGAGACAGCGCACTAACCAGCCACCGGGCGGCGGAGCAAAGCAAAAACCACGTTTTTTGCTTTGCGATCTTCACACTTCAAACGTAGCGAAGCGAAGTTTTAAGTGTGACATGGTGCTAGTCGGGTTCCGGCGTTCCTCTGAACCGGCAGACCCTGTCGCCGTTGGCCCAGCAATCAATTTCGCGCACAATGTATTTTTTGTCGGAATAAACCTGCAGGATCCCCGCGATAAATCCTTCGTCGTAACAGCATACCGTATCGCCTATGTCAGGCAGACCGCTGCAATCCAAATCCTGTCCGACCGTCAACTCGATGTCCCCTGTATCTTTATTAAATTCCTCTATCCGCAGGATACCTATCTTCAGTTCTTTCAATTTTTTTTGCAGGTCGGCCGCAAAATCTTTAAATTCAGCTTTGCAATCCAGAGTATTTTGCGCAAACGCCGTTCCCGCCAAAAAACCCGCCTTGCGGAAATATTCATTGGCCTGCTCCTCGCCGAGAGATTCACTCAGTACGTCAAGCATGGTGTACTGCATGAGACGGTATACGAGAACAGGCATATCTTCGCCCAAATCCCCGCGCCCTTCCTTGATGTCCCCGAGTTTTTCCCAGGTGAATTTTGTAGGGTTGTCATACTGGGAGAATATGTTCTTCATTTGGTTATCTCCTTCACAGCTTGCGTAAACTCTTGCGGGCCAACGGGGTTGCCCCGCCTTTAGGCTCGCGGCGTGAAACAGCAAAACGGCCGCCTTCCCTGAAAATTTATTATCCTATGTCTACGCCGCTAGCAAGATTTTTATCCTGTCTCTCCGCTGCCCGGCCGTTGCTCACCAATTTTTGTCCAGGGTTATCCCGCTGCCCTGTTTGCCGCGTTCCACGATAATCCGGTGATATATTTTCTCCTTTAACTCCTGAACGTGGGAAATGATTCCCACCAGGCGGTCGCCGTCCGCAAGCGAAGCGATGACCGAAAGGGCTTTCTCCAGAGAATCTTCGTCCAGAGCGCCGAAACCTTCGTCAATAAACATTGCGTCAATTTTCACCCCGCCGGAGAAGTTTTGCACCACGTCGGAAAGCCCCAGGGCCAGGGCCAGAGCGGCCTCGAACGATTCTCCGCCTGAGAGCGATCTGGCCCCGCGTTTTTTCAAAGTCCAGGCGTCAAAGACATCCAGTTCAAGCCCGCTTTGCCCCTGGTTGCTCTCCGGGGTTTCCTGCCGCAAAAGGCTGTAGCGCCCGTCGGTCATTGCGGCGAAGCGCTTGTTCGCCTCTTTCAACGCCATATCAAAATAGACCTGCTGGACATAGGTTTCAAATTTGAGCTTTTGCTTGCCGCTCAGTACGCCGTTGGCCGTGTCGGAGACAAGTTTCGCGTCCTGATACCGTTCTTCCGCCTCCACGCGCTCCCGCTGCCTGTCCTTGAGCTTTTGGATGATGCCGCTGTTGGTTTCAATGGCGTGGCTGGCGGCGTTGATTTGTTTGTCCAGACGTTCCAGATCAAGTTTGACGCCATTTTTGGCCTTATTTAGCGCATGCAGGTCAATTTTTTCTCCGTCCAGGTGGCGGTCTTTTTCCAGCAAGGCTTTGGCGGAGGCTATCCGCTCACTGACTGTACGCAGCATCTCAGTTTTACCGGCAAGTTCATTTTTCATTTTTGCCAGCAACGCTCTGGTTTTTTTCAGTTCTTCCCCGGCCGGTTGCTCGCTTGCAAATTTAAGATTTTCCCGGAGGTTTTTCAGGTCGTTGGCCAGGATTTGCGTTTTGGTGCTCAGCGCGGATACCGCATCGGCAAGCGGCCCGAGTTTCCGTTCGCTGTCCTGAAGCTCCGTGCCGGTTTTTTTTCTGCTTGCGGCCGCTTTTTGCCGCGCCGCAAAGATTTTCCCAAAAGCGCGTTGCTCTTCCACAAGTTTTTGCAGCAGCAGCTTATGCTCGGCAATACGCGCCGCAATATTTTGCGGGGCCGCGTCCGGTTCGGGCAGCAGAGTTTCAAGCCGGGTTTTGGCGGATCGCGCGGCCAGGCTGCTGGCGATCATGCTTGCTCTTAAATTTTCAAGTTCCTGTTTCCTTTGCTCAAGCTCGGCCTGGGGCGGCGCTCCGTCAGCTTTCCGGGCGGGGTTCGGGTGTTCGGCGGAACCGCAGACAGGGCAGGGGACGCCCGCTTTTAACGCGGAGGCGAGTATCCCCGCCTGGTTCGCCAGGAATAATTTTTCCATGGCGCTGTATGTGTGTTCAGCCCGGGAAAAGGCCCGCTCGTCCGCGCTGTACAGCGCCTGCTTCTTTTCCAGGTCATAAGCCGCGTTTTTAAGTTCCTCCAGCTTCGCCCCGGAGGCCACAGCGTCCGTCACCCGGCGTTCCGCTTCAAGTTTGTTGCGTTCGGCATCCGCCGACAATTCCAACTCGGCATCCAGGGCGGCCAGTTGTTTTTTGCCCAAGCTGACGGCTTCAGAAAGAATACGCAGTTCTTCCTGCTTCACGGCGAATTCACCACGCTCCCTGGCGAGTAAAGAGGTTTTTTCCGAAAGTTCGCGGTATCTGGGCAGGCTGTTCTCAATTTCGCCTATCAGCGCGGCAAGTCTTTCTCTTTCCGGTTCTTTGGCCTGAAGCAGCAAAAGTTCCTGGCGCAATTTTTTCAAAACAGGTTCGCTTTCCCGCAGAATTTTTTTGTTCCGCTCCAGGCTGTCCACAGCCAGGTTATGTTGTTCCGCCAGTGACAGTTTCCGGGTCAGTTCTTCCGAAAGCGTTGCGGCCGCCGATTTTTCCGCCTGCAGGGCGGAAAGTTCACCTGTGCTTTCGGCAATCAGGGTTTCAATAAACTCCAGCGTCCCGCTCAGGCGGTAAATATCGCCGGGAAGCGCGGCCAAAGCGTCCGGGCGTCCGCCGCTCGGCAGAACTCCGGAAATATGCTGGCGCATGGCCTGGTCAATGCCGTCCAGTCCGGCTTTAAGCGCGGATACCCGTTCTTTGAGCCTGGACTGTATTTTGTCAAACGTGGCGGTGTTAAATACTTTACGCATAATCACAGCGCGTTCCTCGCTGCTTGCGGAGAGCAGCTTGAGGAATTCTCCCTGGGCAATCATCGCGATTTGCTTGAACTGCTTGTGGTTTATGCCGAGCAGTTCTTCAATTTTACCGGTGGCTTCATTTATCTTGGTGATGTTGCGTTCAGGCAGGGCAAGCTCGACTTCGGGTTTTTGCGCAGTGACTCCGCTGCCGCGTATGGCCGGGCGGAGGTATCCCGGCGAGCGTTTTATCGTATAATTTTTGCCGCGATGTTCAAAGGACAGCCGGACAAAAGTGGGCGTCTCGGGCCGGGCGAAGCCGCTGCGCAGGTAACCGGTGCCCCGGGAATCTCCGCTGACTTCTCCAAACAGCGCATAGGAGATGCCGTCAAAAATAGTGGTTTTTCCTGCGCCGGTCGTTCCGCTTATAAGGAACAGCCCGCTGCGCTCAAAAGCGCTGAAGTCAATTTCCGTCTGCCCGGCATAAGGGCCAAAGGCGCTCATAATCAGTTTTTCAGGTTTCATTGTCCGCGCCTCCGGCAGCTTCGGCAAAGATTTTGACCTGGTTTTCCGTAAGTCCGGCGCCGTTTTGCGCTTCAAAAAAGCCCGCGAAAAGCTGCAAGGGGGTTTTTTCCTGAATGTCGGCGTCACTCAGGGCATTTCCGGCGCCCTCCGCCCTGGAACGGCAGTTGTCGTAATCAAGCGTCATTACATTGGGGTAGATTTCGCGCACTTTGCCTATGGCGTCAATAATCATGTTTTCATCGGTAAGCGTTATATGCGCGTAAGCGTCCCTGGCAACCGTCTGCGCGTCAAGTTCCGCCAAGGCGCATTTTATCTCCGCCAGATCGCGCCTGGGCTCAAGTTCCGCCAACGTGAAAGCCAGGCGTCCTTTTTCATCCGCCTGGATGATTACCGCGCTTTTTTTGTGCCTGCATTCGGCAAAAGAATATTTCAGCGGAGATCCGGAGTAGCGTACAGTGTCGCGCCCTACCTTCTGCGGGCGGTGGATATGCCCCAGGGCGACATAATCAAAAGCGTCCAGCAGGCCGGCGTCCAGGTTGTCAATGCCGCCAACGGACACAACCGCATTCCGGCGGCATTCCAGACTGTTTTCCGAGCCCGCGGGTTCCGGCGGCACGTTTTCGAACGTCACAAATTGATGCGCAAGAAGAATGTTTCGCTCGCTCCGGTTTATTTCAAGGGCGTGAAGCGCGGGCAGCGCGGCGCCGGGTTTCAGATAGGGCATGAGATGGATATTCAAGGCGCCATGCTCGTCGCCGAGCCTGATGCCGGGGATGCGGCCCGCGTACTCGCCGGCAAAGTAGACCTGCTGCCTGTCCATAATCCGGCTTCCGAAAGACAGCCTTTCAGGGCTGTCGTGGTTGCCCGCGATCACGAAAACCATGACTTTCCTGCGGGCAAGAGCGGTGACGAAGTCGTCGAAGATGTTTACCGCCTCCACCGGAGGCACGTTTTTGTCGTAAATATCGCCGGCAATCAACAGCGCCGCTATGCCGTTGTCGTCCACAAGGCCCAGAATTTTGTCCAGGATGTATTGCTGTTCTTCCAACATGGAAAATTCATACAGGCGCTTGCCGAGATGCAGGTCGGATATATGTAGTAATTTCATAGATATACCAAGGGAAGAATTTCGCCCAGGCCGATGCCGCCCGCGCTTCCGGAGCTGTTTTCCAGATTCAGGGCCAGCGTCGCTTTATACGGGTAAACTTCCACCCCGGCCGCGAGGCTTTGACGGAAGAGTTCCGCATAGGCGGGGTCGATATAATCCGCCGGGCCGAAGCAAAGAGCGTCGCCGCGCTGGATGCAGTAGAAAAAAGCCGCCCGTTCTCCGTTTTTTACAATGCGCGTCATCTCGGCAAGGTGTTTTTGCCCGCGCAGGGTGACCGCATCCGGAAAAGCCGCCACTCCGCCATCTTCAACCAGGGTGACGTTTTTACATTCCACCCACAGGGGAGGCAGCCGCGGCCCGGTGAGCAGGGCATCCAGGCGGCTTTGCCCGCGTTTGGCTTCCGGCGTGAATTTTGTATAGCCTTCGGCCCAGGGGAGGAGTCCCCGCGCAAAGGCGGCTTTAAGCAGACGGTTGGGCGTGAGCGTGTTTACCCCCACCCAGGCACCGGAATTGATCAATTCCAGGGTATAGGGCAGCTTCCGGTGCGGCCCCGCCGCCCTGGATACCAGTACCGGCAATCCGGGGCGCGTAAGCCCGAGCATACTGCCGGAATTATTGGTATGCGCCCGGAGGAGTTTTCCGTCGGCTTCAAACTCCACGCAGAAACGTTTGATCCGTCGGATAAGCGTACCGGATACGCAGGCGGGAGGAAAAGGCAGCAGAATTTCCAAAAGCTTTCACCGGCTGCTGAAAAAAGTTTTAAAAGCCAGCCAGGTGGCGTAAAGGTCAACCTTGCTGGTCAGTTCAAAGGGGCTGTGCATGGAAAGCACCGCCGGCCCGCAGTCGATTATATTCATGCCGTAACCGGCAAAGTGCATGGCCACCGTGCCGCCGCCGCCGCCGTCAACCTTGCCGAGTTCGGCCATCTGCCAGGGAATTCCGGCTTTATTCAGAATGCCGCGCAGCCAGGCGAAGTATTCCGGGTGCGCGTCATTGGCTTCGTATTTACCCCGGCTTCCGGTAAATTTGCAAAAGCATGGCCCGTGGCCCAGCAGGGCGGAATTGAGTTTTTCGTGCAAATCCTGCCAGTCCGGGTCAACGGCGGCATGCACATCGGCGGAAAGAGCCCGGCTTGCAAGCATGACCTCCGCAAAACCGGCTCCGGGGTCAAAAGCGGCGATAACATCCTGCACGCAATATTCAAAAAACCGCGATTTAGCTCCAGTGGAGCCTTCCGAGCCTATTTCCTCCTTGTCCAGAAAAACCAGACAGCAGCTATGGCTGTTTTCCCCGTCCAAAGAGGCCAGCAGGGCTTCCAGCCCGAGAAAAACATTGATGCGGTCATCCTGGCCGTAGCCGCCCAGCAGTGAGCCGTCCAGGCCGACTTCCACCGCCGGCCCGGCGGGCACGGCCTGCAGTTCGGCGGAATAGAGGTCTTCCTCCACGATGCCGTATTTGGCATGCAAGAGGCGCAGAATATGGTTTTTAATCCGGTTCTGCTCTTGTTCTTCCTTTTTTCTCCGCTCGTCCCTTTTTTTAACAGGTTCCGGTTTATGCCCGATAATCAGGTTCATTTTTTCAGCCTCAAAGGCGGCGCGCAGAGGCTGATCCATCTGGGCCGAGGCCAGATGCGGCAAAAGATCGGATATGGCAAAAACAGGCTCGCCTTTGGCTTCGCCCAGCGTTACCCTGACGGAAGCGCCGTCTTCCCGGATAATGACTCCATGCAGGGCAAGGGGCCTCGCAAACCACTGGTATTTGCGTATGCCGCCATAGTAGTGGGTTTTAAATTGCGCCACTTCGCTCTGTTCCTGCAGGGGGCGCTGTTTTAAATCCAGGCGGGGAGTGTCGGTGTGGGCGAAGATAATGCGCAGGCCCGCGCTGAGGCCCAAGCCGCCCCTGGCGGCGGCGAAAATGGCCTTGCCCTGGATGTTGCGCATACCTTTGCCCGAACCGAAGCCCTCCGCGGAGAAGCCGGCGGCTTCAAGCCTTGCGGCGACATAAGCCACGGTTTCCCTTTCGGTTTTACACGCGCCGAGAAAATCCAGATAGCGCGCGCTCAACTGATTTATTGCCGTTTCGTCTTGGTTGCTGTTGTATACTTCCCAGCAATTTTTGGAACTGTAGTCAAAAGCATGCATAGCTCATCCTGTTTGTTCTCCGGATGCCCGGAAGATTTTACGCCTGAAATGATGGGATGAAATGTTCAGCCTTGCCGGAAACCATGGCTGAAATTCTTGTCGTACAATCTGGAAGGGCGGCCCGGTTGCCCTTCGCCCGGTAAAACCAGAAAGACCACCTGCCCGCGCAGGTCTTCCTGTTGCGCAATATCTTCAAGTCCGGCCAGAGTCGTCCGGACGAGTTTTTCCTCAGGCCAGCCCACGCGGTAGGCCGCGAGTATGGGCGTATGCTCGGGAAGCTTGGCCGCGCGAAGTTCCACAGCCAGCTTTTGCGCCTCCGCTCCGGAAAGGTATACGGCCAGACTCCCCCCGTGGGCGGCAAGGCTGCGGACTCCCTGGCTGTCCGGCACTCCGGTGCGTCCGGAAAGGCGGGTTATGGAAAACGACTGCGCCGTTTCCGGAGCGGTCAGGGAAACCGATGCCGCGGCCGCAGCCGCAAAGGCGGCGCTGACGCCGGGCACCACGGCATAGGCTATGCCGTCCGCATCAAGCAGTTCCATTTGTTCACGCAACGCGCCGTACAGACAGGGATCTCCCGTATGCACCCTGGCGACTGTCAAGCCGGAAAGAGCGTATTTGCGGACGAGCCGGTGAATTTCCGCCAGATGCAAAGGGGAGGAATCCACAATTTCAGCGCCGGATCCGGCGTATTGGATTATGCTTTCCGGCACCAGAGAGCCGGCGTAAATGACGAGATCCGCCGCGGCGATCAACCGGCGTCCTTTTAAGGTGATAAGTTCCGGGTCGCCCGGCCCGGCTCCGATGAACCATACTTTACCCGGCGCGGGGGCGGTGTTGTTGCTGTTTTGCATATTCTGCCACCGGGTTTATCCTGCGCCTGCGGGGCGGGTGGCGGCCAGTATGAAGACCGGGTTCATGGCTTTCAGGCGCAGGCTGCCGCCCAGAGGTTCGGCCAGGGCCGCCTGAATGGAGCTTATTTCCACAGTTGAACCGAGGCTTTCCAGCCTGCCGCGGCTTTTTTCCAGAGTTCCCAGCAACACGCAGGCAATAACCAGGCGTCCCTCCGCTTCAAGTTTGTTCCAGGCCACAGTAACCAATTCCGGGTTTTTGTCCAGTCCTCCGCCGATAAATATACGCTCCGGAGTCTGCGGAGCGTTTTGTAAAAAATGCCCCGCCTCAGCCTGGATTATTTCCAGGTTGGCGGCTCCGTGTTTTTGGCGGTTGGCCTTGATCAGGCTGACGCGCTCAGGGTTTTGTTCCACCGCGTACACGTGGCCCTGCGGCAGGAGGGCGCAGGCTTCCAGCCCCACGGATCCGCAGCCCGCGCCCAAATCAAACAGGGTATGCCGGGGCCGCAGGCGCAAAGCCGCGAGAATGGCCGCCCGTACCGGCTGCTTGGTGATGAGGCCCGCGCGATGTTCAAATTCGTTGTCCGGTATGCCAAGATACGGGCGCGGAACCGGGTGCTTTCGATCTCCGGGCAGTGGTTGCAGAATCAGCAAGGACGCGTGGCTGCCCGTCCCGGGGAGGTCATGGAAATCAAAATCGCGGGAACAGGCTTCTTGCAGGGTCAGGCTCAGGCGCTTTTCCAGGCCGGGATTTTGCAGTTCCCGGAAGTAGTGCAGCCGGAAGTTTGTTCTGCCTCTGTCCAGCAGATACGCGGCGATTTTTGAGGGAGCGCTTGCGGGGTCAAGCAGCACGCAGACCGGTTTATCCTGTAAGGCCGCTTGCGCCAGATTCAGCAGACAGTTGTCCGTATGCAGGCGCCCGTGCAGCGACACAAAAAGCATGTCCTGCCAGGGCAGGGCCAGACGGGCGCATGCCTGCTGCATGGAAGAGACCGCCGGGTAAATGGCCAGTTCTCCGGCGGAGAAATGGCGGCTCAAAGTCGCTCCCAGACCGAAAAACAGCGGGTCTCCTCCGGCCAGAACAGTAATTTTGCGCCCCTGATCCCGCAGTTGCCGCAATTTTTCCATCAGCCGCTCAAGCCCGGCGTCAACGGGCAGCAGTTCCAGATTGGCCGGCAGCCTGGGCGCCAGTATTTCCAACTGCTTGCTTCCGGCGCACAGAATGTCCGCCTGTTCCACAAGCGGGTGCGGTTGCTGCCCGGTAAGCGTTTCAAGGCTGTAGTCATAGCCGAGGACAAGCAGAGGAAATTTTTTGGTGTTTGCCTTCATAAGAAATTTTTTATGAGTTGAAACATGCTTCAACGCTGCGGGCGGGGTTATGCTGACGGACAAGTTTCAGCCAGAGGCGGTGATCGCTTTTGAACAGGCAGAGGGTCAGCCGGGCCGGCAAAGGGCTTCGTTCCATCCAGGCGCTTAAGGTTTGCAGGGCGGTTCCGGCGACATGGCGGATCAGTTTCGCGCATACCTCAGGATTGGTTTGCAGGAGGGACTTGAAAACTCCCTGGGCCGTCGGGAGAGCGGATATTTGCGCACACAGGCGCGCGTCCGCGCCGTAGCGCCCGGCCCAGCCGGCGAGCAGGCGCAGGTCGGCCGGGGCGTCATCCGCGTGGGTATAAGCCAGCCCTTGGGCCAGCTTCAACAGTTTGCCCGGATAACAGGCCCAGATTATATTTTTGAATTGGCGTTGCCGGGCCGCCAGGATGGAAAACCGGGCGTGATCCGCGGCCTGGATTACAGCCTGCGGGGGCAGGCCGGGAAAATATGCCAGCAGGGCTTTTTCGCTGCGTCTGCCGGTACTGAAGGCAATGGTGGCGAAGTCCAAGGCATTGGCCAGGTCAAGCGCCCGGGCGATGGTTTTTTGCCAGGCTTCCCGGCTGTAAGGGCGCACAGTGCCGTGAGTTCCCAGGATGGAGATGCCGCCGTGAATGCCCAGGCGGCTGTTCAGCGTGGATTCGGCCATGCTCCGGCCTTGCGGCGCTTGCAAAAAAAGGTGCAGAGGCCCGCTGTAGCCGTATTGCAGGGCGGCTTCCCTGGCGGCAAAGGCAATCTGTTTGCGCGGTTCAGGGTTTATGGCCGGTTCGCCCGGCAAGACGGGCAGACCGGGCAAAGTTACGCAGCCGATGCCGGGGCCTGCTTCAAGGTAGATATTGCCGTCAAGCTCCAGCCGGACAGGACAGGATCGCTGGAGGCCGTTGAAGGCGCAGGCCGCGCGGGAAGCAAAAACTTCAATGCGTATTTGGTGGGTAACGTCCGGGTCATCGCCGCCGTCTTTGATAACCGCGGCTTCCGCACGGCCGGAGGCGCTGTCTTTGCGCGTACAGGCCACAGGGATATCCAGGCGCAGGCCGCGCTGCGGCGTCAGGCGGCCATCGCGCAGAAAAAAAGGCGGCAGGGCGATGCCGGCTGTGTCCGGGCCGCTGTCCCGCCCGGACAGAAGAAGAGTGACCGCGGCGCAAGCCGCCGCCGCTGCCGCGCTCCCGGTGGTAAACCCTTCGCGCATGTGCAATTTCACCCGGAGTGCCTTTCTGAAAAAGTTGTCGCCGCAATGCTTGCAAGCGAGCGCAAGCTCGCCGTTAAGCAAGCATTTCAAGCTCTAGTACGCTGTAACACTTAAAAGTTCGTATAGAACAGCGTACTGACGCCGGGCGAACAAGCCCGGCGCGCCGCCTTAAGGCGGCGGAGCAAAGCAAAAACCATGTTTTTTGCTTTGCGATCTTCACACTTCAAACGTAACGAAGCGAAGTTTTAAGTGTGACATGGTATTAGTGAGAAACCTGACGGGAAAATTCAGGCCGGTGGAAAAAAAACTCCACCCGGCGGTTTTCCGGGGAAGGCCGGCCGGAGATATCCGGCACAATGGGTCTGGTTGCCCCATAGAATACCGAAGAGAGGAGTCCGGGGTCTATTCCGCCCTGCTCCACCAGGTAGCGGGTGACAATGGCCGCCCGCAGGGCGGAAATTTCCCATTGCGAGTAATAGCCGTCGCTGCTTCCTTCCAGCGAGTCGGCATGGCCGCGCACGGTCAGATTCATTTTAAAATGCCGGATGGTGGAGGTGGCGGCGTCGAGCAGAACCAAACCTTCCTTGTCCAGGACAATCTGGTTTTCGGCAAACATCACGCCGCTTTGCACCCGCAGGAGTACGCCGGCTTCCGCGGAGGCAACCGTGACTTGCTTGTCCAGGCCGTTTTCGCGTAAAAGCTGATTAAGGTAGCGGATCACTTCCACCGTGGTTTGGGCGCCCGGGCTCAAGGGTTGGGCGTCCAGGGCAGCGGAGGAGCTGTCGTCGATAATGATGGTGCCGGTATTGCCGATGCCCTGGCCGCCCGATTTGAAATAATCGCCAAGGGCCGCTTTTTTGTCTTCCGGCACCTGGGCCAGAATCCACATCAGCAAAAAGAAAGCCATCATGGCTGTGACAAAGTCGGCGTATGCGACTTTCCATGATCCGGACATAATTTACCTTTTTAACCCTTGAGAGTGGACTCCATTTCCGTGAATGTCGGCCTGAAAGCCGGCGGTATGGAACGGCGTCCGTATTCCAGGGCGATCATGGGAGAAAGCCCGTGTACGGCCGCCATAACCGCCGAACGGATACAGCGGAAATAGGTTATTCTTTCAGCGCGTATATTGCTCAGTTTCAGGGCGATAGGCCCGAAAATGCCGTAACAGAGCAAAATGCCCAGAAAAGTGCCCAGCAGAGCGGCGCCGATATGGTGTCCAAGCACTTCAGGCGGTTCACTGATGTAAGACATGGTGAGCACAACGCCCAAAACCGCCGCGACAATACCCATGCCGGGAAGCGATTCGGCCATTTTTTCAATGTTGGCCGGGCCGATTTCCATTTCTTCGCTGATGCTCTCCACATCCGTATCCATAAGCTCGCCCAGTTCGTCGGCCTTGCCTGTGGTCAGGAAAGTGCGCAAGGTGTCGCCGATAAAATAACAGGCCAGCAAATCTTTGGACATGGTCGGGGAACTGCTGAAAATGGAACTGGATTTGGGGTCTTCAATATCTTTTTCTATGCTGATGATTCCTTCCCGGTGCATTTTGCTGAACAGCGCAAAGAGCACGGACAGGGTCTGCATGTAAGTGACCTTGTTGATGTTCCTGGGAAACAGCACCTGGGGAAGCTGTTTTAAAGCCGTGCGAAAGGCGTTGTTGGTGCAGGAGGCAATAAAAGCGCCGCTGGCCGCGCCGAAGATGATGATAAATTCGTTGGGCTGAATAATCATAAGCAGGTTGCCGCCGCTCAGCACAAAGCCGGTGGCGACGGAACCCAGAACGATTATATAGCCGACAATAGTAAGCATTGATTCCCCAGCGCATAAAAACTATTCATATATATTTATACATAGTTTTTACATTTAGCAAGAAGTTCCGCACGCCCCGCTTTTACGCAGGCATTTACTCCGCTTTTGGCAGCACTCCCAGCACATTGGGCAGGGCGGTGCGCTCAAAGGCGCTGACAGAGGAAGCGGCGTCGTGCGAACCCCGCCAGAAGAGGAAGCCGGCGCTGCCGTTCAAATTCCCTTTTTCCAGCGCGAGCGCAAGCCCGGCCTGGTCTCCTCCTTCCAAATACATGGTCAGGTTTATGCCCAGGGGCAAGGCCAGCAAAACCCTGGAAAAATCAGCCGCGGAAAGCGGAATTCCGCAAAAAATGAACAGTATCCTGCCTTGCTTGTCCGCGCTGAGGGCGCTTATATTGTACGCATCCGCGCTTTCCGGCCAGAGTATGTCCCCGGCGGAGCTGATCAGCCTGTAGTTCTGGATCACAATATTATAATCGGCTATTTTTTCGGTTAGTTTATCTTCCGGGCCGGTTTTTTCCAAAATAACCGCCTGGGGCAGACCGGCTCTGCGCGGCCCGGCCAGGAAAAAACTTCCGAAATTCGAGACAACGCGCCCGTTGTTGACATGGGTGGCATTGCGCATAAAGCCTGTATTTTTTAAATTATCCGGTAAAAACATGCCGGCGTTGATCGCCGCGTAAAGGTTGTGTTTTTGCAGGCGCTCCGGCAGGGAGCAGCGCTGTCCGTCTTCCGAAGCCATGTGCAGAGAATAGGAACATTTTTCAGGATCAGAGCGTATAATAATAAAATTGCCCTGCTTTCCGCTCAGATCGCTCCGGGCGGGCGCAATGCCTATTTCGCTCCGTCCGGCGCCGGCAGGGGATTTTTGCAGATCAAGCTCAAGCATGTCCAGGCCAGGAGCCAGGTTGATCCAGCGCTCAAGCGCGTCCGGGACTGGTTCGATGCGGGAGTCGGCCCGGGCTTGCCCCGGCAGGAGCGCCGCCCACAGGTAAAAAAGCGGGAGCAGCCGGAACGTAAAGAAAAGCTTCATAAAAGGCATGTGTATATCTACTACGGAGCTGACGGTCATGGCAAGCGGATTATCGGCGCGGTCTTGATTTGGCCTTGCCTCGGCCGAAGTTATGTTTTAGAAAAGTCAAGCGACAATAAACCACGTTTTTTGCTTTGCGATCTTCACACTTCAAACGTAGTGAAGCGAAGTTTTAAGTGTGACATGGTACTGGACACTGTAGCGGAGGTTGCTTTGAAACTGGCCGAACTTATCGGGCGGGCCACCCGTCCCTTTTATTCTCTGGAGTTTTTTCCGCCCAAAGACAGCGCCCAGATTCCGGGTTTTCTTGAAACAGCCGCGCGCCTGAAAAAAATCAATCCTCTGTTCGCTTCTGTAACATACGGCGCCGGAGGCGGGAGCCAGGACAACACCCTGGGCATTACCCGGCAGCTGTCCGAGGAGTGCTCTTATCTGGTGATGCCGCATCTTACCTGCGTCGGAGCAAGCAGAGAGCGGATAAGCGCATATCTGGCGCAACTGCGGAATATAGGCATAGACAATATTCTGGCCTTGCGGGGAGACCCGCCGCAAACAGCGGCTTCGGGCGCAATTCCTTTTTCCTGGTCAAGCGGAGAATTTCAGCACGCTTCGGAACTGGTGGAGTACGTCAGCGCGGGCTTTCCGGATTTCGGGATTGCCGTTGCCGGCTACCCGGCGCCGCACCCGGAATCGCCCAGCATTGAGCAAGACCGCGTGCATACCGGGCGTAAGCTCATGGCCGGAGCGGATATGCTCATTACCCAGATGTTTTTTGACGTGCGGGAATATGTGGATTTGGTTTCCAGACTGCGGAGCATGGGCATGGACAAGCCGGTTATTCCGGGCGTGATGCCCATCCGGAGCTTTGAATCTCTGCGCCATGTGCTTGGGCTTTGCGGGGCCAACATCCCGGCAAGGCTATACATTGCGCTGGAAGAAGCCGACAGAAAGGGCGGAGAAGAAGCCGTGCGCGAAGCCGGGCTTATTTTCGCCGCGGATCAGATCCGGCGTCTGCTGGCAGCCGGAGCGCCCGGCATTCATCTGTATACGCTCAATAAAGCCGAAACCTGCCTGCGCCTTGTGGAAGCAGTCGGCGGGATTTAGAGCATTTTAACATTTTATTACGCATGTCCTCCGGTTTTCTGCAAAAGCATAAGGTCTTGCGCGCTTATTCCGGCAAGCCGGACTATGGAAAGGGAATATCCGCGCGAGTAAGGCATGCATTCTTTGCAACCGTCGGAGAGGATCAGGCAGTGTTCATCCAGCGCGCTCGGGTTGATGCGCGAGCGGAGCAACAGTTCTGTGGTGCGCCCCGGTTCCCACACAATGGGCTTGCCGCAGTTGTTGCATTCGACGTAAAGCATTTCCGGGTCGTAGACCGGCGCGCCCGGCTTCTCCTGTCCGGATCCGAAAGTTGGAGATATGAATAAAGCATCGCTTAAGGCGCTCGAGATGTTATTATTGTCCACGGATCATTCTCCTTGGGTGAAAAAGTCGGGAGGCGTATATGTATACATCAGGCATGTCTTTTAAAAAATTCCTGTTTTAACTATATAATGCTTGCCCCCAATTTGGCAATGCTTAATCCCAAGTTGTACCGCAGCGAACCATCCGGCGCGCGCAATTTTTTAAAACAGGCTTGCGCCGGACTTTTCAAGAATTTTCAGTTGGAATACTGTCGCCCAATCCGGGCGATGTGGTTTATAACCTGAACTTACGGAGGTGAACATGGATAAGTATTACATTGTGGCCTTTATTTACCCGAAACCTGGTAAAGAAGAAGCCCTGAAGGCTGAAATTCTCGGGAACATCCCCAACGTGCGGAAGGAAAAAGGCAATATCCGCTATGACTTGCATGAACTTAAAGCCGATGGGACAAAATTTATGTTCTACGAAATCTGGGCGGACAAGGCGGCTTTTGACGGCCATCTGACCGCGCCGCACATGCTGGCGTACCGGGAAAGAATCAAGGATATTATTGCCGCGCCTACCGAGGTCGGCATCTGGTCGGCAGTGGATGTTTCAGTCTGAGGCGGAGCGAGCCGTATTTTGACCCGTATATCGCTGCGCCGGGCGTGAAGTCCGGCTTGCTCCGCCGCCGAATGGCGGCGTGCCGGGTTTGTTCGCCCGGCGCGGCGCACCGCCGCCTGCGCCTGGAGCGCTCACTTAAGGATGCTAAGGATGCATGGTTTTTGTCTTTTTTGTTTTGCGGTTCGTAAAAAACTTGACTATTGCGGAAATACGTGTTAATTGGGCTGGCTGTTTGTTTTCCATATTGCTTTATATTTTAGAACCAGTTACCGGGCAGGCGTGATGCGGGCGAAAAGAGCGTTTTTCCCTTGCGGTCATCAACAGGCTGAAATTTTTGGTTCCGGCCTGCTTCCTGCGGCACAGTTCCGCCCTGTAACGTGTTTTTCGCCGCGTTCTCCGTCAGAATGGGCGCGGGCGGTTATTTTCCCCAAACGACCCTGCTTCCTTAGAAGGGAGGCAGGGTCGTTTGGCGTTTTTTTCAGGATGAAACATCAATGTTGCTCCGGCAACGCTTACCTGTGAGGAGTTGAAGAATGAAAAAACTGTTACTGCTTGCGTTTACCATGGCGGCTCTGCTGGTCAGCCCGGATTTCGGCCGCGCCGCCGCTACCGAACTCAGGATGAACATCACCACGGCCGAAACCAGCGTCTGGTTTGTCGCCGCCCGTGAGTTCAAGAGGATCGTGGAAGAAAAAACCGAAGGCCGCTACAGAGTTTCCCTGTTCGGAAACGAGCAGCTTTCCGGCGGCGACCTGGTGAAGGGCGTCGAAATGATCTTCACCGGCGTGACGGATCTGGATATCCACTCCACCATCAACATGACCGGTTTTGAACCCAAGCTCACCATCTGCACCATGCCCTGGATTTTTCCCGGAGGGTATGCAAGCGTCGATGAAACCTTCTTCAACGGCCCCGGCAGCGCCTATTTCAAAGAACTGATCGAGAAGAAGAACGTGAAGGTTCTGGGCTTCGGCGAGAACGGCTTCCGCCAGGTGACCAACAACGTCCGCGAAATCCGCTCCCCCGCCGACATGCGGCAGTTGAAAATCCGCACTCCACCCATTGCCATGTATGTTGACCTCTTCAAACTCTTCGGCGCCGACCCCACGGTCATGTCCTTCGCTGAAGTGTTCACGGCGCTGCAGCAGGGTACCATAGACGGCCAGGAAAATCCGCTGGACACCATCCGCGCGGCCAAAATCCAGGAAGTGCAGAAGCACATCTCCCTGTGGAACTATTCCTGGGATCCCATTGCGCTTTCCGTCAGCAACAAGGTCTGGAACAGGCTGTCCGACGCGGATAAACAGGTATTCCTTGAAGCCGGCGCCATTGCATGTAAAATGCAGGTCGAGGCCTCCCGCGCGCTGGACAAGCAGAACCTGGAACTCTTCGGCAAGACCATGAAGATCGCCGAACTGACCCCTGAGGAAGTCAAGGCCTTCCAGGAAGCCGCCGCTCCCATTTACCAGTCCTACAAGGACAAGATCGGCGCGGACGCCTTCAAGGCCTTTGGATATGAAATGAAGTAATTTTTTTCCGGCGTTTGAAAAATGAACGGGGAAGCCGCCCGGCTTTCCCGTTCATTCACGCCGAAGCTCTTTCCAGCCTGATTAAACCGCTCTTTCTTTCTTAATGACGCCGAGGTGCCCCTTGCAAAAATTATTCAACGCGTTCGATTACCTGGAGGAGGGGCTGATTGTGCTCTGCCTTGCCTTCATGACCTGCATGAACTTCATCAACGTGATCAGCCGGTATTGTTTCACCAACTCCTTTTCCTTCACTGAAGAGCTTACCGTCACCACCTTCGTGTGGGTCAGCATGCTGGGCATTGCCGCGGGTTTTCGGCGGGTATCCCACCTTGGCATGAGCTATTTTGTCGAACTGGCTCCCAAAAAACACCAGGCTTTCATGGCCCTCTTTTCCATGTTCTGCTCTTTGATCATGGTCTTTTTCATGATTTATGAAGGGTGCACCATGGTTGACAACCAGATTATGCTGGGCGCCAAAACCGCGGCTCTGGAACTCCCCCTGGCCTGCCAGGGTCTTGCCATCCCCGTGGGCGGTCTGTTCATCGCCATCCGGGCGCTGCAATCCGGGATCTCCGAATTCAGGCGAATTTCCGCTGAAGCTGCTGCCGGAGGTGCGACATGTCGGTAGAACTTCTTGCCGTCGCCCTTTTCGGCATTTTTTTCCTGCTTATTTTCGCCAATGTGCCCATAGCCGTTTCTCTGGGGCTTTCCGCCCTGGTCGGCCTGCATATCGCGGGCTTTGATTTTTCCATGTTTCCCAGCATCATGTACACGGCCATCGGCAAGTTCGCCTTGCTCGCGATTCCCTTCTTCATCCTGGCCGGGGTGATCATGGAATACGCGGGCATCTCCCAGCGGCTGGTCAACTTTGCCCAGGTCTGCGTGGGGCATCTGCAAGGCGGAATGATCACCGTGGTCGTGGTGGTATCCTGCTTCTTCGCGGCCATTTCCGGTTCCGGCCCCGCCACTGTGGCCGCGCTGGGCAGCATTCTGATCCCGGCCATGGTTTCGGCCGGATATGACAAGGGCGTTTCCACCGCGCTGATGAGCTCTTCCGGGGCCATCGGCATCATCATCCCCCCCAGCATCGCCTTCGTGGTTTACGCCTCCATCTCCGACACTTCGGTGGCGGATCTGTTCAGCGGCGGCATCATCCCGGGGATCATCGTGGGCATCGCCTATATTTTAGCCGCCATGTGGGCCTCGCGGGGCAACAAGAACATCGTCCGGCAGGCTCCCTCCTCGTACAAAGAACGGCTGGCGGCCATGAAGGAAGCCTTTTGGGGGCTGATGACGCCGGTCATCATCCTGGGCGGCATCTACGGCGGCGTGTTCACTCCCACGGAAGCCGCCGGAGTTGCCGTTGTCTACGGCTTGTTCGTGGGCATCTTTATTTACAAGGAAATCAAGATCCATAATCTGTGGAAACTGTTCGTGGACGCGGCCATATCGTCCGGCGTCGTCATGTTCATCATCGCCGGGGCCAGCGTGTTCGCCTGGCTGCTGACCACCAGCCACATCGCCAGCAACATCTCCGAAACGGTGCTTTCCGCCGGTTTGAACAAGCTCACCGTGCTGATACTCATCAACGTGGTTTTCCTGATTGCGGGCTGCTTCCTGGACGCCAACTCCGCGTTTTACATCCTGATTCCCATCATGATGCCCATTGTGCATGCCTTTAATATCGACCCGGTGCACTTCGGCGTGTTCATCACCGTCAACATGGCCATCGGGCTCATTACGCCGCCGGTGGGCATCAACCTCTATGTGGGGTGCAACATAGCCGGAATTTCCGTGGTCGATCTGTGCAAGCGGATCATACCCTTTGTGGTGGCGGGGATTATCGCCCTCATGATTATTACGTATATTCCGATACTCACGATGTTCCTGCCGCAGTATCTGCACTAGTACGCTGTAACACTTAAAAGTTCGTATAGAACAGCGTACTGACGCCGGGCGAACAAGCCCGGCGCGCCGCCTTAAGGCGGCGGAGCAAAGCAAAAACCACGTTTTTTGCTTTG
>JAISBT010000179.1 GCA_031266055.1 Deltaproteobacteria bacterium
CGAGCTTTTTCCAGAGCTTTCTTCGCCTCTGCGAGAACCTCCCGCCCGCTTGTCGGCCGTGCCATATATCCACCTCCTCAAGATGGATATATTATATCATATTTGATTTAGAAATGGAATAAGGCGGCCAACGAAGAGGCATCCGGTTCCAGACCGTATTCATAGCGGGTAAAAAGACAAGGACGCGCTTTTTGTTCCGGCCTGTCCATCCCGGTTTGCCGGGCAAAACAACGGATATCCTCTTTGCCCAAACCGGCTTCCGCAAGCGGGGAGCGTACGCCGATCTCCTTAAGCGCCCGCAGACCGGGGCGGTACCCTGAAAAATCCGAAATATTCTTCTGGAATAAGCGTATACGCCCGTTGCATAAGCCTCTCGACCACTGAAATTCGGTATAAGCAAATATAAAATTGATATTTCCGCACCTGAGACCGGAGTGTTACAACAGGTATACATCGCGCCGTACCTTCCATCCGGCAGGGATATCGGATGGTTTTACTGTTGCGTTGTCTGTTACGGCACATAGCCGGTTTGCGTCAGTGGTCCATGTTTATGCAAAGGAAAAACAACACGTTATACCTACTCAAGAGGGCACGGGCATGAAAAAACTTTTTTCGGCATCGCTTTTGGTCATCAGCGGATTTCTGGCCGCAACGGTTCTGTTTCCTTCCGCCGCACTGGCGAAGGACGTTGAAATCACTAATGTATCCTATGATCCGACCAGGGAGCTTTATGAAGAATACAACCAGGCTTTTCAAAAATACTGGAAGGGAAAAACAGGCGACAACGTTTCTATCGTGCAATCGCACGGCGGTTCCGGGAGTCAGGCCAGGGCTGTCATTGAAGGCAATGACGCCGATGTTGTGACCCTGGCTCTGGCCTATGACATAACAGCCATTGAGAAAGCCGGATTGATAAACGAGGGCTGGCAGAAAAAGTTCGCCAAGAACAGCTCGCCGTATACCTCGACTATTGTGTTTCTCGTCCGCAAAGGCAACCCCAAAAATATCAAAGACTGGGGAGATCTTACGCGTGAAGGCGTTGGTATCATCACGCCCAACCCCAAAACCTCCGGCGGAGCCAGATGGAATTATCTGGCGGCCTGGGCGTGGGCAGACAAGAAATACGGGGGCGATGAAAAAGCGGTAACGCGGTTCATCAGCACGCTGTTCAAAAATGTGCTGGTCTTGGACAGCGGCGCACGGGGATCGACCAATACCTTTGTCCAGAACAGGCAGGGAGATGTCCTGCTGGCCTGGGAAAATGAAGCGTATCTCGCCATTGCGGAAGAAAAGGATAAATTCGAGATTGTCACGCCCAGCCTCAGCATACTGGCCGAACCGCCCGTCGCCGTTGTGGACAAGATTGTGGACAAACGCGGCACCCGCGCGGTCGCGACGGAATATCTGCAATACCTTTACTCCGATGAAGGGCAGCGGATCGCCGGAAAAAATTATTACCGCCCCAGCAATCCGGAAATCGCCAAAGAATTTGCAAAAACCTTTGATCTGAGCGTCACGCTCATTACTGTGGACGACCCGTTATTTGGCGGCTGGAATACGGTCCAGACCAGGCATTTTGCCGACGGTGGCGTTTTCGACCAGATCTACACACGATAGCGCGCGTCCGGCGGATCGCTCCGTGGCCGCCGGACCCCTAGAGCATTTTGTCATTGAAAATATCTATCCTGATAAAATGCTCTGGCGGTGCGAAGCGTAGCGTAGAAACGCCCGCGAGATTGTCGCAGGCGGGCTTTGCCCGCCGTCAAGAGACAATCTCAAGCGCAAAATGCTATAATAAGAGCAATGCCATGAAGTACCGAACATCCAACAGGATTCTTCCCGGATTCACAATCTCCCTAGGCCTGACCATGACGTTTGTCAGCCTGATTGTGCTGATTCCCATGAGCGCCGTCGTGCTTCAATCCTCAGGCTTGGGATGGGAAGATTTCTGGAACACCGTAACGGATCGGCGCGTGCTGGCTAGCTACCGCATAAGCTTTCTGTGCTCGTTTTCCGCCGCTCTGCTCAATTGTTTTTTCGGCGTGCTGCTGGCCTGGGTGCTGACCCGGTATCGCTTTCCCGGAAGGCGTCTGATTGACGGCATGATCGAACTGCCCTTCGCGCTGCCGACAGCCGTGGCGGGGATTACCCTGACCGCGCTCTATTCCGACAAAGGCTGGATAGGGGGACTTTTTGCCAAAGCCGGAATCAGCATAGCGTATACGCCGGCAGGCATCACTATTGCTCTGGTCTTTATCGGCCTTCCGTTCATCGTCCGTGGTGTGCAGCCCGTCCTGGAACAGTTGGACGGCGCGTATGAAGAGGCGGGCCACACGCTCGGCGCATCGCCCGCGCACATTTTCCGGTGCGTCATTTTTCCGGAAATTCTCCCGGCCCTGCTTGCCGGCTTCGGTCTGGCCTTCTCCAGAGGGCTCGGCGAGTATGGCAGCGTCATCTTCATCGCCGGGAATATGCCGTTCAAAACGGAGATAACGCCGCTCATCATCATGAGCAAACTGGAGCAATTCAATTATGGGGAAGCTACGGCCGTTGCTCTCTCCATGCTTGCGGCTTCCTTCGTCATTATGTTCGGCATCAATCTTGTGCAGGCCCGGGCTGCCGGATTCGTCAAAGGCTAGGCACGTCATGCTGCAAACTTCCAACCATTCATGGACGGCGAGGCTGCTCATCGCGATCAGCGTGCTTTTCATCACCATCGCCCTCATACTGCCGCTGGCGAACATTCTCGTCCAGGCTTTCAGCGCCGGTTGGAGCCGGTACGCGCGAGCGGTATCCGATCCCTACACGCTGAAAGCCATCCGCCTCACCA
>JAISBT010000001.1 GCA_031266055.1 Deltaproteobacteria bacterium
GTCTGTGCGAAGGTTTTCCGGAAACCGGACTGTACGCCGTCTACCGGGAACGCGCCCAAACCCTGCTGCAAAACCCGCCCGAGCATTGGGACGGCATCTGGACGGCGACAAGCAAGTAAGCCGTTCAAGGTCATGCGGGGAGGAGAAGGCACGGGGGAAAACAACAACCGTCTGAACGCCTCTTCATCACCATTGTATGACCCCTGCGGCAACTACTCGGCAACTATTCCGCGACACACGGAAATAAAAGAAAATTTGAGTGAGCATAGCCAAGTCCGCGCTGGAAGCCATAGACCGAAAAGCCCGGTCTGCCGGAATGACCAGATCCGGTTTTTTGGCGGCGGCGGCACAGTCGTATACCCCGCAATCCTTGTCCTGACGCGCCGGGCGGTCGCCGGCCTGCAAGCACTAGGCGAAACAGCCGAAGCCGATGGTCTGCATTTCTGCGCCTGCATCCTGTTGGGGCATGAAACAAGTGGAACTGTTGTAAAGAGCGGCAAAAAGGTTGGAGGTTTCAAACCGGGTGATCGGGTTATCGCTGCTTACACATATTGTGGTGAATGCCGCGCCTGCAAAGATGATCGAACTTATCAATGTGACCATATGCACCATTTTTTCAGCGGCGAGCGTCTGGACGGCAGCACTCCTTTTTCCCTGAATGGTATGCCGGTTTTCCCGTTGATGCGGCAGGGAGGTTTCAGCACATTTACGGTCTGTCACGAAAAAGCTCTGACCAGAGCAATTACCGCTCTTGATCTCAAATCGTCGGCGCCTATAGGCTGTGGTGTAATGACAGGCGCAGGCTCAGTAATGAATTATCTTAAGCCTGAGAAAGGAAAATCATTGGCGGTGTTCGGAACCGGCGCTGTCGGTTTGTCCGCTGTACTGGCTGCCGGAGTATGCGGATGTGATCCGATTATTGCAGTAGATGAAGGCTGACCATCTACAAGGGCCGTTCCGCTTTCGTTGTCGGCAAGCGCCAGTTCCTTGTGCGGCAAGCTCGACACGGCTGATGGTACGGGCAGAAACAGCCTCGGCCAATTTCGAGCTTGGTAACGTCCGGTATGCTGACGGCATCAAACTCAGCCCGCAGTTCTTTTTTTGGCGTCATACCAAAAAAGTATGCGGTGCTTTTCAAAAAGCGCGACCAGGGCGTTGGCGATACGGTTGCTCATGGATTCGTCCCGGCAAGGTCTTCCAGGCGCAACACCCACTCATCAAAATGACGACATTTTTCCCTGATCGTTTGCAGGCCTATCTTTTCCGCGACAGCAACGCCGCCGGTTGGCTTGTCATATTCCGGTATTTCTTTGAGAATACGTTTGGATGGCGCAGTTTCCGGGCCATCGTTGATCAATTCCGGGTTTTGCCCACCAACCATATCTGCCAAATTCTTGATTGGTGTCTCATGTTCCAGATATTCCCAGTCCAGTTTTTGAGGCTCGGCAAGTATCAGTGCCTCAAATTCATAGAGTTGAATATAGGGAATGAAGTTTACCGATCCTATATCAACCTCCATTTTTTTTTCTAAAAGCCTGATCCGCTCATACGGATCCTGCTGGTTTTCGGCTTCGTCATAACCGGGAAAGTCTTTCGGGAGGGCATAAAGGTCGAACATGGTGGTGAAGCGACATTCTGAGTGGTAATCTTGTTTCATCCAGGTCAGAATATCTTGCTTTGCTTTTTCATAATGTTTCAAGCCGCCACGATACTCTTTGGAGAAACGGTTGTCCTTGCTGGTCAGGACACTACGGGAATCAACAACAATATCAAATACGCCCAGGTGTGGTGCAAGCACCGTCTTGGCGAAGCGCAACTCGGTCGACCCCTCGGTGGTTATATGCAAACGAATCATGGCTGACCCCCGAGCACATTCTTTTCCCATAGCTCGGAAAGGCTGTAACGGGCCAGCCGGTCACTTAGTTGCTCGGCATCAAGTTTCTTAAATACCGAGCACCGCCGTTCTTTATCGCGTTCCACAATGACCAGTTCTTCCGGTAAGAATTCATCAATTAGGCGTGTGGACTGCGTTGCCAGAAGCACTTGCGCATTTTGCGCGGCTATTTTGACCATACCGCTCAATTCGGCTATGGCTGCCGGGTGCAAGCCCAGTTCCGGCTCATCCAGAACAATAAATTTCGGCAGTAAGTCAGGAGGTTGGAGCAGGAGGGTTGCCAAGGCCATGAAGCGCAGGGAACCGTCTGATATTTGATGTGGATCGAGCAGGTAATCACTTCCAGAAGAATCTCTCCAGTTCAGGCGCACATAATCTTTAGTGCCGGGAATGGGCGCTATATCAAAGCCCCCCAATTGAGGCATGACACGTTGAATATGGCGGATAATGCGCGCGTAGTATTTTGTAAATTCATCATCTCCTTTGAGCATTTTAAGAAAAGCAGCCAGATTGCCCGCATCGTGACGTAAGAACCCAGCATCGTCCACATAGCCACGATCCTTTATTTTTGCCGTATCTGACGTGTCATGAAATTGATAAGCGCGAATTCTGGAGAGCAATGAATATAAAACTCTGCTGGTCTTCCTTGTATCACCTTTCAAACCTGATTCGTTATTCGTACTTTCTAAAAAATATTCCTGAGGAGTAGTATTATCTTTATTTTGGAAAGTTATTTTCTCGCCACTAATGAACAGTTTGTCAGGAAGACCATGGGAAAGTTTTACACTATATGTATCGAGTGCTCTGTCATCTTCAAATTTAAGTTCAAAAAAAATTGTCTCCGTTTGTTTTGATCCATAGAATAAGAGACGGTTGACGCCTTGTTTACCAATATATTGCTTTAATGCTCCAGTTGTCATGAAATTTAGCATGTTGAAAAAAGAAACTAAATTACTCTTTCCAGAGCCATTTGCGCCCAGGAGCACAGTAATATCGCCCAGAGGAATATGCTGTCCCGTGTCGTTATCAATAGACTTGAAACCCTTTATATAAATATTTTGCAATTTCACTTTGTTACTCCTCCTTGGCGCCCAAGCCGGGTATCTTTTTCAAAGCCGCGACGAATTTAGGGTAGTTGGCTTTTACTCCGTCATCAAGAGGGATACGACGCTTTACTTGCAGCCCGTATTTATCGATCATCTCCTGTGCCTCCTTGCGGGTAAGCGCGGCGCGTTCCTCTTGCGTCATATTTTTCGTTTCCTCATAAATCCGTTCGCGGATTTCATGAATTTCCCGCACAGCTCTTGGCTCATTCCTCATTTTCAATAACCTCCGTCGGCGAATGGATACCGATGCGCTTATATCCTTTTTATCCCATGAGCGGAAGCGCTTCAAGCGAAACCGGGCAGAAAAACCGACAAAAAAAACTCGGACGCTGTGCCGCGCCGAGGTTTGAGGAGAATCCCCAACGTCTCTGCGTTTCCCCGGAATTGCAGTTCAGGGGGATTGCCGCTTGACGCCGGGCTTTGCCGGGCATACCTTGGATGAATGACATCATACTGCCGCTTCCGCGGGACATGCATCGGCGCGTCGCCGCCCTGTTTGCGGAAGCAGAATTATTTAATTTCCGAACCTGATTTGTTGATTACGCCCTGAACAGCAAAAGCGAATTGGGTAACATATGAAAATTACTGCTGCTCTTGAAAGTGCTTCAGGTATGTTTAT
>JAISBT010000017.1 GCA_031266055.1 Deltaproteobacteria bacterium
AATATAAAGTTAAAAATGGTTTTGAAGAACTTGAAAATTTATTTGAAAAAAATGGAGTTGATGTTTTTGATTTAGATAGGAAATCTATAATATAGTGTTACAAAATAAATATGGAGTACAGGCGTACTGTACATAACAGGACTGTTTACGCTTCGCCACTTCGCTCATCGGGGTTCCGTGTGGCTAGGTCATTGCGACCTGCCTGAGGATAGGTGCGCGCTTTTCTTGGGAAAAGGGTAAAAAAAAGAAAAAAAATAGCAGCGTTACGGACAAAATCCAGTCAATTTTATAAAAAATTACCCCTTTCATAAAAATTGGTGCTGAAACAGCTAATTATTCAGCGCTTCCTTAAGATGTGTCTGCCCTGCCCGCCGGAGGGAGCGTCTCAAAGTTAAATTGCCTTAGTACGCTGTAACACTTAAAATGGCGAGATGGATGAGGCATGAGCCTGCCGCCACCGTGGCGGCAGGCTTCGGCGCAAGTTTACGTACCGCGCCGCAAATGGGCGGGCTGTTTATGGGGCCATAAAACCGTATTTGGCCAGAATGGCCTGGCCTTCAGCGCTGTTTGCGAAGTCTACAAAGGCCTGCGCAGCCGCCTTATTTTTGGAAGCGCTCAACGCGGCTATGGGATAAAGCACCGGAGTTTTTCCCTGCATGGTTTCCACAACGCGCACCTGGTCGCCGGCCTGCTTGGCGTCAGTAGAATAGACAAAGCCTGCCTGGACTTCCCCTCTGGACACATAATCCAGCACCTGGCGCACATTTTCACCGAAAATCAATCTGTCTTTCAGCGGAGTCCAGAGATTTTGCAGCTCAAGAACTTCCTGCGCGTATCGTCCCGCCGGTACGGAAGCCGGGTTGCCGACGGCGATGCGGGCGTATTCCGGTTTCACCAGATCCGCGGCCTTGCTCAGGCTTTTGGACTCTCCGGCCGGGGCGATCAGCACCAGCCCGTTTAGCGCAAAATTTTTCCTGGTGCTTTTATCAATAAAACCACCTTGTTCCGCTGTGTTCATGGTAGCTTGGTCAGCGGAAGCGAAAACATCAACCGGGGCGCCGGTTTCAATTTGTTTGAGCAGGTTGTTGGAAGACGCAAAATTTGTGACAACAGTGGTGCCGGAGTTTTTAGCTTCGAAAGCTCCTTTCAGTTCGGTGAAGGCATTGTTCAGACTGGCCGCCGCGGAAACGGTGATTTCAGCCGGATATGCGGCGCCGGAAAAGATGACGGGCAGGACGAACAAGGCGAGAGCAAGGACGGATAGACGCAAAGTTTTCAGCATGACAGGTAATCCTCCTTAGAGCAGTTTAATTTTGAGACGCCCCCTCCGGCGCTTTACGGCGAAACATCGCTGCTGTCTTCATCCGTAAGCTGCTGCGCAACAACGGCTGAAGCAAGTTTCGCCTACGCCTGCGGGGCGGGCGGCGGTACCCGCCACCAGAGTATTTCAACATTTTCAATGTTAAAATGCTCTGGTGATTAGATTATTTTTCTTTATATCAGGTAAAATTATTCGGGCAAACAGGTCACTGTTTTAAGTATAAAAGTGACTATAGTCTTTGTTCTGGCGTAAGTTTGAACTCTGGTATAGAACTCGACACAGAATCAGGGTCATGCATAACGAACGGCTGGCGCTGGCAAAACTTGCTTCAGCCGTTGCTGCGAATCTGGAAGGTGACGGATGCGTGAAGTTCTGCCGGTTTTGGAAACCGCCGGAGTGGAAGAATTGCGCTTGCTGCGCGCGCAGGTGGAAGATGAACTGCGCCGGCGTGACGTGAACATGGCGCACGAGCCGCATGACGATAAGCCCCGGACACAACGGGAACTGTACGCCGTGGCCGACGGCGTAAAGCATATGACTTCCGGGCAACTGGATCTCGCGACGCAAAGTTTCCGCGCCTGGTTCCGGAGCAGCCGCACGCCTGTGCAGTACCGCTCCAGGGGCAGAGTATTGATGTCGTTTCTGCTGATCCGCTATGGAGCGTTGCGGCTGGGCGAGCTTTTGAGCCTGGATGATTTGCGGGACACCAACCTGCCGGGCAAGACCGTTTCCGTCGGCGGCAGCAACGCCAGAACGATTCGCCTGCCTGATGACGTATCCGCTGAACTTTCCTCCATGTTAAAATCACCTATGTATTACACCCTGCGCGGTAAAATTTTTCAGATTGATCAAGGGTACTTGCGGCGTAAATTTTACGAACGGGCGAAAGAATGCGCTTTGCCCGGATATTTGCTCAACCCCAGGGTAACGCGGCAATCCAGAGGTATAGAACTTTTACGCGCCGGAATGCCGGTTAAAGTTGTTCAAACTTTCATGGGCTGGCAAAGCCAGGATCAGGCTACCGGTTTTCTGGAGCTTTCCGACAGCGCTTTTCGCGGGATTGTGGAGCGGTTCATGGAAAGGGAAGCCCGCAGTAAAACCAGCGCGCGCAATGTCTTTTCCGGCAAGGTTGAAAGCGTCATCCGGGAGGGTATTCTGGCCCAGGTCACGCTTGCCGCGGTCTCCGGCCTGAAAATAATCTCTGTAATTACTGAAGAGAGTTTGAATAACCTTGGTCTGGCCGTGGGAAGTTCAGTTACGGCCGTTGTCAAGGCGCCCTGGATAGGGCTGGAAAAAATCCGGGAGCCTGCAGAAGAAGCTTCCGGGGAAAATTTTGCGGAGGCAGCGCAAGAGGCGGACAGTTTGGGAATTTTTCCGGACAGGCGGGTTTTGTTGAACGTCAATAATAATTTTTCCGGCACGGTCACCAGGGTGGCCTTGTCGGAAACGGTGGCCGAGGTTCTGGCGGATTTGCCTGACGGGCATAAGGTCTGCGCCCTGGTTACCAGGGAAAGCGCCGAAAGGCTCGAATTGAAACCCGGCTCCAATGTGCTGGTTTCCTTCCGTAGCCTGGCGGTGGTTCTGAATGTATGATGCCGGAGTAAAAATTAACGGCGCGACGGCATAAACCGCTAGAGGGAAGCAGAACCAGAGCATTTTAACATTGAAAATGTTGAAATACTCTGGCGGCGGGCGCCCTTAACCCAAGTTTAACATATAGTAAAAAATAAGCAATATATTCAGCGTATTAAAGCATGCACGTCTGCGCACAGGCACTACATGCTTGTATTTGGGACAGGCACAGAGTGTCGCTTTACTCCTCCGGGGCGTTCATCCAGACCAAGGGCCGCATAGATGCGCTGCTGTCCCGCTTCGGGCATGGTGCTT
>JAISBT010000020.1 GCA_031266055.1 Deltaproteobacteria bacterium
GTGGACAGAGCGCTACGAATATAAAGAAGCGGCTCCGCATTTAATTTTGCAGGCTTTTTTGCAGCGCGTGACCAACGGGGGAGCGCAGATCGTCCGTGAATTCGCCCTGGGCACAGGCAAGGTGGATGTCTGCGTTCACTATGCGGACAAGGCTTATCCCCTGGAGGTAAAGCTGGCCTCCCCCAAAGCCCGTCTTCAGGGGTTGGAACAGCTTGGCAGGTACATAAATACCTGCGGCGCTTCTGAAGGATGGCTGGTTATCTTTGACCGGGATCAGGGCAAAAGCTGGGATGACAAGATCAACTGGGCAACGGAAACACTGCCGGACGGCAAGACAGCGCATATCGTGGGCTGTTGACAAGGTAGTGTCCGGAATTTTTCGCACTTTTTGTAGCAGCCAGTCAGTGTAGGTTTTGGCGTAGCCTTGAGGCGACGAGCGCGCGGAGTATGGGAAGATTCTCGCTACGCTGTCGCGGCAATTGATCGAAAAATATGGAAGCGGCTTTGAGCTGTCAAAACCGGCTACACATCAATGCTGCAACAATTCTTTGGCCAAAATTCTGCCCTGCGCGCCCCCTCCCCCCATGCGGGCCAGTTCTTCGGCTACCGCCGGCCCTTCCAAACGGACGCAGCGGGTAAAGGTATCCCCGGCCAGCACTTCTTTGCGCACGACAAAATGGCGTCCGGCCCGGGCGGCCAAATTCGGCCAATGCGTGATCAAAATAAGCTGACGTTCCGTTCCCAGTTCATACAATTTGTCCGCGACCTTATTCAGGGTCATGCCCCCCACGCCCGCGTCCACCTCGTCAAAAATCAGGGTAGGCGCTTCACGCATACGGCGATAAAGTATGCTCACCAGAGCCAGTAAAAAACGCGAAAGCTCCCCGCCGGAGGCAATTTTATCCAAAGGTTGCGCGGCCTGCCCGGGATTCGGTTTCCAGAAAATATGGGCTTTTTCCTCCACGCTGTCGCTGCGGCCGGGATACAGTTCCTTGCCGTCAAAAGTAAAATCCACCTGCACGGCTTCGGAAAAGCCGAGCTTACGCAGTTCCGCCTCCAGCGCAATTTTCAGCGCGCCGGCGGCTTCCCGCCTGGCCGGATTCAGCTTGTGCAGCAGTTTTGCGAGTTCCGCGCACAGTTCACTTTCCTCCCGTGACAACTGTTTGAGATCCAAAGCGCAGCCATCCAAAAAAGCCAAATTTTCGTTCAGTTCATCGCGCAGAGCTAAAATTTCCGGCAAATTGCGGCGTAACTTCCGTTTTAGCTGCGCAATGGCGAAAAGCCGGGCTTCTATGGCCTCGGCATTAAAGCCGGCATTTTTTTTAACGCCGCCTTTGCGCAAGCGCGCGGCCAAATCAGACAGCGCGGGATACACACCCGTAAACATATCCAGATCCGCGGCAAAAGAATCCTCCAGCCGGGCAAGCCGCCTGACCGCTCTTTCCAGCAGGGCGAGCTGATCCAAAATGCCGGTCTGCTCTCCGCCGTGCAATACCGCCAGGGCCTGCTCCGCCGCCTCGTTGCGTGCATCCGCGTTGCGCAGTTCCAGGCGCTGCGCTTCCAGTTCCTCCTCTTCGCCTTCCTTGGGGTTAATCTTGTCTATTTCCTGGCGCTGGAATTCCAGCAAATCGCGTTTTTCCTCCAAGGCGGCAAAGCGCTGTTGCAAATTCGCGCGCCGCAACGAAAATTCCGCCAGCCTGTTCAGCATTGCATCGCGCTGTTCAAGCAAATCCGGCCTGTTCATATAATCGTCAAGAATTTTACTTTGAAAGGCGGGCAGCAAAAGTTTTTGCTGCCCCTGCTGGCTGGTATGCAGGATGAGCGCTGGCCTGAGTTCACGCACGCTCTCCTGCGAACTCAGGCGGTCATTGATAAACAGGCGGCTGCGCCCGCTTTCGGCCGCAAGTTCGCGCCGGATATGCATTTCCGCGCCATCCGGCATGATAAAAACAGCTTCGGCGGAAGCTTTTTCCTTGCCCGGACGCACCAAATCCGTCTCCAGCCGGTCGCCGGTCAGAAAATTCAGGGCTTTCAGGATAAAACTCTTGCCTGCCCCGGTTTCGCCGGAAAGCACATTAACCCCCGGCCCGAATTCCAGTTCCATATTTTCAATCAGGGCAAGGTCTTGTATTCTTAAATATTCCAGCATGATTACCTGTTATTTTATTTCCACATCAAAACTGCATCCATGCAGTTTTGATGTATCGGCTACGGCGGAAGCTTGGGTTCCGCCTTGCCTCCGAAATGCTTCGCATTTCGCCGCGACGTCCTGTCGCGGATACCGTTTCCCAATCAAACATAAAAGCATGTTTGATTGGGAAACGGTATTATTGTTTCAGCACCCGCAAAATGCTCTCTGAAGCCGCAATTCCGGCCAGGCGGCGGAAAAAATCCTCCGCTTCTCCCTGTTTTTCCGCTTTATCCAGGGCTTCCGCCAGTTCAGCCAGGCCGGTTTCAATTTTATGGCATTTTAACCCGCTTAAGGCAAAGTCCATCTGTATGGGCCAACTGTTTTGAGCATACAGCGACAAATGGGCCAGCGCCCCCCTGTCCAGATCCGCGTAACCCGGCAATACGCTGAAAATACGGTGCATTTCTTCCATAAGCTCTTTATTGTCCATGGACACACGCGCTCCGTGCTCCAGTTCGGCCTGGGCCAACAAGAGGCACTCCAGAGCGTTTTCCGGCAGAACACCGGCCTCAGGCGCAAAACGGCAGCCCGGCCTGGCCAATTTTTTTTGCCTGTAAAGCAGGCGGGCCCAAAGGATATAAAAATCATACAAGGCGCTTCCCGGATCTATATGCGCGTTTTCCGGTTCCCAATCCGGGTTCCGCCCATCCCGCACGGCCTGGATTTGCCTTTCCAAAAACAGATTCGACAAGCCCGTATCGCCTTGCAGCCTGCAAAAAACAGAACAAGCCAAATTACAGGCTGTGGAACGAATATACAAAGCTTCCTTAAATATTTCAGCGCAAAAAGCAAGCCCGTTTTTGCGGGAAGCGCCGTCCAGTTGCATGAGCGTCTGCAATGCCGCCGCCGCCACCTCACCGTCTTCAGGCAGCGCCATAAAGCGGTCAAGCAACTGTTTGGCCGTCTGCTTGAGCGAACCGTGAAAGGCAAGCTGTTGCAAGGTCAGGCAAAAATATTTGTCCGCTTCGCCTTTTTCGGCCCGGCCGCCGGCAATGGCGCCGCGAGCCCATTTTTCCGCTGTCGCCAGCAGCTCTTTTACCCGGTGCTGCGGTAAATGCTCCGCTTGAACTCTCAACCAGGCGGCGCGGGCTATTTCTTCAGCCGTGCGTTCGTTTTTCCGGTAAAAAACAGCTTTCTCCAATAAATCCAGCCCATGCGCGTAGAGGATTACTTCCCGGCCAGGTTCAAAACAGGCGTTCTGGTCTTCTCCCACTTCCTGGCCGAGCACCAGACATCCGCAGGAGGCCCCTTCAAAAAGCCGGAAATTGACTTCCTCGGCAATAGATTCGTTGGGCACAATGCGGGTATCGGAAAACATATCCAGCATTTCCGGACGCGGCATGGATTTTTCCGGCCTGTGCAGCGCAAAGTGCCGGCCCAGAAGCTCCAGCATGGCGTTACGTACGGGCCTGTGCTTATCCACCACCCCGCAAAAAGAAAAATCATGCCGGCGCCGGGAGAAATCACGCCAGAGGCGGGCATCGCCGCAATGCCGCAAACGGTGAACATTACGGGCAGAGCATCCGCTTTGGCCAAAATCATCGCTCTGTCTTTCAAACCAGGACACATGCGCCGTGAGCGTCAAATCAAAAAGCCGGGCGTAATACCTGTGCCAAAACATGTTCAGATGCGTGTCCACACTGATGAAAATTGCCGTACAGGGCAATTTGTGCACCCCTTCCAGGATTACCCTCGGCCCCAGGCGTTCCTGCTGGATAAACAAATCGGCCTGAAAAGCGTCTTTCCGGCTCAGTTCCGGCAAATCCGCCAGGCGCGTCAACCCGGGCTCAAGACGCAAAGACAGCACCTGGTGCCCCAAGTTTTCCAGCAGCGCCGTAAAAGGGTAATCAACACATACGATATTCATTATTTCAAAATTAAACCGCTTTAGGGTCGAACAAATCCCGCAGACCTTCGCCCAAAAGATTATAACTCAGCACGGTTATCAAAATAGCCATACCCGGGAAAACCGACAGCCACCACGCCACCCCCATGGCCTCGCGCCCTTCGGTCAGCATATTCCCCCAACTGGCTGTCGGAATTTCCACCCCGATACCCAGAAAAGACAAAGCCGATTCGGTCAAAATCGCTCCGGCGACGCCCAAAGTGCCGGCAACCAGCACAGGGGCCAAAGCATTGGGCAGGATATGGCGGAAAAGAATTCTCCAGGCTCCCGCTCCAGCCAGGCGCGCTGCCGCCACAAATTCCCGCTCGCGCAGAGAAAGAGTTTCCGCCCGCACCAGCCGGGCTACGCCCATCCAGGAAGTAAGCCCGATAATCACCATAATATTTACGATGCTGGCATCCAAAAAGGCCACCACCGCGAGAATAAGAAAGAAGGAAGGGAAGCAGAGCATTACATCCACAAAGCGCATAATCAATTCGTCGATCCACCCCCGGAAGAACCCGGCCAAAAGCCCCAAAGTTACGCCGATTGCAATGGATATGCTCACCGCCACAAAACCGACCCACAAGGAGACCCTGGCGCCGAAAAACATCCGGGAAAGCACGTCGCGCCCCAGACTGTCCGTGCCCAAAGGAAACAGACCCGAGGGAGGGACAAGTTTATATTGGACATGCCGCAGGTTCGGGTCATAGGGGGCCAGTACGGGAGCAAACACCGCCGCCAGGGCCACGCCCGCCACTACCAGAAGCCCCGCCCAAAAAAGCGGGTTTTTGCGCATATGCGAAAGAATGCGCGCGAATTTAGTTTTTTTGACGCCCCGCATGTTGCACCATACTTCCACTACAGCAGCATTTGGAGCATTTTACGCTTGAAATGCTTGCTTGACGGCGAGCAAAGCCCGCCTGCATTTATAGCATTGTAGAGCATTTCAACATTTTCAATGTTAAAATGTTCTAAATTTTCAATGTTAAAATGCTCTAAAACGCTCTACGTATACGCGGATCGGCCAGCCCATAGCCGATGTCCGCCAGAACATTCCCCAGAAGAGTAAGAATCGCGCCCAGAACCAGGCTGCCCATAATCAGCGGATAATCCCTGGACATTACCGCGTCGTAAAAAAGCTGCCCCAGGCCGGGCAAGGCAAAAATGGATTCCACGATTACGCTCCCGCCGATTAAACCCGGAATGGAAAGACCAAGCAGGGTAATCACCGGAAGCAACGCATTGCGCAAAGCGTGCGTCCACACCAGCTTTGCCCCTGATACGCCTTTGGCTCTGGCGGTGCGTATATAATCCTGCCGCAATACCTCCAGCATGGAAGAGCGCATAAAACGCGACATGCCCGCAAGACTGCCGAAGGTATAAATGAATACGGGCAAAGTAAGATGCGAGGCCAAGTCCCAAAATTTGTCCCAGGCGGAAAGGCTGTCATAGTCCATGGAAACAATGCCGGACAGCGGAAAAATTTGCCAGTTGATGCAAAATTGCGACATCAAAAGCATGGCCAGCCAAAAATTGGGCATGGCAAAGCCTATATATACAAACATCGTGCTGCCGCGGTCAAACAGACCGCCGGGTTTTCGCGCGGCCAGGACGCCTATGGGTACCGCCACCAGCAAGGTTAAAATCAGGGCCAGAACATTCATGCACACCGTGACCGGCAGACATTCCATAATTTTGTCCAGAACCGGCCGCATGTCGCTGCTCATGGAATTGCCGAAATCAAACCGCGCTATGCGCTTGATCCAGCTCCAGTACTGTTCGTGCAAAGGCTTGTCCAGCCCGTAAAAACGCTCCAGACGTTCCCTGGCCTCCGCGTCCGCCAGGGGGTTCATGGTAATTTCCTGATCCGTCGGTGAACCGGGCGCAAGGTGGATAACCCAAAAACTGATAATGGTTATGCCGATAAAAACCAGCAGCAGCCAAAACAATTTTTTAAGTATGCGACGCAACAAGCCGAACATGGCAAAACCTGAATTTAAGTGGTCGGCGCAACGGCGCCTGGAGCCGGCGTGCCTTTATGAAAAAGTCGTTTCCCGGCTTTTTCAGCATGGACTAAGCAGCGGTTGAACCGGACGCGCTATCCTGATACAGCCATTTCCGAAACTCATCGACTTCTATTGCCCAATCCTTGCCCAGGCGCAGCTTTAAAAATTCTTTATACAAGGCGTCCAAAAAAGAAAGGCACTTTTCCAGCAAGTAAACCTTTTCAAAAAATATGGCCTCGGGGTCGTCGTTTTTATCCGCCCCGGCTTCCACCTTGGGGGTTTTTAAACTTCCCAGGCAAAAGTCCTCCGCCTTGAGCGTAAGCCGCCAGGTTTCCGGCTCCTGTTCCAGACGGAGCAAAGCGCGGGTAACTTTTTTTCCCGTGGCCAGACCAAGGCGGGCTTCGCGCAACTCCGACATAACGCCGGAAACGCTGGCCGTTTCCTTCGCGTCGCCGTCTCCGCCCTGCACCACAATGCGCTGCTCCATGAAAAAAGTGAATTCTCCGCCTTTTTCATCTTTCAAGGTATTGGCAACCTCGCTACGATACCACAGCCAGGTGAGAAAATCCTGCCCGAGCGTTTCATCCGGGCTTTTTTCCACATATAACTCGCCGTTCATGGCTATATCCTGTAAAAGTCGGTTGATTCAATGTTGTTAAGCCTGTCCAGGGCAGCGCCATCCAAAAACTCCGCTGCCAGACTGTAAGGAGTGAGCTGTTCCAATTCCAGTTCGAAACTTTGCGTAAAAAATTCCTGAAAGAGATCCAAAACTTTACGCTGTATGGACGCAACCCATATTTCGTTCCTGGCCGTGTTCCAGATAACCTGAAATTCCGCCGGAACAGGCAAAAAGCGCTTTTTAAGCCGCAAAAGCACCTGTTCCTTAAGCTCCTTTTTGCGCTCGCGCGCGACAAAGGTTTTGTTAATCTTTCGCAGTTCTTCCCCTTCTTTCTGCAAAGCCAGGCCGAGATGCTTTTTCAGCACGGCCGGAGGCACCCGCCGGGTTTCCAGACGCAGGGAAAAAGCCATATAGTCTCCTCCTTTTTGGGGAGGATTTCTGCTCCAGGCGACATCCAGCATATCTTCAAAGCTCGTCCAGCCATATGCGCGGTCTTCCGGCAATTCATCTATATCCTGAAACGCAAAGCGGCGCAGCCGGTCGGGGATCTCGTTCCAAAGTCCAGCCGGTATTTCATCTGTTACCTTAAAGCGCGTAAAACTGACGCTGCTATTTAAAAAAGCCATGGTTCATCATCCTTTCAATATTTCAATATTAGAGCATGTTACTCTTGAAATGCTCTATTTTTCGAGAATTTCGCGGATAACCCGGCGCAGGCCGGGCACATCCAGCTTGAGCGGCGCCCGCAGCTGCGCTGCTTTCCCATGTTCAATAAAGCTGTCCGGCAAACCGTGCCGGTACACGCTGCAACTTCCGGGCAGACCGTTCTCGTTGAAATGCTCCAGCAGCGCGGAGCCAAACCCTCCGGCCAGAACATGTTCCTCTACAACCAGCAGCTTGGGATAATTTTCGGCCAGCCGCAGCAAATGTTCCTGCGGCAGCGGTTTCAGCCACACCGGGTCAAAGACAGCCGCTTCAATTCCCTCTTCCGCGCGCAAGGCGTCAACAGCGAGACAAACCGGGTGAGCCATACCGCCCACGGCAATTACAACCAGTTTGCCGCCCTCCGTATTTTCCAGGCTGCCCCGCAGCATGGCTCCCTTTCCGGGTTGGATGACGTCCTGCCCGCCGCTTTTGTCCATGACCGGGCATTCACCGCGCGGGTAGCGGACAGCCACAGGCGAATTCATCCGCAGGGCGGCAGCCAGGGAACTTTGCATAGTTTCACGATCCCTGGGCGCAAGAATGCTTAAATGGGGAATATGGCGCAAATACGCGATATCAAACACCCCGTGGTGCGTAGGCCCGTCTTCCCCCACCAGTCCCGCCCTGTCCAGGGCAAAAACCACCGGAAGATTTTGCAGACAGACGTCATGCACAACCTGGTCATAGGCGCGCTGCAAAAAAGTGGAATATACGGCCACCACAGGTTTAAAGCCCTGGGTCGCGAGACCGGCGGCAAAAGTCACCGCGTGTTGCTCACATATGCCCACGTCGTAAAAGCGGGACGGAAACGCCCCGGCAAAGGCCGACAGCCCGGTTCCATCCGGCATGGCCGCCGTGACCGCGACAATTTTATCGTCTTCGGCAGCCAGCCGGCACAAAGAGGAAGCAAAAATATTGGTATAGGTCTGGGCGCCGGCATTTGCGCCGGGGGACTCCACCTCGCCCGTGGCCGGGTTGAAACGGCCAACGCCGTGGTAGTCGGCCGGCGCATTCTCCGCCGGCTCATAGCCTTTGCCCTTTTGGGTCAATATATGCACCAGAATGGGACGGTCGGAAGAAGCCGCAATATCCATGGCCTGCGACAAGGCGGCGAAATCATGCCCATTTACCGGGCCGACATAATCAAAACGCAACGCTTCAAAAAGTATGCCCGGCGTAAAAAAGCTTTTAAAACTTTGCCGGCTGCGCTCGGCAAGATTGAACATATCATCGCCCACGCCGGGAATAGATTTCAGAAAGGAGGAGACCTCCTTCTTCACTTTGCGCAGCCATTGCGAGGAAAATTTTCGGCTGAGGAAAAAAGACAGGGCCCCCACGTTTTTGGAAATGGACATCTGGTTGTCGTTAAGAAACACTATCAAGGGTTTGTTCAGGGCGCCGGCGTGATTCATGGCTTCATAAACCATGCCTCCTGTCAGGGCGCCGTCGCCCACCACCGCTATGACCTGGTGGTTCTTTCCGGCCTGTTCCCTGGCCATGACCATGCCCATGGCCGCTGAAATAGAAGTGGACGCATGGCCGGTGCCGAAATGATCACAGGGGCTTTCCGCCCTTCTGGGGAAACCGCTGATCCCGCCGGCCTGGCGCAAGGTATTGAAATTTTCAGCCCGCCCGGTAAGTATTTTATACGCGTATGCCTGATGGCCCACATCCCAGATAATACGATCCTGCACGGGGTCAAACTTGCGCAACAGGGCAATGGTCAGTTCAACCACGCCCAGAGGAGAAGCCAGGTGCCCGCCGTTGCGCGAAACCGCGTCAATGATTTTTGTTCTGATTTCCTGGGCCAGAAGCGGCAAATCGCCTTCCTCCAGCCCGGCCACCCCGGCAGAGCCGCCGATTTGCGCCAGTATGCCCCCTGAAGCCGCAGCCTCCGCCATTATGAACTCCTCTGCAAAAGATAGCTCACGAATTCGCGTAAAAACGCCAATTCCGTCTCCGCTTCAGCGGAAAAAGACCTGCTCGCGGCTACCTTATCCAGAGCCGCCAGAGCGCGGGTTCCGGCAGCTCTGGCCAGATCGCGGCTTTTTTCCAGCCCCAGCCGGGAAGGGTAAGTAACTTTCCCCTGTTTGGCGTCACTCCCGGCAGGTTTTCCCAATTCTTCCGTGGTGCCTGTTTCATCTAAAATATCATCCACGATTTGAAAAGCCTCGCCCAAAAAGCGTCCGTATGCGTTGATGGCGCTTGCGGCATCCTCGCCGGCTCCGGCGAGCAGAGCCCCGCTATGGCAGGACGCAGCCAGCATGGCGCCGGTTTTGGCCGCCTGCATGTATGCGAGTTGCTCCAAGGAAATATCCGGTTCAGCCGTGTACTGCATATCCAGAAACTGCCCGCCCGCCATGCCCGCTGACCCGGCGGCCAGGGCCACGGATGTAAGCGCCTTAAGAACGTTTTGCGGCGCGATCATGCCGGTGTCCGCCACGCCGGACATAAAAACGAAAGCATCCGTCAAAAGAGCGTCTCCGGCAAGAATGGCCGCGGCTTCCCCGAATTTTTTATGGTTGGATAATCTGCCCCGGCGATAATCATCATCATCCATGGCCGGCAAATCGTCATGAATAAGCGAATAACTGTGAATGCACTCTATGCCCGCCGCAAACGGGAGCGCGGCTGCCGCGTCAAGCCCGAAAAGCCGCGCCGCGCTTATGCACAGAACCGGACGTATTCTTTTTCCCCCGGCCAGCAGGCTGTAATTCATGGCTTCTTTCAACCCCGCCGGGATGCCGGGCGTTTCGGGCGAAGCGTTTTGGAATCCGGCGTCCGGATATGCGGGACGATCAAAGCGATTCAAACAGGAGGCCAAAAAAGCCTCCACCAGAGCAGCCTTTTTTGCCAACTGCGCTTTAAAATTCGAGTCTGTCTTCATTCTTCGCTTCCTCGCTCTGAAATTCGCGTAAGCCGTCCTGAGCGTACATTTTCACCACATGCCGGGCCTTGTTCAGTTCATCTCTGCATTCAGCCGCAAGCTCAACTCCTTCTTTATACAGATTGAGGCTTGCTTCAAGATTAAATTCATCGTGTTCCAGGCTCTCCGTGATCTGTTGCAAGCGCCGGATTTTATCTTCAAACCCGGAAACCCGGTTTTCTGAACTCCCGCTCTGCGGCGCGCCATGTACAGACATATCAACTCCAAGGTGTTGCATAAAGTTGCAGGCTAAATTCATCAGCTAGAGCATAATCACTTTGAGATTATCGCTTAACGGCGGGCAAAGCCCGCCTACGACAATCTCGTGGCAAGGATTTGCGGGCAAATCCTTGCAGAGCATTTCAACGTTTTCAATGTTAAAATGCTCCAGCCGGGGTTACGCGAAAATCCGGAATCAAAGGCTCGGGGTCAACGGAAAATCCAAGCGCAGAAAAACCAAAATGCAGATGCGGCCCGGTAACGCGCCCGGTTTTGCCCGCCAACCCTATAATCTGGCCGGCCTGCACCATATCGCCGAGCTTGACTTTAAAAGCCGAAAGATGCGCATACATGCTGAATACGCCTGAGCCATGATCAATGATAACAATATTTCCGGAATAATACTGATTTTCAGCCAAGGCTACGCGTCCGGCAGCGCAGGAGTGTATCGCGGCGCCCTCCGCCGCGCGAAAATCAACCCCCCGGTGCCAGCTGCGCGGTTGTCCGTTAAAAACGCGCCGCAGGCCGAACTCGCCTGTAATTATCCCCGGAACCGGACGCGTTAAAGGAATCTGCCAATACCGCTCTTTATTGATGCCGGACAAAATCCGGCTGTTTTTCTGACTTTCCAGTTTAATCCGCTCCAGGTTTTTTTGATCCGGATTAACAAACGCGGGCTTTACCGAAAGCTCCTGCGCTGCAAATTCCCTTTGCGCAATATTGATGGAAGAAGCATAAAGAATTTTTTCCGGCTTGCCGGGCGTAAGCCCCACAATCTGTAACGGTAAAGTTTTCTCCTGGCAGTCCAGAGGTACGGGAAGAATACAGGCGAAGACTTCCGGGTTTTCAGCCCGCGCGTCAGGGGGCGCAGCCGACAGGGGTGCCGAAAGGGTCAGGGGCGTTCTTTTACCAAGCCAGACCACACACAGTTCATCCCAGGCCCCCTCTTTCCGTCTGTCGCTGGTCAAGCGCACCACAAACGGCTCTCCGGTGTTCATCAGTTGCGGATGCTCAACCGGAAAATCTGTTTCCGGGTTTGCCGGAACATCCGAAGCGGTTGCGGGAGCGGGCAGGGCAGCGGAAAAGACTATGGGCGTAAATATATGCCCCAGCAAGCCTTGCGCAAGAAATACGCACAGGAAAAGATAAAATTTTAAGGTTAAAAACTTCATAATGCCGTCAATTATTTTATAGTTACCACAACAGGCACAACCCCGTCTACCAGACGCAATTGCAAATGTTCCCCGACCCCGGCCTCTTTGCTGCTGCGCAGAAGGCTGCCGTCAGCCTTGTTGATAAAAGCATAGCCGCGTTGCAGGGGTAAAACAGGATCGCAACACTGCAAGCGCAAGGCAAGGTTGTCCAGTTGCGCGCCGCGCTTGTCCAGTTTCCTGGACATCGCCTCCAGCAGCTTTTGGCTGCCCGGTTCCAAATCCCTTGTTTTCCGGTCAAGATTCAAGCGCATACACCCGGAAAGGCGCTGCGTAAAAACCTTCAGCAGGAATTCGGCCTTGTCCAGCCGCCCGAAGGGCGCAAGCAGATGCAAGCGCTGTTCCTGCGCTGCAACCAGTTGTTCCGCGCGTGTCAAATGCGCGGCTAAAGCCTTGCGCAGCGCGATTTCATAATCGTCCAGCCTTTGGACAAGCACGCGGCGTTCCGGCCACAAAATCTGGGCGGCATGCGTGGGGGTCGCGGCGCGGACATCCGCAACCATATCGGCCAGAGTGGTGTCAATTTCATGCCCTATGCCGCTCAAAACCGGGAGCGCGCTTTCAAAAACCGCCTGGGCCACTTCCCGGCTGTTAAAAGCCCGCAGATCTTCCTTGGATCCTCCACCGCGAATAAGCACAATCAGTTCCGCCCAGTTTTCCGAAGAGGCTTTCCGCAAAGCCTCCGCAATGGACACGACGGCTTCATCTCCCTGCACCAGCGCGGGGTAGAGGCGAATTTCCCCCGGAAGGCCGCGCGTTGCGGAAATGCGCAAAAAATCATGCACAGCCGCTCCGCCGGGTGAAGTTATCAGCGCAACCCGCCTGGGGGCGGACGGCAGATTTCTTTTCCGCTGCGGGTCAAAATACCCCTGCCGGGCCAGTTTCGCCTTCAGCAGTTCAAACTGCAGCTGTAACCTGCCTGTACCAGCTTCCTGCATAAGTTCAACTACAATCTGATAGCTGCCCCGCGGCGGATAAACCGTAAGCCGGCCCGCGCAAAGCGCTTCCATCCCGTTTTCCATCCTTCCGGCAAGTCCGGGGCGCGGGCCGCTTTCGAAAACTTCACCCGTCAGAGGGTCGAAATTTTCGGCTTCCTGCTGGTTGCCTCTGAACCACACCGCCGCGATGGAAGATTCCTCGTCTTTGAGCGAGAAATACAGATGCCCGGAAGAAGGCCGCGAAATATTGGCCACCTGCCCCTGTACCCAGACAAAGGGAAAATCGCCTTCCAGAAGATTCTTTAAGGCCAGGGTCAATTCTTTTACCTGATAAATTCGATTCATCGGTTTAACCAGTCGCAGGCCACCTGCGCGTAGGTCGCGGCGGCGAGGTACAGAGCGCTTTCTTCAATTTGAAAAAAAGAGCTGTGCAAAGGGGCGGCGATATTTTTGGCTTTATTGCCCACCCCGAACCAGCAGAGCAAACCGGGAATTTTTTCCTGGAAGCAGGCAAAATCCTCCCCCACCAGCACAGGTTTGAAAGGCAGAATATTCCGTTGGCCGAAAACTTCCCGCAACGGGCCCGCGCCGGCCCAATCCGCCAACTCGGGCGGGTTGACGCAGGACGGGGGGCCGCGCCTGAACTCAAATTCCGTGTTCACCCGCAGGGCTTGTCCGGTGAGGGCGATTATCTCGCCCATGCGCCTTTCCATATAGTTGAAAATATCCGCATCAATGGCCCGCGCCGTGCCGTAAATTTCCACCTGCTCCGGGATGATGTTCCCTGCCGTGCCGCCGTGAATGCTGCCGAAACTGATTACCGCCGCTTCTCCGGAATGGATTTCGCGGCTGATCAGGGTTTGCAGGGCCATAATAATAGCTGCGGAAGCCACCAGCGGATCTTTGGCCAAATGCGGCAAGGCTCCGTGTCCGCCCGCGCCGGTGACTCTGAGGAAAGTCAGGGCGGTTGCGGCGGTCAACGCTCCGTGGGGCAGGCAAATTTGCCCGGCTTCAGCTTCAGGAGTGCAATGCATGCCGAAAATAAAGCCCACCTCGGGATTTTCCAGTACCCCGGCCTGCAGCATGAGCCGAGCGCCGGAAGCCTGCATGACTTCTTCCGCCGGCTGAAAAATAAATTTGATTTTACCTCCGAACTCTTCCCGCCGCTCGGACAAAATACGCGCCGCTCCCAAAAGCCCGGCCATGTGGGCGTCATGTCCGCAAGCATGCATAAACCCCTGATTTTCAGAACAAAAATTGCACGCTACAGCTTCGGTGACGGGTAAAGCATCAATATCCGCCCGCAGGGCCACACAGCGGTTCTCCCCGGCGGAATTTTTCCGTGTCCCGTTGAGCAGACCCACCACTCCGGTCGATCCGCCCCAGGGGATTATGTCTATGCCGCAGCGCCGCAATTCCTCCTGAATAAAGCCGGTTGTGCGGTGCTCCGCGAAACCTGGCTCAGGGCGCCGGTGGAGCGCGCGTCTGTTTTCAACAATACTTCGCTCTATCTGTTTGGCGTATTTTTTAAAATTCAGCATGATTCTCCGTTGCAATATTTACGCTTTAGTACGCTGTAACACTTAGAAATGTATATTAGATAGCGTACTATCCGCCGGGCGGACAAGCCCGGATTACTCTGCCGCCAAGTGGCGGCGCGGCGGCTTATGCCGCCGGCGCGAGGCGGGATTCATTCCCGCCGAAGCAAGACATGGAGTGAAGCGATTATAAAACGGCGGAGCGAGCCGGAAACCACGCTTTCCGGCGAAGCGATCCTCACGCCGGGACGACAGGCGAGGCGTGGCATGGTACTTGACGCTCCTGCAAAAACAATTGCACTTCTTGCAGCAGGGCTTCCAGCAATTCCGCCGTTCCGCCGACAACACTGCGCGTCATTTCGCCCTTGCGAAAAATGACGCCTTTTCCGCGCCCGCCGGCTATGCCCAAATCCGCCTCTTTGGCTTCTCCCGGCCCGTTAACCACGCAGCCCATAACCGCCAGGGTAAAAACCTCTTTCACTCCGGCCAGGCGCTCTTCGACCTGCGTAGCCAGACTGATCAGATCAATTTCCGTGCGCCCGCAAGTGGGGCAGGAAATAATCTCCGGCCCGCGCGCGCGCAGGGACAGCGAGCGTAAAATTTCCCAGGCGACTTCAACTTCCCGCACGGGATCGTGCGTAAGGGATACGCGTATTGTATCGCCAAGGCCCTGCGACAGCAAAATACCCAGGCCCACCGCGGATTTTACAGCTCCGCGCAGCAGGGTTCCCGCCTCGGTAATGCCTATATGCAGGGGATAGTCGCATTTTTCGGCCAGCATCCGGTAAGCCGCGACAGTATCCGGCACTGAAGAGGATTTAATGGAAATCTTCAAATTGTAAAAATTTCGTTTTTCCAGCAAGCGCACGTGGCCAAGAGCGCTCTCCACCATGGCTTCCGGCGTGGGCCCGCCAAAACGGCGCAAAAGTTCTTTTTCCACTGATCCGGAATTTACCCCTATGCGCAGAGGGATATTGCGCTCCGCGGCAGCTTTGCTCACCGCATCCACAGCCTGTTCCGAACCGATATTGCCCGGATTTATGCGCAGACCGCTTACCCCGGCCGCTATTGAAGCAAGCGCGAGTTTGTGGTCAAAATGAATATCCGCGATAACCGGCAAAGGAGAAGCAAGGCAAATGGCGGACAAAACTTTGGATGCCGCCGCATCGGGCACAGCCACGCGCACAATTTCGCATCCGGCCTCAGCCAAACGGGAAATTTGCGCCAGGGTCGCCTGCGCATCGCGCGTATCGGTATTGGTCATGCTTTGCACCGCCACCGGGGCGCTGCCGCCTATTTTGACGCCGCCGACATTTATCTGCAGACTTTTTCGCATAATGCTTGCCGCCATGCCTTAAAAATAATATTAATGCCATATAACTTCTCCTGTTGTAAATTGTAAAATTCACTGTACTATGCGGCACAATAAAATTCACTAGAGCAGTTCAACTTTGAAAAGTTGTACTGCTCCGCAAGGATTTGTGAGCAAATCCTTGCCGCGAAATGCTTGCAGGCGGGCTTTACTCGCCGTTAAGCAAGCATTTCAAGCGTAAAATGCTCTAATGAGGTTTGCATGAATATTATTATATTCGGGCCCAACGGCAGCGGCAAAGGGACTCAGGGCGCATTGATCAAAGCCAGATATCATCTTGCCCACATTGAATCCGGCGGAATTTTCCGGGAAAATATCGGCAACGGCACCGCTCTGGGTAAAAAAGCCAAGGCGTATATGGATAAAGGGGATCTGGTGCCTGACGACATTACTATCCCCATGGTTTTGGACGCCTTACAAGCGCATCAGAAGCACGGATGGCTGCTGGACGGTTTCCCCCGGAACCCCGTCCAGGCTGAAAAACTCTGGCAAGCTTTGCAGGCGTCCGATTTGGGCGTGGACTATGTGGTGGAAATACAAGTCACGCGGGAGGAAGCCAAAAACCGCATCCTGGGGCGGCGTACTTGCGCAAACGACGCCAACCATCCCAATAATATCTTTATTGATTCCATAAAACCCGTCGGGGATAAATGCCGGGTATGCGGCGGAAAACTTTCCGCCCGTTCTGACGATCAGAATGAAGAAGCGGTCAACAAGCGCCATGATATTTATTACGATGGGGAAAACGGCACCCGGGCCGCGGCGGAATTTTTCAAAAAACTGGCCGAGCAGGGGAAAACCCGGTACATAATTCTGGATGGCGCGGGAGATATAAATACAGTGCGGGAAAAACTGCTGAGCGAGTTGAAATAAAAGTGGATTAAACATATTGACAAATAACGGAACAGGAAGTAACAAGTTTCTTTCTGTTTCTGACATCTTCAAATATTTTCCTGTTTCTGGAGGAACTCTTGGCCAACCATAAGTCAGCGATTAAACGTCATAAACAAAGCCTGAAAAGAGCCGCCCGCAACCGGGCTTTGAACAGCCGAATCAAAAACGTCGTAAAAAGCGTACGCGCGGCGGTGCAGGCTGGTAACCCCGAGCAGGCCAAAGCAGCCCTTAATGTTGCCAAGTCGGTAATTGACTCCGCATGCGGAAAGGGCGCCACCCACTGGAAAAATGCGGCCCGCAAGGTTTCCCGCCTTTCCAAAGCCGTTAACGGCGTGGCTGCGGCAAACCCCGCCCCAGATCAGGCATGAGACAATACGTGGTTTTGCACCGGGGCAGTTAGCTCAGTTGGTAGAGCACCGCCTTCACACGGCGGGGGCCACAGGTTCAAGTCCTGTACTGCCCACCAGGAATATCAAGGGGTTACGATGAAAATCGTAACCCCTTTGTGCGTCTCGAGAGTGTTTTATCCCGCTCTTATCCCGCCCTTGAGTTTTTTTGCCTGAAAAACTCTGCCCAGAACAATAGCTTGATAGGTCGGAGAATGCGGGGTAATGAATCCACAAGGCGATACGAAGATCATTTTTATTCAAGAAATTGCTTGAGTGCCATGTCAATGGAGCGACGTTTTGCCTATTAACTTGTACTTTAAAAATTCTGGGGAATGGTGTGCCCTCCCTCAATGGGTCGAATATTTCATAGGCGTTGGTGAAGAATTTGCGCTTGCGGATTTTAACCATGCAAGCAGGATCGTAACTGCCATTATTGTGCCTACTAGGGCGTATTGTGCCGCATTTATTAGTCTTGGTATAGTCGTTGGCGACGCTATAATGATGGAGCGTCCTCCAGAGTCTGTGCATTTCAATATGCTGCTTGAGTTACAGCCAGGGACGTCCGTTACCTATAACCACCAAGAGGGAAAGATATTTAAAGGCATTCTGCAACCACCAGAGAAGCTACATGGGCAGCAATGGGTAAAAGTCCAGACCTCTTCAAAAGCTGGAGGTGCTCTGACACATTTTATTAATGAGGAGAGAGCATTCCAAGTGTACCCTGCAAGTCACTCTGGAAAATTGCCTAAACGGCAAGATGGAAAGGATAAGAAATTTTTAAACGAATTTGTAAATAGCCTATTGAGAGGTTGCGATTTAGTGGAATTCGATACTCAATCGAAATTTGTATGTGCTATTGTCGGAAAAAGGAGTTTGCTTGAGCAAGAAATCAGGCAAACTACTCTGGCTACCTATATCGGGGGTGGGCGTTGGGCGGAAGGGTCACTACAAGATGTGTTAAAGATAGACCGTTTTACAACAGGATCACAAACCCATCGCTCGGCTTTAATCCCAACTGGTGTAAATCAACCACCAGGTGACATTATGAGCAATATTGCAATAAGCATTGTGTTTGATGGGGCAGTTGGTTTTCTTAAATGGGGGCATCTGTGGCCCAATCGCCATCAAATAATTATATTGGATCGTGCAGAGCCGTATCTTTACGATGCGATCAACGCCATTAATTCCAATTTTTTACAGAATCGTGTAAATATAGCATGTTGTGATCAATATGGTGAGGCCACTCCTCCACCAGGGACTGAGCTGCTTGTTTTTCGGGAGGGAATTTTGTGAATTTAATTTCAATTGATACAGCAGCTAGGATATATGAAATAACAGCAAAATGTGAAATTATTCGTCACCATACAAATGATACGAAGCTATATTATATATCACACGCACTGCATGCGCTGAACAGTGCCTTGGGTTCTGAAGCGAAAGAAGAGTACTGGAGGCAGACTCTTGGCCCAATCCGCCGTTTTGTATTTACTCTTTGCTCTACCCCATTACCTTTCGACCTCGTGGCTACAGCATCCGGTATCGAATGGGATATATTGTACCGTCAAACTCGACTATGCCAGCAACTTTACCCAGGTTCACATGATTCTCTTCTTGGTTTAGTGCAAAAATTGGAATGCCTAACCGGGGATTCTCCCTTTATTGCCCCTCTGGAATTGATATGTAGGGAAAACTGTAGAATTTCAGTTATAATCCATAACTCACGCATGAACCAAACAGTGGCAGAATACTTCACAAAAAATACCCGGTTACAAAATGCGAAAGTTGCTAGCGTAAGACAACTGAAAGAGACAGGTATATGTGATGTTCTTGTAACAATTGGTCCGTGCAGTTTACTTCATGATTATATATTTTTAGCTCCACGTACCCATCGCATTCATGTCTTGACGCTTAATTGGATACATGAGTTGTGGAAACCTAGCTCAGTATTTCTTAGCGATTCACAATCTATAAAAAACAAAAGTAGTAGCCACTGTATTGGTAAATTGCCACAAATCACAGATCAGTATTCTAAGTCTGAGTCCGTTCTCCCCAGTCAAGGTTTGCCAAATCTCCAACCACTGGACTTGCTCCCACCAGTACTATCCTTTAGAAAAGAGATGTTACATAAAGCAGGATGGTACCCCAATCCCAACGAAGAAACTACTCATGCCAAATTCTGTAAGTTAAGCGGTGACCGGGCTGTCTTTGTGTCAGCCGATGAAAAAGCCTCCCAGCTTGTTATTGATTTATCGGAAACTAGCAGACCCGCTGTCAAACGTTTACCTGCAAGCGCGCTAGAACCTGACATATATTTGCTATTGCGTACAGCAGGCGGCGGCGATTTTATTGCCCCTCTTGCTGACCGTATCCTCGGTAGTATAGCTAAAGAACGCCGTACACAGCAAGCAGAGTGGAAAAGACAACTGATTTTCGCAGCACAAAAACAATTTGGTGCACTAAGCCGCAGGGAACTTTCGACTCATGTCTCGAGCTACTTATGCACGCACGGCTTTTCGAAAGCTCGCCCTGCCAATATCCATTACTGGATGTCCTCAAAGTGTATTCATCCGCATAAGGAAGAAGACTTCATCGCGGTACTCAATTTTGCTGGAATAGCAGACAAAGCGCGAGAATTATGGGAGGCAATGGAAGATATTGAGCAGGCACATAGAAGCGCAGGTCACACCATACGGAAGATGCTTTTGCAGCGCATTGCAACTGTATCTTTAGAGCCACTTAAGCGAGATGGGATGATGAGTTTTGACCTTGGCGAACAGGATGGTGGAATTCTTTCGGCATTCCAGATCACTCACATATCAGAAGAGGAGTTTGATATTTCCGTTAATCTCATTGGTGTTTTACTAGATTATGAGGAATAACAATGGGTAGCATGATTCCTTTAGTTGTTCCTACCTGTTACCAGAGCTTGGGGAAAAAAGAGATATTCACTCGACTCAAGGAGCAGGTGAGCCTTGCGACCGGATAGTTCTTCATTTGCTCGATATTGCTCAGCATGTAAGGCAAGTATCTGGAGAGGCTGATTTTGTAATCAGATAAATTTTTCTATATTAGAGGACACTTGCCTACAGCCAGGCAAGTGTTCACAATTTTAAAAATTCACTGTTCAAATTTTAAATTTGCAGAAAATATCGCAGAGCGGCATTTAAAAAAGCAGACAGGGTCATCAACTGTCAAAAGAAGCAATTCACACCATTGACACAGGATGATAATCAACATCGCCTTCAGATATTCAAAAATATTTACTCTTCAGCCATTATTGGAACAAATATTGAACATGCTACTGATAAAATATTTTTATAACTTTTTTTTATTTAAATAATATATACATTAATGTGACTTTATATTATTGTATATGAGACAATAAAATCAGGCATCATCCATGTTCTCTTAGCAGTAAATAGCGAGGTGGCCGACAATGTGTAATCATATTGTGGATCGAGATATCGTATTTAAAGCACTATGTGAGGAACTTGTTGGTCCATGCCCGGTTGGAGAGGAAATCGACTGCTCTCAAAGTATTTCTCTAGACGATGCTGTATTAGCATATCGGTCATACCGGCAACTCGGCTCTGGTGAAGAAATTCTACAACGTGACTCGCCCACGAAGCGTTATGGTGTTGGTGTTCTATATCCAATGAATACTCCGGTTGCGCCGGATGAGCTTGACATGCAACATCCTCCATTGGAAGAGGACCCAACTCCACAGTCAGGAAAAGTCGAAGAGATATTTGCACCTTCTGCTGTGCATGATTGTGAAGAGATTGCATTGCGCACAGGATGTCCCCTCCCAGACGGGAATTCGGACGATTTGGATATTTCGTCTGCCAATGCATACAAGCCTAGCAGTATGGCCATCAGCTTGCTCATATATCTTCCGGAGGGAGCCGAACTGAACGTAGTGGCAACAGGTGGTCGATACAAAGTCAAACAGGTGACACTTGTTAATCGTGAGAGGGAATGGTGGATCCGCTCTAAAGTCGAACTCGCAAGCCGTTTCCTTCGGTCTGATTTTCCAACCTCCAACGCATATGTTAAAGCCCATAATCCAGTTCGTAAAAATGTCGAAGGGCTCGATGTTCAAATCAAAGTCTTTTCCAGACCGTATCAGTCTCGCCGAGATGAATTTCTCATTACAGTGTGCCTGATTAACCATCAACAAGCTACAGAACGCCTAGATTTACAATCCCTGTTCCAATCCAAGTTTGAAGTACACTTGAATTCTAGTTCTGCCGGTGCCATTCTTCCATACCCGACCTCCGAGCCACTTGACGATGAAGGGCGTTCACAGGAGTTGTTGTATCGCGACAAACTTACATTTGCTGTTGGGCACGGGTGTGCTGCAAACTGGATTCCTAACGTACAAAAAACATATGCAGATAGAGTTTCAGGTGAATGTTTACCGTTTTTTGAAACTCCAAATACTACGCCGGATATTCGCTCCAGTAGTGGCGAGCCATTAGTTGCCCATATGCGGTCCCTTTCTGGGATTGACCCTAAATCTAACGGCGCTGATGAACTTGAGGCCATTGTCAGTGAATACGAAGAATGGATTGCTTTTCAGCGGAGCCGTATTTCAAGTTTGAGTGGGCGTCTACAAAAGATAGCTAAAACGCACATGGACCACTGCTCTGAAGCTGCTGGGCGAATGCGTGATGGACTATCATTGCTGGATAGCGATCCGCAGATCCAGCGGGCTTTCCAGCTTGCGAACTTAGCGATGCTTATGCAACAAGTAAGATCTAGACGAGAAGCTCGCATAGCTTCGTTCGATCATAAGACTTCTACACTTATGTTTGCAGAACCCTATGAACCAATTGAGTTAGACTCAGAACGTGCGATAAATAGCCACTGGCGCCCTTTTCAAATCGCATTCATTTTGACAGCCCTTCAATCAACGGCTGATGCGGCAAATGCCGATCGTGAACGTGTAGAACTTATATGGTTCCCCACAGGTGGAGGTAAAACTGAGGCGTATCTTGGGCTAGCTGCATTTAGTATCTTTCTGCGTCGCCTGAGGAACGCTGCCGATACAGGAGTCCAGACGCTTATGAGATACACGCTTCGCTTACTTACTGCGCAGCAATTCCAGAGAGCATCGCGGTTGATATGTGCCATGGAATATATTCGAAATCAGTATGCTGCGGAACTAGGCGAAGGCACAATCTCCACCGGTATCTGGCTCGGTGGGTCGACCACACCGAACACTAGACTTGATGCGCTCACTGCTTTTCGCAACATAAGCAGGGGAAGCGGGGAAAACCAGTTTGTACTGGACCGCTGTCCTTGGTGTGGAGCGGAAATGGGTCCGGTGAACTTTGCTGCTGGCCGAGGATATGGGCGGCAACCTATTCCGCGCGTGATCGGTTACGGGCAACGTGGAAAAACTATTGTCTATGCTTGTCCCGATCAGCGTTGTGATTTCCACAGTTTACTTCCCCTTTATGTCGTTGATGAAGACATTTATGAGATGCGTCCAGATCTCGTCATAGGTACTGTGGATAAATTTGCCATGCTTGCCTGGAAGCCAGAAGCTCGCGCACTGTTTGGCATTGGCATAGACGGAGATAGGGTTTATTCTCCGCCTGGACTTATCATTCAAGATGAACTTCACCTTATCTCAGGCCCGTTGGGGTCAATGGTTGGCCTCTATGAGTCGGTTATTGAAGAATTATGTACCGACAGGCAAGACCAGCGGATCGCAAAGCCAAAAATCATCGGCTCTACAGCTACGATCCGTAACTATACCGAGCAAATACGGGGGCTCTATGCGCGGGAACATACGAGCCTTTTCCCTCCTCCTGGCTTGGATGCCGACGACTCATTTTTTGCAAGAGTCGCGCGACGGCCTGATGGCATCCTTGAGCGCGGGCGTCTCTACGTTGGTGTTCACGCCCCCGGCTTGGGCTCGCTCCAGACAGTTCAAGTCCGCACGTTTTCTGCTCTGCTCCAAGCCACACAACCATTGTCGAAGGCTGACCGCGATCCATGGTGGACATTACTTCTGTTTTTCAACAGCTTGCGTGAACTTGGAACAACTCTCACATTGTTCCAATCAGATATTCCAGATATGCTCAAAGGGGCACTCAGGCAACGGCTTGGTCTTAAATTCCAAGATGTTCGACAACTCAAGAAGATACTCGAATTAACCGGACGCTTGCCTGGAGATGAAGTGCCAAAGGCTATTTCCGCCCTTGAGGTGCCCACTGACTCACAGCAGAGCCAGCCTGTGGATGTTTGTCTGGCTTCTAATATTATTGAAGTTGGAGTGGATATTGACCGGCTCTCGTTGATGGCGGTCGTTGGCCAACCGAAAACAACTTCGCAATACATCCAAGTGACGGGACGTGTGGGGCGAAAATTTGACCGCCCCGGCCTTATAGTAACTATTTATACGGCATCAAAGCCACGTGACCGCTCGCATTTTGAGAAGTTTCGTAGCTACCATGAACGCTTGTATGCACAGGTAGAACCTACAAGTGTGACACCGTTTTCTAGACCAGCTCTCGACCGAGCAATCCATGCTGTCATGGCAAGTTATATCCGACAACTGGGCAATTCCGATCAAGCTAACAGCCCGTATCCATTCCCTGAATTGCTGGTAGCGGATGTGGCAAATATCCTTGTCCAACGGGCCACAGCCGTTGACCCAAATGAACTAACAGCGCTACGCCGGATTATTCAAAAACGTTGTGAAGAATGGCAACGGTGGCAACGGTTGAAATGGGCGGGAGGGGGACTCCATGCCGAGGATATGCCGCTCATGAGGCCTGCGGGAGCTTACGTTTCCCCTGAGAATTGCCGTGTCTCTTGGGCTACACCACAGTCTATGCGCAATGTAGACGCGGAGTGCCAAGTAGAAATTACACAGCTTTATATGCTTGAGGAGGATAATAATGCCTAAGGGACCAGTGCGACGCGGTCAACTCATTTCTCCATTTGGCCCTGGTGCAATGATGATTCTTTCAGATGGAACTTCCGTCATTTGTGGCGGGCTTGATCACTGGTTTAAAAATGAATCTGGAGATTCAGAGAATATTGATCGACGTGAATTTCAAGTTGAGGAATGGCGACTTGCAGCACGACTCAATGTCTCTCATTTTTTTCTACCTCCCGACCATCGCCGTACCGGCCAATATGGTGCTCGAGTAAACAGTTATCTTACTGTTCCATTTCTGCGTTTCCCACAATGGCACTATTGTACGCATTGCGGATTGATGAGAAAACTTCCATTGATCACGAAAGAACGGGTCAAGTGTAAGGATTGTAATAGATATATTGTCCAGGTGCCCTTCGTTGCTATGTGCGACTCGGGGCACTTGCAAGATTTTCCGTGGGTAGAATGGGTTTGCAGAACTGCAAATCCTCCGCAAGATGTTCCACCTATGCGGTTGTTCTCGACCGGCGGGATGACGCTGGCTGGTCAGAAAGTAGTCGTGGATGGCGGCCCTGAGCGGACGCTAGGTGGTATCACTACAGCTAGCCCCGATGGCAGACTTACAAATCTGAGTAGTCAGCTTGACAGTAGCAATGAGCTATTTTTATGTTCTGGTTGTCGCCCGTGGCTTGGGACCGAAGCTGGTGTGGGGTGTGGGAGACCCCTCAGGGGTACGCTTCGTAGCGCTGCTAATGTCTACTTCGCGCAAATTCACACGTCAATTTATCTCCCTCGTAGTGAGGATACTACAATAGCTGAAGCCACTTTGCTGTTGGAGCAGCCACCGATTAGCACTTTCATTAACATCCTGAGTGATACGGGAGTCACGCCATTACCTGAGCATCTACGAGTACAATTCAAAGATTTAGTGCACACATATACAGATCGGCAACTTGAGCAGGCTGTCGCTATTGTGTGTGGCGATAGATGTCCAGAACAAAAATCACAAACAATAGGAGGCGATGATGCCGAAACGAGTTTTCGACGGCAAGAATATGAAACGCTGATTACCGTAGTTGACTTTGAGCAGCTTGTTCTACAGCCAGCCAAGCTAAGCCAGTACAAACAGAATTTCTCACAGTTCTTTAGCAATATCACGCTAATACCTAAACTCCGGGAAACACGGGCGTTTAGTGGTTTTACAAGAGTCTTTGCCGACTCTGACCGCGACTTCGCCAGTATGCTCCGGCTTAATTTGTCAGATGACCGATGGTTGCCTGCCTATATGGTCTTCGGAGAGGGGATATTTTTGGTTCTTGATGAACAACAATTGCAACAATGGGAAGAATCATCTGCAATTCGGGATCGTATTTTGCCCCTTATTGAGAAATATAAAACTCTCCGGCAAGCTCGCCATCTTCGTACTCGCCAGATCGGCCCACGGTATGTCCTCTTGCATACCCTCGCGCATCTACTTATCAATCGTCTTACATTTGAGTGTGGTTACAGTTCGGCAGCTCTCAGGGAACGGTTGTATGTTTCTGAGAACAGGGATTTCCCTATGTCAGGTATTCTAATATATACTGCAGCCGGTGATGCGGAGGGCACTCTCGGTGGACTTGTCCGTATGGGTAGACCAGGGTGCCTGGAGCCACTCTTGGAGCATGCGGTAAAGGGCGCGCAGTGGTGCTCTGCCGACCCTGTATGTATGGAAATAGGCCAGAGCGGGGGGCAAGGACCGGATTCCTTGAATCTTGCAGCTTGCCATGGGTGTTGCCTTGTGCCGGAGACGGCTTGCGAAGAATTTAACAGGCTTCTAGACAGAGGGCTTGTCGTTGGATCTTTTGAAAACCCCACCATTGGATTCTTCAATAGAATCTTGGAGAGTTAAATGGTCTTTCCAGTTTTATCGTTTTTCACAGGGGGAGGATTCCTCGATCTTGGTTTTACCCAAGCAGAGTTTTCGGTTTGCTGGACAAATGAAAACTGCCCGGCTTTTATAGATGGCTATGGAGCTGGGATGTCTGCTTGGTTCTCTTCTCTAGGCATGCAATACACTACAAATATAGCTATTTCCAATAGTAGTAATATTTGTGAACTATCTGCGAAACTGGTCATTAAGGAGGCATTCTGCGGTCTTAGGCCCAACATTTTTGGAGTTATCGGCGGCCCGCCGTGTCCTGATTTTAGTAATGGAGGTATCCATGCTGGAGGAGACGGCACGAATGGCAGCCTTACTACAGTTTTTGTGGATATGCTTTGTGCTTTGCGACCATCATTCTTCGTGATAGAGAATGTGCCTGGCCTATATCGTTTTCACAAGCATCGTGAATTTTTAAAAAAGAAAATTCACCAATTACAAAGGAACGGGTACGCTATAGACTACAATGTTCTTAACGCACTTGAGTTCGGTGTGCCGCAAGATCGGGAAAGGTTATTTGTCGTTGGCTTTAAGCGTTCGCTTGCACAAAATGCGATTAGCCGGAAATTGGCTCAGGACGAACATGGATGGTTTCCATGGCCAAAAGAAACACATGCGGGAGCTAAACAACTTCCTTGGCCAAAGTCCTCGCCATTCGGCCAAGAGCCTAGCAAGCCTGCTGAGATTCCTCTTAAACTTACTGTTTATTCTGCGCTCGCCAGTAACGGAGATCCGGAGAAACTTGCAAACGGCGGTGAGTATTTCAATCCTTACTCTAGCAAGTTTTTGGAAATAAAGGAAGGAGATGTTTCACGCAAATCTTTCAAAAGACTTCACCGTTATCGGTTTAGCCCTACAGCATGGTATGGAAACCAGGAAGTCCACTTACATCCTTGGAAGGCTCGCCGCTTGTCGGTGCGTGAAGCTCTCAGAATTCAGTCTGTGCCTGACGAATATATACTTCCTGGAAATATATCGCTTTCTGCAAAATTCAAGATGATATGTAATGGTGTTCCATGTATAATGGCATTTAATTTAGCCAGTGCAGTTCAGTGTTTCCTCAAGCAAGCAATTCTATAAAAACTGTACTGGCGAAATATAGAATTGCTCATAGTTGCATTCCAACGCAAATTGTATCACTCTCTGGAATAGTTGCATATCGACATGGACGCTTAACCCAAGTTTAACATTCCTCCCTTGAAAACAGCCCAAAAATATACTTTTTCAGCATATTTTGCAAAAAAGTTCAACAATTACAAGGGGCATAGTTTTAAAAAGTCAATGTAGTGC
>JAISBT010000048.1 GCA_031266055.1 Deltaproteobacteria bacterium
TAACATTGAAAATGTTGAAATGCTCTGGCGGCGGGCACCGCCGCCCGCCCCGCAGGCGTAGGCGAAACTTGTTTCGCCGTAAAGCGCCGGAGGGAGCGTCTCAAAGTTAAATTGCCTTAATTGAACGGCCATTGAAACCGGCCGGGAAAAAGGCGGTCGCGGACGGCAAAGGCGCGGCCGGATCCCGCCCGCCCCAGCCCGCCCAGGCGTCGTGCCCTATGGTCGCAAAGCCGCCCTCCTCATCGCCCCCCAGGCACAGGGGACGCGCCTCTCCGGGCTGCAGGCGCAAGACCGCTTCATACTCCAGAGGTTCGCGGCAATAGTTGCGCACAAGGTCGTGCAGAAGGCCGGCCAGGGGTGTGCCCGGCAGAAGACTCCACAGGGTGTCTTTATCCAACTCAGTAAACTCAATGACAATTTTCCCCTCATAACAGGGCACGGCTCCGCCCAGCACCGCGTCCTCTCCGAGGGTGCAGGCGTTCTCACCCAGGCGCAGGCGCTGTTCGGCTGGAACGGGGGCCAGGCGCGGCGTGTTGCAGAGGATGCGCACATTGTCGTTGCCCACGGCGTCGGCCATAATGATCCGCAAACCGCTCGCGGAGCGGATGTTCTGGCAAAACAGCCCGGCGTAGCGCAAAAAAGCCGGCTCGTCCGCCAGGCGTCCGCGTAGTTCGTCATTGCCGAAGCTGGCCAGGGACATGAGCATGTGCATCGCTTTTTTGTCTTTTTCCATCAGTCCCCTTTGCAGGGGAAGAATGATGGAAGAAAGCCGGCTGAAGCGCAAAAAGAAGACCGTATTGAAAATATCCAGAAAATCGCGCGTGACGGAACAGTCTTCGGCCCGTTCGTCCAGCAGGCGCTCCGTATAGAAGGTGGGCAGGGGCGAAGACGGCCCGTACAGGCCCAGGAAGGACGCGGTTACCCTGGCCGAAACGAAGGGGAGGGAAGTCTCGTCCCCGGACGCGGCCTCCAGTTCAAAATCATCCACATCCGTGGCGGCGAACCCCAAAGAAAGGCTCGGACGAAAACGCACCCTTTCCCGGAGTAAATCATGCCAGCCTCCGGGTTTTTCCTCTTTCGTCCACAGGCGCAACAGATTGATAATCTGGACGAAGGAAAATTTTTGCGGGTTGGCCAGCAAATCCCGGATTACCGTGGGAAGCTGCTTTACATGTGTTTCAGCCATTGGAAGCGGTTCCTGTTGAGAGTATCGGTCGCCGTAACCCGCACGAAGCTGTTGATTGGCGAATATTCATGCAAAAAAACGGCAACGACCATGGCGAACAGATACATGCCGCCCGTATTGACGAAGCAGGATTCGTCCAGAGTCAGCGCCAGATCCGTTCCCCGAACCGGGCGGCCTTTCCACAGATAGTCCATGTCGGTGGCCGTCAGGGAAACGATGGATTCAATACGTTTTTTGTTGGCCATGAAATAAAGGGCGTCCGTTTTTTCCGGCAGATAGGCCAGGAGCATGGCGCGCAGAGTTTTGACATCCGTCAGGGGCAGGTAGTTAAGGTGCAGGTGCGCGAGCATGGCCCAGGTCATGTCGCCTTCGGCCGGCGCGGGAGTAAGCCCGGTGGGCGGAAGCAGGTTTTCAAACTCCGCCAGGGCGGGCGAAGAGGACAGCGGCAGGCGCACATCGCCGCTTTTCAGACGCGCGGGCAAATCGCCGTTGCTGTAAAGCACCTCAAGAGAAAGCGTTTCCGGCTCAGGCATGGGGCCGCCTTGCGGGTAGCTCAGGTAAAGCTCCATTTCCCTGCGTCCTTGTTCCGTCCTCCGGTAACTGGCCTTGTAGGAAATCGTCACGTCACCGCCGCGGGACAGCAGCGGAGGATACTTTTTTTCTCCTGCAAGGCCGATGCTTTTAACCGACTCTATATGGTAAGGGTAGTAGGCGTCCGATCTGGAAGTGTTGGCCCGGACGGGGTAAGTGGTCTGCCGGTGATCCGCCCGCACGGGAATGGTTTCATAAGCGAAAAGATTGACGGCGGGCGTGGCGAACAAGGCGAGATCCTTTTGGGTGAACGTCGGCAGCCCGCCTTGATCCGGCTGGCGCAATTCTATCGTGCAGGAAAAACTTTCCACCCCGGATTTGCCCGCGCCCAGATCCGGCACCGGTATATCCAGAAATAAAAATTTTTCCGGAAGGAGGTAATATTCCTGCAACAGGCGGTAGCAGGGCAAGGCCGTGGCCGGATAGGGAAAAAGGCCGTCTTCCGGGGCGAATCCGACCGGTTTGAGGACTTCGCCGGGCAGGACGCGCCGGATCTTCCCGGCCTGGAACACAAGCCGGGTGGCGAATTTGTGCAGCACATACAGCCGGCTGAGCGCTTCGGGGCGCGAGCCGCACAAATACAGGCGCAGCCGTTTTACCGTGGCCGTGGCCGGGGGAAAGGCCATGGCGAAATCCAGGCGCAAGGCGGCCCGTTTGCCGGGGCTGTTATCCAGAACGGTCGCGGCCAGGCTCAGGGGGGAAAGCTCTACCGAACTGGTGGTGCTGAAAATGCAGGAAACCCCATCCACTTCGGTCGAGGCCACGCGGCTGCCCCTGGGAATGATGATGGTTTCCGTCAAGGCCGGTTTGGGAGTAAAGCGCATAATGGTGCAGCCGGGAATGTCGCGCAGAAGCTGGGGCAGAACCAGTTCCATCAGATTTTCGGCCAGACGGTCGTAACTTTCGTCCAACTGCTGCGTCAGTTGGCTGGATATAAAGGTCATGCCCTCCAGCAGGCGCTCCACATCCGGATCGGAGGAAGGCCCTGAAAGCAGGGGCGCCAACGCCGGGTGAGCGCGGGAAAATTCGGCGGCGAGGGCGCGCAGGTAGGCCAGTTCACGCTGGTAATAGCTTGTATCCACTATGCGTAGCCTCGCGAATCATCGTCTTCTTTGATGCTTACGGATCCGGCCGCGTCCAGAACGGTTTCAAAACGCAGCGGGCTGGTTCCGTCCGCCGTCAGCGCCTCGCCTTCAAGGCGGAAAACCGCTTCCAGCGGCAGATCCTGCCTGGGGGTATATGCCACATGCACTTTGCTCAGACGGGGTTCGTACAGCGTGATGACGCGCTCCAGTTCCGCCCCTATGTCGTGGATGCTTTCTTCCGTAAAGCTGCTGCCGAAATCCGTCAGGTCGGCCAGGCCGTAATCCGGAGCAATGGGTACGCTCCCCCGGCGCGTATTGAGCATGGCCGTCAGATGCCTGACCAGCGAACGCTGCAAACGGGCGGGATTGTACGCGTCGAGGTTTTTTTCCCCTTTTTCGACCGCGTAAATACGTTCAAGCAAGGTCAAATCGCGCATGGTTTCACCGCCTGCATTCGGAGGCAACAAAGGGCAAGGTGCCCGGAGTGTACTGAACGCCTCTTAAAATTGCTTCCGCGCCCGAAATTTTATAGCGCACCACGATATCCGTAACCTCCAGCTTCCGCAACAGCGCTTCCTGGCCGGGAAAATCCGACGGATAGAAGGTTTTCACGCCATACTGAAAATCGTGCAGGAAGTTGATAAAACCGTCTTCTCCGGCATAGCGCACGTTCAACGCGACGGATTTGAAAGCTATGTCAATGTTGGCGTCGCCGCAGTCGCCCCGTTGCCAGTTGAAACGTCCGGAGGCCGGGCTGTTGTAATTGGCCAGTTCCTGCTTTTCCCTGGAGCAGTCCAGGGAAAGCACGACGGCATAAGGTTTTTCCAGGGCGCCGTCATTCACGTCCACCGGCACGGCCTGCATGGTCACGGCGTGCGACTGGGGCATGGGCGTGTATTCAAACAGGCCCGCGTTCAAAAAGTGCAGAAAATCGTCGGTGAAAGGAATGGGCGTTTCGTCCAGTTTTTCGGGCATATAGCCTTGCAGAGTGTGATTAAGGAAATATTGCAGCGTATTGTCGGCAAAACTCCTGGCCAGCCCGCCCTGCTCCGCGAACAGTCCCTGCTGCAATTGGACGGGCGGCAACATGCCCGCTTTGGCCAGGACGTTGCCTTCCCACATGGACTGAATGTGGCAGGAGGCGCTGTTTACAAGCCGTGCCGAAAAGAAGGCCAAAGGCCCGCCGCTCAGGGTGAGGAGCGGAGAATCCTTGGCCAGGGTCGGGTCGAGCTTGTTCTGCAGGGCAAGAACCGTGGTTTTGCCGAGGGTCAATTTGGCTGTGGCGGCGGATTGGTTTTTTTCGTCCGGCATGGCTTCCTGCACGGAAGTGAAAGCAAGATCTTCGGACAGGGTAAAGCGGACGAGTTCCCGCAAGGCCGCAAGATGCTCCTTGATGCCGCCGGCAAGCAGAGCGGCGCGGGCGTGGCGTTGCTGAGCAGCCGGATCCAGTTGGCTGCCGGCTGTTTCGTACAGTTGCTGGACGTTCTGCTTCAGCTTTTGAATCAGACCGGGCTGGAGGCGTTCCTGGTTGGCGTCCGTTTCCAGGCGCAGAGCCTGGACGAAAACCTCCAAATCTTCCACCCAGGCCGGCACGGGATCCAGGTAAGAGCGGACGGGGCGCAGTTCTTCATTCATGCGCACGGCAAAAGCGAAGAAGGGATTGTCCTCCGAACTCATCAGAGTCATCACGTCTTCGGCGGACGGAACGGTAGCGAGTTCCAGCGCTTTGCCCGTAAATGCGGCGGAGAAATTTTTCCAGGCCTCGGCGTAGCTGTCGGCATACCAACGCAGAAAATTGTTGGCGTGGGGTTTGAGCGACTCGTCGGACACAATCAGATCCAGTCTTTCCAGATAATCCAGGGTAACTTTAAACCCTTCGACCGTATAGGCCGGTTCAAGCCGCACCTCGTCAAGCGCTCCGGTCAGCGTGCCGGGCCAGAACTGGCTGCCTTTCAGCTCGGGCAGATTGTTCAGAACCCCGGCCCGATAAATCAGCCATTGCATGGAATAGCTTTTTATTTCCGGCAGGCGGGCCAGCGCCGCGCGGATGATGCGCAGTTCATTTTCCTGGGCGTCCGCATCCAACCTCCCGTTGTAGTAGTAACGGGCCATGCTGTAGGCCGCCGAAGGGGCAAGCATGGGCAGATCCTCCACGTTCAGCGCCTGCAGCAACCCTTGGGGCATGGCGGGTATTTTGAGCAAATCCTCAAAAGATTTGCCCTCACGCGCGGCGGAAAGAAGGTCAAAGCGCCAGACAAGATCCGCGGCGAGCATGAAAAAATCCTTGTCGGAACTTGTGTCCGTGAGACGGCTGCGCTGCTCTTCCAGCCGGTGGTTTGCCGCGAACAAAATATCTTTGAAAAATTCGGCGTTCATAGCCGCGTAAAAATAATCCAGCCCTTTGCGGTACTGCCCCAGCCCCATGGAAGGCAGAAATCCGCTCCCGGCCTCTTTATCCAGCTGTTCAGCATGACGGAAGAGCTGTTCAAAGGCGAACAGGCGGCTTGGCGCGGAAGCGTCCCGCGCCGGCCCGGTGACCGGCCGGATCGCCTGGCGCAAAAGCATGTCGTTGTGCCGGTAAGAGAAGGAAAACAGCGCGGTCAGGCCGAAGGTGGCCAGCAGCAGGGCCGCGTAGGCCAGATGGCGCACCGAGGAACGCCAGCGCAGGTATTCCGCTATAGGGCGGTTCAGGTTGCGATCCGCCGGCAGCACGCGTCTGAAGAAGTCCCGCAGAAAAAACCCTCCGGCGTTATCCCGGGCAGGGGCAATGCCGCCGACCAAGGCGGAAAGGCCGGGAAAAGCGCGGCATTGGCGTTCGGCATCCGTTCTGAGCGCGCTGGAAAAGAAAATGCCGCGCAAAAGCGGAGTTTCCTGATAAGGATTTTCCGCGAAGAGTTCTTCAGCGTAGGCGGTCAGGGCCGGCATCATGGCCTTGAGCTCTTCCCAGGCCAGGATGCGGTGCGGGACGGCCTCCGCGGAACTGCCGCGGGAGTAGAGGCACAGCGAACGGAACTTGTCCCGGATGTCGTCCAGAGCTTTGTCGATCTGCGCGCTCACGGGGATAAGGCGTTTCTTGTCCGGCGACTGAATCAGACTGCCCAGGCTCAGCGCCTGCTGTTCAGCGGGCAGATCCTCCAGCAGGCGGAACGCCCCGGCCAGCAAATCCAGCTTGGTGATCATAAGGTAAACGGGAAATTTCGCTCCCAGCACGCGCATAATTTCGTCAAGCCGGTGGCGCAGGGCCCGGGCTTCCGGGATCAGATGTTCCCCCGCGCCGTAAAGAGCGTCGGCCGCGACGGTAAGCACCAGGCCGTTCAAAGCTTCTCTGCGGCGATACTTCGCCAGATTCTGCAAAAATTCACGCCAGTCGGCGCTGTCCGCCGCCTCGTCCAAAGGCAGAGCGTAGCGCCCGGCCGTATCCAGCACCACGGCTTCTTTAAAAAAATACCAGTCGCAGTTGCGCGTGCTGGCCTGTTCCGCCTCCGGGCCGACGTCGGTCAGCATGACATTCAGGCCGCAGCGGCTGATCGCCGAAGACTTGCCGGAGCCGCTTCTGCCCATGACCATATACCAGGGCAGGGCATAAACCGGGTTGCCGCGCCCCCCCAGGTATGAGGTCCGCAAAATGGATATGGCCCGATCCCAGCGGTTGGCAATCAGATGTTTTTCGGGGCGATCCTGCAGGCTGTCCGCGTCCATGGTCACAACGCGCTGTATCTGCAAACGGCGGCGGCGGCGGGAAACGGCCCGCAGGCAGAACACCAGGCACAAGATCAGCGCGAACAGCAAAACCACGGCGCCGGCGCCTGTTTTTAAAGGAATATCCAGCAGCCGGCAGGCGACATATACGCCGCCGCACACGAGCACAGCCGCGATGAGCCAGAGCAGAACGCGCAGAACGGCTTTCAGCAGGTTCTTCACGGCAATCCGTTTCCTTTGGTAAAAGCTTCCAACAGCAGGTTCAGGCGCGAGTCATACAAGTAATAGGCCAACCCGGTTACCAGCGGCGGCGTGAGCCAGAGCAGGACATCCAGAAAATCGTAGCGGCGCAGGCCGGCGAAGGAATTTTTCCGCAAAGAGGCAGCCGTGCGGGCAGCCGGAAAGCCTTCCGCGCTCGTTTCCAGCTCCTGCCCAAGCTTGAGCGGAGGCACAAAGCGTCCGATTTTGACCAATTTCTCGGTTATGGCCGCGGCATTGCCGAACAACCTGCCGGTAAAACCCTGGGTCAGACACAAGGCGAAAATTTCCAGCACCGTTTGCAGGGCTCTTTGTTCCGTGTTTTCTTTCCACTGCGGGTTCTGAACGCCGAAAAGCGACATGCCGCCGCCCGGCATCAATTTTTCAGCTTTTTCCAGCAACAGATCAAGAACGCGGTAAAACTCCTCTCCGGCTGTGGCCGTATCGTGCCGTACAAGTTGCAGCGGGTTGTCCATCCATTCCCGGCGGCCGGCCCAGGCGGAGGAAAGCAGTATTTCGTCAATAAAAGCGCAGACGGCAAAATCCGCTGTTTCCGCGTATTCCCGGGACAGACCGTCTGCCGTGCAGCGGCGCGCGGCCCCGTCCAGCAGGCTGACAAGGCAGCCGTGCAGAGTCGGCGCGCGGGTCAGGTCACTGCCGCCGTCTTCGCCGTCCCTGGCGCGCGGCACGTTCGCCGCCGTCCCGGCATCCGGCTCCGGAACAGCGCGCCTGGCCGGCGGCACGCTCAGGCCGGCTCCGATCGCCAGCATGGCAGTGACAATGGCTTCGTTGAAATAGTCAACTTGTCGCATATACTATCTTCCCGTAGCCACAAGTTGCGCTACCGCGCCCTCCGGCGCGTTTTCCCAGAAAAGACTGAGCCTTGACTGCTTCACAATGTTTTGCCAGAACGGATGGCCGGCGTCTATCGAGTACCAGGCGGCAGTCGCCTTCTGGATGAAGCCCGGGGGGGCGGAGCGCAGCCTGGTCAGCGGCACGCCGGAAACGGCTTTGGCAATGATGGTGTTCAGGCGATCCGGCGTTCCCAGCTTGGAAAAGCGGGGAAAATTCTCGGCCATGCTTTCCGTCAGGCTGTCACAACGGATGGAAAGCCAGTATTTACAGGCCGGAGAAAAGAAATTTTCCGGGATTTCCGCCGTGAAATAGGGCGGCTCGGGCTTAAGAACAAGAGTTTTGGATGCGCCCAGGCCCAAATCATTCAGAAATTTACGCAGCAGAGAACACAGGGTTTCAAAGCTTGCCTGCGGATTTTCATGCAGATAGTCCGCAAAGCCGTCCGAGGCGGCGGAACGTCCCAGGCAGTCCACATCGTCAAAAAACGTGGAAAGTTCACCGGCGAATTGGCGCAAAGCGCCGTGGATATGCCAGGGGTGGGTGTTCGGGCCGGAGCGCAAATGCGCGAGCAAGGGAATATGCCGGTTCAGAACGCCCAAGGTCGTGAAATTGATCATAAACGCCAAATCCGCGCTGCCGCCGCTTTCCGTGTTCTTGTACCCGGCAAGGCGCCCCGCGCAGGAAAGCGCCATGTCCTGTATCTCCTGCACCAGCCCGGCAAGACGCGCGCTTGCGTCAAGACACAGCAGAGGGGGAATGAAATACGGGTCAAGTTCAATGCGCTCTCCGATCCGCCGCACCAGGGCGATGGGAAATCTTTCAAAATCCGGGTAATGTTCAAGATCGACGTCCCGAACAAGAACCGGGGCATACGCAAGACGCTGAACCGGAGCGGCGGGAGCCGTGCCGTAGACGTCCGGCATTTGCTCGGGGGTTTCCGAATAGATGAAACGCGTTCCGGAGTACGCGCCCGCCGGCGCGGCGTTGTTGCCGGCGGAATTCGGCAGGGCAAGACCCAGGTACAGCGTTCCGGCCTTGTCCGGCAGCGGCCAGTCGCCCGACAGGGCAAGGGGAGGCAAAGATGCGTCATAGGGTGCATTTACAACGGCGCCGCTCGGAAAAACGGCTTCAAGCCTTTCAATTTCCAGAGCGCCTTCAATGGCGGCATCACGCCAGGCCAGACGGCGCACTCCCCAGAAATAAGGCAGCCCATACTGGCGGAAAGGGGTGATATGCCGTTGGAGTTCATCGTCTCCCGCCTGAAAATGCTGGGGATGCAAAAAAAGCCCCTGCGTCCAGAATACCGGCCTGTGTCCGTTCACTGCGCTTTCTCCTCGCATTGCGTTTTTTCCCGCGTTTGGTCTTCTTCCATGGCATGGCCGGCCAGATGCAGCCAAAGAACAAGGTCGCCCGCGCTGTACAGCGTGGTTTTCCAGAGCAGCCCCACGCGCTCTTCCTTGTAGGGTATAGTCCACAGTTTCGCGGCCCGCTCCGGATCGGCTTCAAAATATCCGCAGACAACCCCCGCGAAACGGGCACCTTCAGCCCGATCCAGAATATGCAGCGCCGTTTCGCCGGGTTGAAGAAAAATACGCGTGGCGCTTTTTACGGATTTGTCGAAAGCCGCGCACTGCAACATGCCCTCTATGCCTTCCTGGTCGCTTTTCTTCAGATCAAAGGCGTCCCGCTGGTCAAGCTGATAAACGCAAAGTTGGAGCGTATGCGCCCTGCCCTCAAAGGTGTTGAGATCCTTCGCCGCGTTCAGGCGCAACCGCAGGGATTTACCGCCAAACGCCCAGATCACGTTGTCCTGGTCTTCCGATTCCAACGCGGGCTTGGGCGGAGAAGACGAACCGCAGCCCGCGGCCAGCAGGCACAGCGCCAGGATCAGCCAAAACAGGGCGGAAGCCCGGAGCGCGGCCAGGATGGACATTGGGCTGAATTCCTTGCATGCTGTCGTCATATACGCAAATCCTTATTGTCTGCGGGGCGGGCGGCGGGCACCCGCCGCCGGGCGAACAAGCCCGGCGCGCCGCCGAAGGCGGCGGAGCGAGCCGGAAACCACGCTTTCCGGCGAAGCGATCTTCACACTTCAAACGGAGCGAAGCGAAGTTTTAAGTGTGACATGGTACCAGTTAAAACGCTCCAAACAGTACTTCGACTTTCTTGTCGTTAATGCGGATGATGCGGTGCGACTCCAGCCTGGTTTTGAGATCCAGCACCAGGCGGTCGGCATCGCCATACCGCCCCAGGCGCACGGCTCTCACCAGGTTGTTGTCCGGCACTGCGGGCGCCTTCAAGTCGCGCCAGGAACCGGGCAAATCCACAACCAGACGATCCGGCCCGGCCAAAACAAACTGCCGTACCGGCAGCGCGCTGTCGCCTTCAATGACCAGGGCCATGCCGTTCTCCCTGAAATGCAGGCCAAGCTGGACGATATGGCCCCTGCCCCGGCTGACCGAGGCGGTGGCCGCGCCGCCTGGGGCAACGGAAGTTGCCGGCCGGGAAACGGGAGGCGGCGGTGGAGACGCCTGTGCAGCCGCGAATTCCTCCTCCATGTCGTCCGCCGGCGGGCGTACCGGAATACGCATACTATCCATAGCGCCTTCTGAAACGCCGGGCGCGCCCTGTTCCCGCAAGGACGGAGGCTGTCCCACTTGCGCTTTGGCCTGCCCGGTCTGCGCGGCTTCCTGCCTGAAAAACGGCAGATCATTGCCGGCGGCGTAGGCAAACATGGCCGCCATGGCGACGCCCCAGAACAGGATCATCACTATTTGCGGTTTGCGGGAATAAATAAAAAGCAAAACAATTCTCCATCCGCGGTTTCCGGCTCGTTCCGCCGCCTTCGGCGGCGCGCCGGGCTTGTCCGCCCGGCGGCCAGTACGCTGTTTGATCTGCATTTTTAAGCGGGACTGCGTACTATTACCATGTCACACTTAAAACTGCGCTTCGCTACGTTTGAAGTGTGAAGATCGCAAAGCAAAAAACGTGGTTTTTGCTTTGCTCCGCCGCCTTCGGCGGCGCGCCGGGCTTGTCCGCCCGGCGGCCAGTACGCTGTTTGATCTGCATTTTTAAGCGGGACAGCGTACTAAGGCAATTTAACTTTGAGACGCTCCCTCCGGCGCTTGACGGCGAAACAAGTTTCGCCTACGCCTGCGGGGCGGGCGGCGGTACCCGCCGCCAGAGCATTTCAACATTTTCAATGTTAAAATGCTCTATTGTCCGGAACGATCCCCGCTCACATCCGTCTGTTTTTCCAGCCTTCCTTCCAGGGAAAGGGTAAAATTCACTCCCATATACTTGAAATGGGGACGTGCGCGTATGCTGACGGCATACCAGCCGGAATCTTCCGCCAGATCCCGAACTTCAATATGGGCCGCGCGCAGAGGCCGCCTGCTGCGGGTCAGAGCGTCAGGAGTGTCCATTGCCGTCACATAGCGGCTGATCCATTCGTTCAATTCCCTGGCCAAATCTTCTTTGCTGCGCCAGGAACCTATGCCTTCGCGCTGCAGCACCTTCACATAGTGGGCAAGTCTGTTCATGATCATCATGTAGGGGAATTGGGTGGACAGCCTGAAGCTTATTTCCTCCGCCAAGCCTTCCGGCGTTTTGGGAAAAATTCTGGGTTTCATGATGGAATTGGCGGAAAAAAAGATGCCCTCGTCCGGAGTCCTGCCGGTGGCCAAAGAGATGAAACCCAGATTGGCCAGCTCGTATTCCCGGTGTTCAGAAATTACGGCGCGGGTGGGTATCTTGCTTTGCGTGCCCCCCATGGCCGCATAGCGGCAACAGGGAAGCTGCCCGACCGCCCCGCCGCCGTCCGGGCCGATAATATTGACGCACCAGCGGTATCTGGCAAAGCTGTTCGCGAGGCACACGGCCAGGGCAAAAGCCGCGTTGCCCCAACAGAACTGATCCTCGTTCTCCGATTTTTCCGTAAAATTGAAGGAAACCCGGGCGGAGGAATTTTCCGGCCCGTAGGGCAGGCGCAACAGAAAACCCGGCAGAGTCAGCCCGATATAGCGGGCGATGTCCGTATCCCGGAGGGCGTTCCAGCGCGCGTGGCCGGGCATGTCGAAAATGCTCTTCAGGTCGCGCAAATCCGGCAAACGGCTCCACCGGTCAATGCCGAAAAATCCCTTTCCGGCCGCCGCGAAACAGGGAGCGTGCGCCAACGCCGCCACATTGCCGATATATTGCAGCAGTTGCAGATCCCGCGGGTTAACGCCGAAAGTGTAATCGGCAATGATCGCCGCCACCGGCTGGCCGCCGAACTGGCCGAATTCTTCCGTATAGACGTGTTTGTACAGACCGGATTTGCTGATTTCCGAAGCGTCTTCAAAATCCATGAAAAGATCGTTTTGGGAAACACTGAGATATTCCAGGAGAATATTCTGGCTGAAATTCACTCTTTCCACGAGAAAATGCAATCCGCGCCAAACGGCTTCCACGGCGATAAAATCCGGATGGTGCAAAATTTCGTTCAACTGCTCCGATATTTTTTCATCTATCGCCGCCGTCAGATAATCCGGAAAATTTTCGGACAAATGGCTTCCGACGCTTTCCGTCCCGGCAAGCGAAAAAAGCGCCCGCAAACCCTGTTCGAGAGCAAGAGCCTCCTTCCCTCCCGACGCCAGCCCGGCGGTCATTATGATGTCGTCCAGCAGTTCGCGCGCCATAGGCTACCCCAGAGCCGCCGAAGGTTTTATGCGCGTGATGCGGCTCAGCGTTCCGGACAGGGTTTCCTGATTTTGCGCATCAAAAAGCAGAAAAGCGCGATGCGCGGCGGTTAATGCCTCCAGGGCAAGGCCCGGATCCCAGTTGTCCAGATCGCGGGCGGAACTGTCCGCCAGCAGAGTTTCCGCCAGAGCCAGAGCGGTTGCCGCCGCGCCGCCCTCGCACAACAAGCCCAGTTGGGCGATCCGGAAGCGCATGTTTGTTGCGGGAGAATCCGTTTTGGCGGCGTCCAGCGCGTCCAGCGCTTCGGGAAGCCTGTTTTGCGCCAGCAGCGCCCTGGCGGCCGCAAGAGCACGCTCCGCCGCATTTTCGCTGCGAGCCAGCGCATTTTCGCTGCGCTCCACCACATTTTCGCTGCGCTCCAGCACATTTTCGCTACGCTCGTACTCCGGCTTTTCCTTTTCCGCTGCAACGCGGTTTTGTCCGGAGAAGCCCGCCAGCCAGACGGCCGTTTGCGGCGAGGCAAAAGGCGCGCCGTCATTGAAGGAAAGTTTTTCCAGGCCCGGCAGACGGGCCGCAAAACGGCCGCTCTCGTCCCGAACCGCCTGCGCGGCTTCGGCAAATTGCGGGCCGAGAGTGGAAAGAGCCTTGAAAATGACCATCTGGGCATCCAGGCAAAAAGGAGCGGTCGCCATAAATTCTTCGGCGGCGAAAGCGGCCTCCAGGGCGTTGCCGGCTTCCGATTTCTGTCTGGCCAGATTGAGGGAGGCGGCATCCGGAACCGGCAGGAGCGTCCGGTTGCCTTCCGCTTGCGGCAGGGCGGTTATCCCGCTCCATAAAACAAGTCTGGACAATCTCCATAAAGAGGCGTTGGCCGGTTCCAGACGCATGGCCCTGATCAGATATTCCCGCCCCGCCGCCACAAACCGTTGGCGCAGGACGGCCGGATCGTCGGAAGGCGGCGCCGGCGGGGAAGCCTGCGGGGAGGCCTGCGCGGGTTGCGCAAGCTCCCGCGGCGCCGGCTTGTCACCGGAGTTTGACGGGCCGAGGCGCCCGACGAGCGCGGCCATCTCCTTCAAGGGCGTAAAATCCGGCAACAACGCGGCTATGGTTTTGTCAAGTCCGGCCAGAGCTTCCAGAATGCGGTCACGCAAGTCCGCCGGTATGCCGGCGTTCTGTCCCGCCTGCTCCTGTAAAAAGGCTTGCGTGCGTTCGCGCCACCAGTACAGAGCGTTTATGCGGCCGCGCATTCGTTTGACCGGAGGCCAGGCCGTTTCCCAAAACGTGCCGAGCAGCCCGGAAAGCAGGCGCAGGCCGTCCGGCAGGCCCTCCAATCCCCTGTTATGCAGCAGAGCAACCGCCAGATAAGCGGCAATCTGGATGTCTTTGGATTTGCCGGAAAGGATGAGAACCGCGTTTTGCTCCACCAGCGGCCAGGAAACAGCGGTTCCCTGGCCGGAAAAACTCAGCTTTCCAATTTCAGCCAGAATGTCCGTATATTCCGGCTCATAGCTGGCGTCCGCGCCAGACGGACTGGGGCCGGCTACAGGGTTGGTGCCCAGCGTTGAAAAATCCATCCGCAACCGCCGAAGTTAGAGGTTTTCAGGGCGCGACCCGCGCGGCGTCCGCGAACTCCAAAGTGAATTCGCTGTTTTCATCCACATCCAGGTGAATTTCCGCAGCCGGGGCTTCCTTTTCCGACATTTTTTCCAGAAGGATCTGGGCGAGCTTGGGCAGCACATTCGCCGTCAAAATATGATCAATGTTGCGCGCGCCTGTATCCACTTCGCGGCAGCGATCCACAAGCGTCCGCACCAGAGCGTCGGAATAACGCAGCGAGGTTTTGCTGCCTGCCTGCAAGCGGGCGGCCAGGGCGTCCAGTTTCATGCGGGCGATGCCGGTCAGCGCCTCCGGAGAAAGCGCGGCATAGGGCACAATGGCCATGCGGGCCAGCAAGGCCGGCTTGAAATGCGCGCAGAGATCCTGCCAGAGCAAAGCCTTGAGTTCCTCGGCATCGGCGGGAGGATCTTTCAGCGTGGCATCGCGCACTTTTTCCGAACCTATATTGGAGGTAAGCAGAATGACCGTGCTGCCGAAACCGACTTTTTTACCCTCGCTGTCCGTCAGTTCCCCTTTATCGAAAACCTGATAGAACAGATTCATTACGTCCGGATGCGCCTTTTCCACCTCGTCCAGCAAAATTACGCTGTAGGGACGCTTGCGCACGGCCTCGGTCAACAGACCCCCTTCGCCGTAGCCGACATAACCGGGAGGCGAACCGATGAGCCGCGACACGGTATGCCGTTCCTGAAATTCGCTCATGTTGATGGTTATGGCGCTTTCCTCGTCGCCGAAAAGCAAATCCGCCAGGGCCAGGCCGGTTTCCGTCTTGCCCACGCCGGAAGGCCCGACAAGAAGAAAAGTTCCTATGGGCGCGCCGGGGGGACACAATCCGGCCTTGCTGGCTTTGATCACCTTGCTGATGGAGGCTATGGCGGCATCCTGCCCTTTAATCCGCTCTTCGAGGCGGCTGTCCAATTCGGCTACAAGGGACGCCTGCTCGCGGGCGACCTTGCCTACGGGTATTCCCGTCCAGTCGGAGACCACCTGCGCCACCACATCCGGCGTAACTTCGATGCAGGTGAGGGGAGCTTCGCCCTGGACCTCCGTATAGGCCGACCGGGCCTCATCCAGCGCGTTTTTCAACGCCGGGACATCCGGGGGGACGTCCGGAGGAGGATCTGTCCGCGGGTTTTCCTCAAGCGAAGGCGCGCTCCCGGCGCTGCCGGATTCCTCTGTACGCGGGTTTTCCTCAAGCGGGGGCGCGCTCCCGGCATCAGCGGATTTAAGGGTTCGCACGGCATCCGCGTAAGCCGACCGCGCGCTCACAAGGATTAACGCGGCCGCGCGCTCCTTTTCCCAGCGCGCGGTCAGATCAAGAGCTTTTTGCTGCGCCCCGGCTATCTCGCCGCGCAGGGCCGTCATTTTTTCCTCATCCACCGGCGCGCCGTTGGCCGCATCCCGCTCCAGCGCGTCCAGTTCGCGCAGCAGCGCCTGCCCGCCGCGCTCGGTATCTTCCAGTTCGGGAGGTTTGGTCGAAAGGCTCATTTTCACCTTGGCGCAGGCGGTATCCATAAGATCAATGGCTTTGTCCGGCAGAAAACGGCCGGTAATGAAACGGCTGGACAACTCCACGGCGCTGGTTATGGCGTCGTCGCGCACCACGACGGCATGGGCTTTTTCATAGCTTTCGCGCAGACCCCGTAAAATCAGGACGGCGGAAGCCGTATCCGGCTCTTCCAGGCTGACGGGCTGAAAGCGGCGGGCCAGAGCCGGATCTTTTTCAAAATATTTTTTATATTCTTTCCAGGTGGTGGCGGCGCAGGTACGCAACTCGCCCCGCGCCAGAGCCGGTTTGAGCAGGTTGGCCGCGTCCGAACCTCCGGCCTGGCCGCCGGCGCCGACAAGCATGTGCGCTTCATCAATGAAGAGAATGATCGGCTTGGGACTGCCCTTGATTTCGTCGATCACCCCCTTGAGGCGGCGTTCAAATTCGCCTTTCATGCCCGCGCCGGCTTCAAGCAGGCCCAAATCCAGCGAAAGCAGGGTCACGCCGTTCAGCGATTCCGGCACATCCCCTTCCACAATGCGTTTGGCCAGCCCTTCAATGACGGCGGTTTTGCCGACCCCCGGCTCGCCTACCAGAATGGGGTTGTTTTTGCGCCGCCGGGCCAATATTGTAAGCACGCTGCGAATTTCCGCATCGCGCCCGAACACGGTGTCTATTTTACCGGCCCTGGCCTTGGCGGTGAAATCCTCGCAAAACTGGGCGACAAAGCCCTGGGCCGTGCCGTCCGGAGGCAAAGCGGCGTCCGCTGCATCCGCGCCGCTCCCGGCCGGGGGCGCGTTTTCGGAAGAGTGTTCCGTAAGCACAAGAAAATTCCGCGTGGCCTCGTCGCGGTTGATGCCGGACAGGGACGGGGCCTGAGCGCTTTGGGAATAGTAGGCCGGCCGGCCGGCATAGGCCAGCAGCGCCGCGCCGGAACGGATGGACGTCTGCCGCAGGTCAACGGAAGAAACCAGCCAGGCTGTTTCCAGAAGATCAATAAGCATGGGAGAAAAACCCGGCCGGGCGGAATTGCCGCTTTTGAAGGCGTCCAGAGCGCGCGTGAACCCCCGGATCGCCTCCGGACGGTCAAGGCCATAGCGTTCCAGCAGCACCGCGGCGTCCGCGTTTTTGCTTTCCAGGCATTTCAGCAGAAAATGTTCCGCCGCCACCTCGTAATGGGTTCTGTCCACCGCCAGTCCGGCAGCGTCATACAAGGCCTGAGTGCAGAAATTGTCGCATTTGTCCAAGAGACGCTTGATGTCCAAACTGACCATGGCTTCTCCTTGCAGCGTTTATAGCATTTTGCGCTTGCGATGCTCCTTGCGGCGTACGCGTAGCGGCGCTTGTAGCTGGCGCGCCTTTCTGAAAAAGTCGTTTCCCGACTTTTTCAGCATCAACTTGAAACCGCAAAACAAAACGGAAAGAGAGGCAGGCCGCCCGGCCTTCCGCTTTGTTTTGCGTATATTTCAGTATCAGGCCTTCCAGTCGTCGACGAATTCAATATTGCCGTCGTTGTAAGTCCAGGTAATTTTTGAATAGGTCAGGGAAAGTTCCTCCATATCATGATACGGTTTGTTTTCCGCCAGGAAGGTCACGGGAGTGAATTCCCGCATGTTGACGATGATGGCTTCCTCAAGCTTGACGGTGAAGTATTTTTCTTCGGTGCCGTCCGCCTTGATGCGGTACTGATCCAGGGTCACGGAGCACTGTTCGCCGGTGCAGCAGGCTTTGAAGAGCTTCGGGCTGGCGTTGTCCTTGCCCTTGGTAAGCGTAAGCGGATGATGGATGCGCTGGCCGGTGGGCAGGCCCGTGTGGGTGTCCTTGGGGATTTCCACGCTGTGATCAATGCCGTAGACAAGAATTCTATCTTTTTTGTCGCCGCTCTGCGGGCAGTCGCCCTTGATTTCTCCCTGACTTTTACCTTCTACTTTTACATACGCGGTGAGAGCCATGACACACTCCTTTCTCTTTTGCGGTTGAGGTTAATGAGCGTTATTCCTTGTCCAATTTGCCTACCAGGGAGAGAGTGAAGCTCGCCCCCATGTATTTGAAGTGCGGTTGAGCCTTGATGGTGACCGAGTACCAGCCGGGGTTGCCGGCCACGTCGCTGACCTCCACCTTGGCCAGACGCAGGGGGTGCCTGCTGCGGGTCACCGGATCGGGATTGTCCATTTCCGTCACATATTGGCTCAGCCATTTGTTGAGCTCGCGTTCCAGATCTTCTTTCGACTTCCAGGTGCCGATGTTTTCCCTCTGGATGACTTTGATATAGTGGGCCAGCCGGTTCATGATCATCATGTAAGGCAGTTGCGTGGACAGGCGGTAATTGGTTTCCGCCTCTTTGCCTTCCGGCGTGTTGGGGAAGATTTTCGGAACCTGGCAGGAATTGGCGGAGAAGAAAGCCGCGTTGTCCGAACCCTTGCGCATGGTCAGGGCGATGAAACCCTCTTCGGCCAGCTCATATTCCCGGCGCTCGGAAATAAGCACCTGAGTCGGAATTTTGGTCTGCGTCTGCCCCATGGACTCAAAGTTGTACAAAGGCAAATCTTCAACCGCTCCGCCGCCTTGCGGGCCGATAATGTTGGCGCACCAGCGGTATTTGGCGAAGGATTCCGTGAGGCGCGCGGCCAGAGCGAAGGAGGTGTTGCCCCAGCAAAAATCCCCGGTTGCGTCAGCCTGTTCCGTGAAGTTGAAACGTTTGACGGGATTGGTATCCTCCCCGTAAGGCAGACGCAACAAAAAACGCGGCAAGGTAAGGGCCACGGAACGGGCGTCTTCGGATTCGCGGAACGATCTCCACTTGGCGTATTGCGGCCCTTCAAATATCGTATGCAGATCCTTGAGATTGGGCAGCTCTTCCCATGAATCCAGCCCAAAGAACGTTTTGCCCGCCCCGGCGATGAACGGGGCGTGCGCCATGGTGGAAACCGAAGCCGTGTATTGCAGCAGTTTCATGTCCTGCGGATCCGGGCCGAAATCGTAATCGGCGATGACCGCGCCCACGGGCTGCCCGCCGAACTGTCCGTATTCCGCCGTGTACAATTGCTTGTACAGGCCGGATTTCACCACTTCGGGCGCGTCTTCAAAATCCGCCAGCAGATCGGCCTTGGACACGTTAATGAGTTCAATTTTGTTGTTTTCGCGAAAATCCGTCTTGTCCACCAGATACTTGAGGGAGCGCCAGGACGATTCCAATTTCTGGAACTCTTCGTTGTGCATGATGGCATTGACCATCAGGGAAAGCTTGGCGTCAATCTCACCGATCATGTCATCCACGAGTTTGGATGAAATTTTGGCTTCCGGCTTGACGACAACGATTTCTTTGAGAAAAGCCTGCAAACCCGCGCGCGTGACGGAGTACCCTTCATCGTCAGGTTTCAGTTTGGATGCGGCGACAATTTCGTCCAGAAGATCGGGAGCCGCAGCGGTCACTTGAGCGTTTTCTGTCTGATTCTGAGACATAGGCATACCTCCTGCCGCTTGTTCCGGTTATGCGTCCAGACCGAGGGCGGCAAGCAGTTGCGCTCTCGTTGCGTCATCCTTGACGGCTTCCTGCACTTTTTTGCGGAAATCCGGGATATTGGACAACGGGCCTTTAAGGGCTTTCAAGGCTTCGCGCAGGCGCAACAATTCCGCCAGTTCCGGCACCTGCCCGGCCACGGCGTCCGGTTCAAAATCCTTGATGCCGGCGAAACTGAGGCTTACAGGCATTTTGGCCTCCTGATCCTCCGCCAGCTTGTTATCGACCACAATATCCAGCTTGACGTTCTGAGCTTTCAGCACATCGTTGAAATTATCCTTGTCCACCGATACAGGTTCGCGGTCTTCCAGCGGCCTGTCATCGGGGCGATGGGTGAAATCCCCCAGAACCGTGAGCTTGAGCGGCAGTTCCGCCTCCGCCTGGGCGTCTCCCATGGCGGGTTTGTAAACTATGTTCACACGTTCTTTTGGCGCTACGGAACCTTCTTTAGCCATAAAAACCTCCTCGCGGATTTACATGGATGAGCTGCCCGGCAACGCGCCGGAGGGGAGAATAAAGAAACAGGGAAGGATTCCGGCTGCAACGAAATCCTCTTGGGTGCCTGGGCGTGAAGAAATAAAAGAACACCAAATTCTCGTCTTTTATTCGGATTCCGGATAAAAACCGCGTCCTGCAATTTTATCCGCCGGTTGCGGCGGAAGCCTCAAGCTCCGCCTTGCTTCCTGGAGCAATTTAATTTGGAGACTCGCCCTTAATGATAATGAATCTTCATAGCCATAGCCCATAGCATGGAAAATTATAATATGCAAAATATAATCGCGAGTTTTCAATTTTATGCTGGCCGGCCCGGCGCTTGCGGGCAAAAAAACCGACGCATTACGTATGTTTATTCCTCCAGGGCCGAAAGTTGGGTGGAAAGATAACGCTCGCCGGAATCCGGCAGAATGACCGCAATAATTTTACCGGAACTTTCCGGGCGTCCGGCAATGCTCCGGGCCGCCCAGAGCGCCGCCCCGGCGGAGATGCCGGCAAGAATGCCTTCCGCGCGCGCCAGTTCCCGCGCGGTATTGATGGCGTCCTCATTGGTTACCCGCACTATCTCGTCAATAATTGAACGGTTGAGGATTTTGGGCACAAAACCTGCGCCTATGCCCTGGATGCGATGCGGGCCGGGCCGGCCGCCGGAAAGCACCGGCGAAGCGTCAGGTTCCACCGCCACGACGCGCACGCCCGGCCTGCGCGCTTTCAGCACCTCGCCTACCCCGGTTATGGTGCCGCCCGTGCCTACCCCGGCCACGAAACAATCCACCCCGCCATGCGTGTCGGCCCAGATTTCTTCCGCCGTGGTGCGGCGGTGCGCCTCCGGATTGGCGGGATTCTCAAACTGCATGGGCATGAAGCCGCCCGGCAGTTGATGCAGCAGTTCTGCGGCCTTGCGCACGGAACCGGACATGCCGTCCTTGGCGGAGGTCAGCACCACATCCGCCCCCAGCATGGCCGCCAGTTTCCGGCGCTCCACGGACATGGTTTCCGGCATGGTCAGCACCAGCTTATAGCCCTTGGCCGCGCAGGCAAAGGCCAGACCAATGCCGGTGTTGCCGGAGGTGGGTTCAACGACCGTCCCGCCGGGAACCAGCTTTCCTTCGCGTTCCGCCGCCTCCAGCATGGCCGCGCCTATGCGGCACTTGACGCTGTTCATGGGATTGAAGGATTCCACTTTGGCCAGCAATATGCCCGGAAGCCCGGCTCCCAGCCTGGCCAGACGCACCAGGGGCGTATTGCCGCGCGCCTCGATTATGTCCCGGTAAATTTTTCCCCGGCTGTCCGCCGCTGTAGAGATAATGCTCATATGGAGTACATGCTTTCCTGGTTGAGGTCATATTGCAGAATGGCGAACACCCGCTCCTGAATCTCCACCAGGGCAGGATCCGTCCGCGCCCTGGGACGGGGAAGCGCCACCGGGATGCGGTTGCGCACCGTGCCGCCGGGGCCGGGTGAAAACACAAGCACTTCGTCGGAAAGGTAAACCGCCTCCTGCACGTCATGGCTGACCATGACGACGCTGATGGGCGCGGCTCCGGCCCTGGCATCGTCCAAAAGACGCAGGAGGCCGTCTTGCAGTTTTTCCCGCTGCAAGGCGTCCACCGCGGCAAAAGGTTCGTCCATGAGGATGATTTTGGGCTCCACCGAAAGAGCCCTGGCCAGGGCCAGACGCTGGCGCATGCCGCCGGAAAGCTGGGAAGGATATTTGTTTTCCGCTTCGGCCAACCCGACTTTATTCAGATAAAACCTGGCCTTTTCCGCCATTTCCGCCCGGCCGGAGCGGCCATGCCCGGAAGCGCGCAGCTTCAGCGCGAACACAATGTTCTGCATGGCCGTCATCCAGGGAAAAATCGCGTAATCCTGAAAAATCATGGCGATGTCGTGCCTGGGACGATTGGTGAATACCCCGTTGGCCAACGGCGAGATGAAGCGGTAGCGGCGCTTGTAGTCTTCCATTTCTTTTCTGGTCGAGGGGAGAGGTTCCAGCACGAGTTTGCCGTCTATGCGCACTTCACCGTCCGTGGGGGCCTGAAGCCCGGCCAGAATTTCCAGAAAGGTGGATTTGCCGCATCCCGAAGGCCCGAGCAAACTGACCACCGCGCCATCCCGGACGCTCAGGGAGACGTTCAATACCGCGGTAAGCCCTTCGGCCAACCCCTTTTCATTCAGCACTGAAAAAAACTTGCTGATGCCGCGCGCTTCAATCATGGCGCCTATCTCCCCACCTTCCAGACGGCCAGCTTGATTTCAACGTATTTCAGGATTTCGATCAGAAACCAACCGATAAAACCCAGCACGCCCATGCAGACCATCATGTCCGGAATCAGGAAATAGTCCTTGGCCTGCCCCAGCAGAAAACCCACGCCCATCCTGCCGCCGTACGCCTCGCCGATGACCAGCATCACCAGCCCCATGGCCACGCCGGTTTTCAGGCTCATGATAATGGCGCCGAAAGCGTGCCAGAAGTATACATTGCGCAGCAGGGTGAACTCGCTCGCGCCGAACACCCTGGCGGAAGCGAGGTAGCGCGGGTCGGTGTCCTTTACCCCCTGATAGGTATTGAAGAGCACCGGATAAAAAATTCCGATGACCATAAGAAAAATGTGCATGCTTGAACCTATGCCGAAGATGATAATGGTCATGGGCACCCAGGCCGGCGGCGGTATGGGCGAAAGGAGCTGCCAGAGAGGCAGAAATACGGCCCGTATTTTTGGATTCCAGCCCATGAGCAAACCTGTGGGCACCGCCAGAAGCACCGCTATGCCGAAGGCCGCGAAAAACCGCCCCAGACTGTAAAGAACATGCAGAGCAAGGTCTTTGCGCAGCAGCATATTCCAGAAGGCAGCCGCCACCGTGCTCGGGCGCGGCAGCAGGCTCTCCGGCACAAGGCCGAGCCGGGGCAACGCTTCCCAGAGCAGGAGCAGGGGAATAAACAGACAGAGAAAGCCCGGGGAAAAAAAATTTCCCCCGGCGTTTTTGGCAAATCCGCCGAGTTCCGTCAGAACCCGGCGGATTCCCCTTGTTGCGTACTGATCGGCCATCACCAGGTAATGCCTTTGAATTCCGGCGCAAAAAGCGCATCGCCGGGATTTTTCTCAATGGTTCCCTGATTGACCAGAGCCTGCGCGTACCCGGTGAGCCCCACGGTGTCAAGCTTGATCTGGAAGCCCAGCTTGGGGTTGCTGTTGATGATGGCCTGTCGGGATACGTTGGGCACATACTTCTGCGCTATGGCGACAATATCGTCGGCCGCGGGATTGCCGCGGATCAGTTTATCCGCTTCATCAATGGCCTCAATAAAGGCTTTGGCGTCCGCGGCGCGCTTTTTGACAAAATCCCTGTTCGCGTTGATGGTGCGGCAAGGCGGATTTTCTCCCGCCAGATTGGGCTCTACCTTGCCGTCGCCGTCAATGTCGGAGCGGCCGTCGAAAATCGTTCTGTATTTGGGTTTCCCGGCGGCATCCTTCAGCAGCAGAGCTTCGGCCACAAAGGGCTCTTCCAGAATCGCGGCCGCCACGGAGTTGCTTTCCAGAGCGGCCAGCGCGGCGCCGGGAGCAAGGGCGGTCAGGGTGAACTCGGTGTCGAATTTTTGCTTCAAGGTGTCGCGTATGGCTATAACCGCGCAGCAAGTACTGGAAAGACCGGCGAGTTGCAGACCTTTAAGGTCGGAGGGCTTTTTGAACGGCGCGCTTACCGGAGCTACCAGCACCGAAGTGCAGGGAATTTTCACCTGGGCGATGATGATGATGTTCTGGCCCTTGGCAATGGGGGTGATGACGCCTGTGGGGCAGTTGAACACGATGTCCGCTTCGCCTCCCACCACCGCGGCCACGCCGGAACTGGTCTGCCGGATTTCCACCTCCAGCCCGCGTTTCGTGAACAGGCCCTTTTCATAGGCCACATACAGGTTCAGGTGATGGGTGGAATTGGCGTCCGCCACGATGATTTTGGGCGCGGCGGCCTGCGCGCTCAAACCCGGGGCGAAAACGGCGCCCGCCAGCAGGCAAAGCGTGAGCAGCGCCTGCAAGTAAACCAACAAACGATTTTTTCTCCGCATGATTCCTCCTGAATTGCCGGTTAGTTAATATTACTAAAAAGGTAAGATTAGTAATAATATTCAGAAAAGCTCTTGTCAATATTTTTCTGAAAGATATTTTGCGGAGTTGAGTCGAAATGCGAAGCATGCCGGAGGCAAGCATGTCACGCCTGCACTGTCGCAACAGGCGTGACATGGTACTGGAGCATTTTAACATTGAAAATGTTAAAATGCTCTGCCCCGCAGGCGTAGGCGAAACTTGCTTCAGCCGTTGCTGCGCAGCAGCTTACGGATGAAGACAGCAAATAGTTGCCAGACATTCCATCTTGGACAATCGCTGTCGCTATCCGTAAAGCGGCAAGCCGCTTAACGGCTACCGCGCTTCAGCCGTTGCTGCGCAGCAGCTTACGGATGAAGACAGCAGAGATGTTTCGCCGTTAAACGCCGGAGGGAGCGTCTCAAAATTATATTGCTTTAGTGGATCGTCCAGCCCCCGTCGATATACAGAATGTGGCCCGTCACGATGTCCGCTCCGGGAGAGGCCAGATAGATAACGCCCGCGGCGACCTCTTCGCCTTTGGCCAGGCGCGGCACGCGCAGCTTGCTGAAAACGTAGTCCCTGAATTCCTCTTTCTTGAACATGTTCGCCGTCATCTCGGTTTCCACGAAGGTGGGGGCCACAGCATTGACCGTAACGCCGTGCTCCGCCCATTCGTAAGCCATGACGCGCGTAATCTGGTCAACGCCGCCCTTGCTCGCGCAATAGGCCGCCCGGTTGAGCAGCGCTACTTTGCCGGACTGCGAGGACACGTTGATGATTTTGCCGCCGCCTTGGGCGATCATGATTTTGCCGAAGGCCTGGGCGCAAAAGAATGCGCCCTTGAGGTTGGTATTCATGAGCATGTCCCAGGTGGCCTCGTCAACTTCCGCCGTGGGCTGGGGCTTGTTCACTCCGGCGTTGTTCACGAGAACATCCACCCTGCCCATGCTTTCGGCGGCTTTTTCAGCCATTTTGGCCGTGAGCGCGACCTCGGTTATATCAACAGACTCGATCCAGGCCCGGCGGCCTTCGGCGCGGACGAGCGCGGCCGTCTGTTCAAGCTCGGAAACCGTGCGGCTCCAGAGCATGACGTCCACCCCATACCGGGCGAGAGCCACCGCAATGCTACGGCCAAGACCTCTGCCCGCTCCGGTAACCACGGCTTTCTTCCCGGTCAGGTCAAAAAAATCCTTTCCCATACAATACCTCCCTGAAAGTGTTCACTTATAGATTATAAAAGATATTGGATGATATTGTGGGCATGAAAGCCTGATATGTCAAATTGCTGCCTTGACATAACATCATCCAATGATATTATTTCTCCATGAAGGCCAAACACCGGAAAACGCTGCATCTGCTTTTTCAGCGTCCTGTCAGCGGGAATATACGTTGGACGGACATTGAGGCGCTTTTTACGGATCTTGGCGCGACTATTTCCCAAGCGGAAGGCTCTCGCGTGTGCGTCCGGCTTTTCGGCGACAGGCGTGTGTTTCACCGTCCGCACCCTTCGCCGGACGCGGACAAAGGCGCTGTGGCGAGCGTCCGCAACTGGCTGGAAGCCAATGGAGTGAAGCCATGAAAAATACCATGCAATTCTACGGCGGCTATAAGGCTGTCATCACATACAATCAGGAAATCGGCATGTTTCGCGGCGAATTTGTCGGCCTGAACGGCGGGGCGGATTTTTACGCCAAGGATACGGAAGGCTTGCAGCGGGAAGGCCAGACATCGCTTAAGGTGTTTTTACGCATGTGCGAGGAAGACGGCGTTTCCCCCAAAAAGCCGCAGGGAAAATTCGCGTTGCGCCTTGATCCGGAAACCTATTATGATGCCAGCGTCGCCGCCGCCGCGCACGGTCTCAGTCTGAATCAATGGATCACCAAAGCCGTACAGGAGGCTGCACGGGATTGAAAAGGCATTGCCCCTTTGAACCAATTTCAGGGAATATTTCTACTACCATGTCACACTTAAAACTTCGCTTCGCTACGTTTGAAGTGTAATGTTTCAATAGGTTGTTCACCCTCCCTCAAATCGGTAAGCTGGAGTTAAGCGGAGCCGGAACGATGAATCTCCCGCCGGGAGCATCGCGACCCTCAACGCGTGCCGTCACGGCGTAAGCAGGGAGCGCGCCTCTTCGTCGAAAAAGGCTTGATCATGCGCTACTCTGGCCCACAGTTCCGCTGACCTGGCCGTATCTTGCGGCACTCCTTCGCCTAATTGATACATTGCGGCCAACTCGGCCCAGGCGCCATAATCTCCGACCTCCGCCGCCCTTTCCAGCCATTTTACCGCTTCCGGCCCGCCGCCGGGCAGCAAGCCTGACCGGTACAGACGCGCCAGCCTCCTGGCCGCGAGAATGCTGCCCGACGCATCGGCTTTCCGCAGGAGTTCCGCAGCCAGGGCGGGGTTGCCGGGCTGTTCATGGAGGGCGTTACCGGCGGACTGCAAAAGAGACACAATATCTCCGTTCCGCGCGGCCCGCTGCAACCATGCCCTGCCGGCTTTGCCGTCGCCCATCTCGCTATACAGCAGATATAAACGCCAGCACGCAGGGAGGAATCCCGCTTCGGCGGCTTTTTTATACCAGAACGCGGCCTGTTCCAAATCCTTGTCTTGCCCCGCGACGCGGAACTCCCGGCAAAAACCCGCCGCGAACGCGGCTGTTTCGTCCCCGGCATCCGCCCTGGCGGACAACCGTTCCATCATGCTGTCCACAAAACCGGGCGCAATGGCGCCTGTTTGTTCCCATTCCCACAAATTTTGGAATTTGAACGCGCTGAAATGATCGTGAGGCAGCGCGGACAGGATCCAGCGTTCATATGCTTCGGGCGGCAAGGATATTTTTCCGTCCAGAGCAAGCTGGGAAAGCCAATCCAGGGCTATGGCCGAACCTTTGTCAGCGGCTTTTTCAAGTAAGGCCCGCCCTTCGGGCAACTTGCCGGAACGTGACAGCTCTTCGCCGTAAAAAGCCATGCCGAGGGGATCTCCTTTATCAGCGGCATTCTTGAACCACCCGGCGTAGCTTTCCATTTGATCCGCTTTCGCGGCTTCGCCCAAAACGACCATGGCCGCGGTATCACCATCGTCAGCCCTGGCCCGCAATTCACGTATGGAAAGGCTGCTGTATGCCGGAGCCGGCTTTGTCAATGCCGACTTGTAATAGAAGGAGGAAGCCGCGTTTTTCGCCGCGGCCTCCCGGACAGGAAGCAACGCGAGCAAGAACGGCAGCGCTATGCCGGCCGCAAGGCGGAACGTCATGATCCTTCGCCCCGTTTTGTCCTACAACATTTTGCGCTTGAAATTGTCGCTTGACGGCGAAGCATCGCTGCTGTCTTCATCCGTAGCTTCCTCCGTCGCAACGGCTGAAGCAAGTTCGCCTTGCGATAATTTCGCGGCGCGGTAGCCGTTAGCCGGTCTTTCCGGCTTACGGATAGCGACAGCGGTTCTCCGCTTCGCGCGCTGTGTAACCAATTGCTGTCTTCATCCGTAAGCTGCTGCGCAGCAACGGCTGAAGCAAGGATTTGCGCGGCAAACCCTTGCAGAACGGTTCGACATTTTCAATGTCAAACCGCTCTAATTCAATCCCACCAAAAATACCAGGTGGAAGAACCCCTGAGCCGGTTTGCCAGGCCGCGGATGCTGTCGCAGTCTTCTCCCGCCTGCATGACAATATCGTAGCAGAAGGCGAACTGCTCTCTGGCCAGAGCCTCCGCGCCCGCGTTGTCGTTGACCGGTTTTTTGCCCCGCACTTCCAGTTCCCACTCGTCATAGCTCACCAGGTCGGGAACCGCGCCGTACCGCTCGTGCCAGCGCCGGAACACGGCGACCTGCCCGGCGGGGGAAGGGCAGTCGTTAAAGCCGCCCATCGGAACCCACGCGGCCACTTCCCACGGGTTCGCCGTCGGGATTTTAGCGAGGATGATTTCCGGGATGTCGTTTTTCACATTGATGGAGATCAGACAATCAATGGGTTCACAATCCTCAAATTCCCCCGTGATGTCGTCGCCCTCGTGCATTTCCGTGTACTCCGCCAGCCGCGCCGACAGGAAAGCGTCCACGTCCACCGTTCCGGCCTTTTGCAGAATGTCGTCGCGCACGGCGGCCGCGTTTTCGGCAGCGACTTCGAGGTCAGCGTCCTCATAGGCCAGTTCTATCGCCTCCGCCAGCACATCCGATACGACGATCAACAGCGGAGTAAAGCCTTCACTCCGCCCCTGCTCCCACAGTTCCTCATGGCGGGCGCAGATTTTCGCGCCGTCCGGCTCGTTTTCAAACAGTTCATAGTCGCAGCCCAGAAAGTCAATGATGGTTTGGCAATCCTGTGTCATGATCGTTTGTCTCCTTGCGTAGTCGGTATTTGCGGAGGCGGCGCGAAAAGGCAGACCAAGACCCGCTCCATCAGCGGGCGCAGTTCCGGCGGCACGGCGCTCAGCGTTTTCACGCCTTATTGAATCGTTTGCCCGCGCTGTTGCGCAGTAAAGCCTTCTCACACGGGTCTGGCATGCCGGGCAATGGCCGACTGGAGCAGTTTCATTTTGAGACGCTCCCTCCGGCGCTTGACGGTGAAACTTGTTTCGCCTACGCCTGCGGGGCGGACGGCGGTACCCGCCGCCAGAGCATTTCAACATTTTCAATGTTAAAATGCTCTATATCCTCCGGCACTGATAACATATGTTATATCGCGTTGTAAGCAGATTTTTGCCGCAAACTTTGGATGACTGTGTCGATGAGGAAAGATACTGATAAAAAATAATCATTTTTTTGATTATTTTTTGATTATTTTTTGCATAAAAGTATTGAAATTAATGATAGCCGAGAATAAGGTAAAGACAATGAAATAAGGACGGCGCCATGACCAGCAGGGAAATTATCAAGATGCTCAAAAAAGACGGGTGGGAGCATGTGGCTACGGCTGGAGACCATTTCCAATTCAAGCATCCCTCGAAGCCCGGCAAGGTGACCGTTCCGCATCCTGAAAAGGATATTGAGGGCGAATTGCTGAAAAGCATTGAAAAACAGAGCGGATTGAAGCTCAAAAAAAGAGGATGATATGTATCACTATCCTGCCTGCCTCATCCCGTATCGCGATGGATCAGGGCAATACGGCGTAGTTTTCCCGGATCTTCCCGGATGCGTTTCCGTGGGAAATAATCTCGCGCATGCTCTGGCTATGGCTCAGGAAGCAATGGGACTGCACTTGTCCGGCATGCTCGCGGACAATGATGTTTTGCCGATACCCTCAACTCCGGAAGGAGCACAAGCGCAAATGGAGGCCGAAGCACAGGAGGATAACGAACCTTTGCCGGAAGGAACGCTCTACCAGTATATCCTCGTCGACCTGGCAAAACCTGCGAAAAAGATCCCGCCTGTCCATTTATCTATCTCGCTGAAGCCGAATATCCTTGCCGATATAGACGTCATGGCGGATGAACTGGGGCTCACGCGTTCCGGAGTCATCGCCGCCGGAATGCGCGACTACATCAGCCGCATGCGGGGGTAGATCATCGATACCGCACGCCAGCCTGCCGTCCCGGCGTGAAGATCGCTGCGCTGCGTTTCCCGGCCCGGCATTATCTGAAACCGGCCTTGCCGCCGCCCGCGCTATTGCGTAGTAAAGCCTTGTATTGCTGCACTGTGCGGTTCTCGAATTTTTTAAATATCTTGCTGAAATATCCCGCCTCGGTATAGCCAAGGGTAAAGGCCACTTCCGCGGCGCTTTCCCCGGCATAGGTAAAAATCATTTTGGCCAGGTGAAGCTTGTGCAGGTGGATGTAATCCATCACGCTCAGATTAAAGTATTTTTTGAACATCCTGCTCACATGGGTCTGGCTTGCCGGGCAATGGCCGACTATATCCTCCAGCCCGGTTTTTTCTTTGATGTTCCGGTCAATATACGCAAAGGCGTGTACAAGAATGGGGTACGCTTTCAGCGCGTTTCGCCGGAACACCTGATCCAGGGTATGAAACAGGCTCAAATCAACGCCGCCGTCCTCCAGCAGCCGTCCGGGCTCAAAAACCGGCAAAGGATCAAGGCTCTTGTCCTGCCAGTCATATTCTTCCAGAGAAACAAGCAGGCTTTGGCTTATATGCGTCAACAACTCATGCCTGCGTACGGCGTCGCGCCCGGCGCACGAGCGAAGGTCTTCCGCGGCCGGGCGTATGGCCGCGTATGCGCGGGGAAAATCCCTGGCGGCTATGCTTTCCATAAAGTTTTCGACCAGACGGGGAGAGCGGTAGGCATGATTGGCTTTATGCGCGAGCAAAATATCCTGAACAGCGGCAAAAGATACAGGTTTGGAAACATAGGCGCTGATGTTGAGGCGGACGGTTTCCTGCGCGAAGCCGAAAGTGTTCCTGCTGGTTACAAGAACCAGGGGAATGGCCGGAGCGTGTATGTGCAGATGTTTCGCAACCTCCAGCCCGGAAAGGCCCGGCATGGACACCGATAAAAAGGCCAGATCCACGGCGTCGCCGCAACACAGCGCAACAGCGCGCTCTCCTCTGCCAACGGCATGAACCGCCGCAAACCCCTCAACGCGGTTGATCATAATGCACAGCGCCTCGCGCGTGAGCGGCTCCCCTTCGGCAACCAGCACCCGGTACATTATCCGGGCTCCTTGTACAGCGGCGGATAGCGGATAACGCACTCGGAACCGCCCGGTATGCTGCCGAAGGAAACAATGCTCTTTCCGCCGAAAAGCGTCTCCAGCCTGAGCCGGGCCAGGGACAGGCCGTCGTCCGCCGCTTCGTCGCCGGCGCTGTTCCGGGCCGGCACGGAAGAGGCGGAATCGCCGGACAGGTTGGCAGCGTTGCCCGCAATGCGAATGACCACCTCGCCATCTTCCATATCCGCGGACAATGCCAGGGAATACCCCTCTTCATTCGCCTCGATGCCCCGGGCAACGGCGCTTTCCACAAAGGGCAACAGCAGATACGCCGGCGCCCGGCACAGGGAAACTTTATCCGGCAGGACGAGGCTGTATGAGAACAACCCGCCGTACCTGATTTTTTGCATCTCCAGATAGTTGCCCGCAAGGTCGAATTCGTCCTTCACGCAACTGAAATCTTTTTCCGTTGTCAGGCAATGCCGTAAATGTCCGGCGAAAAGGACGCACAGTTCATTGGTGCGCGGCGCTTGTTCGATAACCGCCAGACTGGCTACAAGGCTCAGGGTGTTAATGAGAAAATCAAGATTCAGCCGTGATTTCCAATATGACAGATAACTCTCGCGGATATTCAGCTCCCGTTCCAGCCATTTTACCCGGCTTTCCAAGGCGGTTCGCGCTGTCTCCATCTCGCTGATCCGGGCAAAATGCCCGGTTTCTTTTTCCGCAACCTTGCCGACAATCGCGGCCAGGATATCGACAAGATATGTGAAGTAGGCAAAATCATAAGCAGGGGCGGATTCAAGCGGTTCCTGAGCGCGTTGCAGCCTGATGCTCCGGGTTTCTTCCGGATCAGGCAGATGCTCCATCCGGGGCGTGTTTTCCGGAACATGCTCACATTGCACCTGGCCGATAAAAAAACCGCCCAGGTAAGTGTTGCGCGCGATAACGGGAATAGCCGCCCTTATCAGGCCGCAGGGGCATACATAAATGAATTTGTCCCTCCGCGCAAAGGACTGGTCGGCGCCATAGGCGTCAGCGGACAGGCAGATATGGGAGGAGGTCTGATTTTTCCGCCGTCTGCGGCAATACGGCGAAGCAGCCGCAAGTTCCGTCAGGGTATGCCCCTGCGCATCCAGGACAAGCAGGGAAAGGCCGGTGAGTCTGGCCGTTGTCTCCCGGATCAGCTCCAAAACGGATTCACTAAATAATTCAAGTAAGTTAAGGTTATTCATAACTTATCTTGCGCCGCCGTAAAGGTAACCTGGTTATTTTTGCAGTTGCAACGCGCTCGGGAGGGCGTGCCTTTCAAAAAAAGCGGAAACGGTTTTTAGAGCATTTTAACATTGAAAATGTTGAAATGCTCTGGCGGCGGGCACCGCCGCCCGCCCCGCAGGCGTAGACGAAACTTGCTTCAGCCGTTGCTGCGCAGCAGCTTACGGATGAAGACAGCAGAGATGTTTAGCCGTCAAGCGCCGGAGGGAACGTCTCAAAATTAAATTGCTCTAAGACTTCAAGTTTATAACCGCTGTACAATAATAGCAAGCCTTGCGTTAAAATCGCTTTATTCATTCATATGATGGCGTTCAGGGGGAAAATGTATTATGCTGGGTTCAGGCAGCGCCGCACGGCGCTGCCTGAGAGATTTTGGACATATTTTTGTACCCGGGCGTCACTAATGTATTTTAAGAGTATAGCTTCGCGCATTATTTTATCTATTATTCCCATCATCGCGTTTTCCACCGTGCTGTTTATTCTGATCACCACCAAAGTCACCGATTCGCAGATTGACGGGCTAATCAATGAAAGAATGAGCAAGAACCTGGAGACCGCGACCCTCTCCATGGAAATGCAGCTGACCAAGAGTTCGGACATTGCGCGCGCGCTGGCGGCTTATATGGAAACCTGCAGTTTGGCGACCATTGAAAACGGAGAAATGAAAAATTTTTTGACGCGGATGCTCCCGTCCGATGTCAATACGGTTGGCGCAGGCATCTGGTTTGCGCCATATGAACTGTATCCGGATCGGCTTCATTTCGGATCCTATGCATACATCAGGCATGGAAGCGTTTTATATGTGGAAGACTATGCCGCGGCCTCCGGCATCAATTACCACAATACCGAATGGTACATCCGGGGTTATCAGTCGGGGGGAGGGCCGGTATGGTCGTACGTATACTATGACCCTATCGTCGAAGCGGCCATGGTTACGGTCACCGTTCCTTTCTATGGGCCGAACCGCATGATGCGGGGCGTGGCTACAGCGGATATGTCGCTTGGCCGTATTCAGGCGATAACGCGCTCAATTACGGTCGGCGAAACGGGAAAAGCGTTTATTATCGGAGCGGACGGGGAATATATCACGTTTCTTGACGACACCAGAAGTATGCCGGATAGAATTCAGCATGACAAGGACGCGGCTTTGGCCGAGTTGGGGAAAACAGCGATTAAACAGGAAAACGGCATGATGCCGCTCGAAAGAGACGGCAAGCAATACCGCGCGTATTACAAAACCATTGCCGCAAGCGACTGGACGCTGATCATACTGATTGACGACAGCGAAATAGCCAGCCTGGGCCGGCGCCAGATCATGACAACGGCGATCATGCCGCTTGTCGGCCTGGTTATTGCCACCATAAGCATTATTTTTACCGCGGATCATCTGCGCAAAGTCGCCGGCAAGGTAAACCGTTTCGCCGATCTTGCCGCCTCCGGAAATTTCTCGGAGCGGATTGCCGTCACCGAACGTGATGAATTCGGGGTTATGGAAGAACGCCTGAACAAAATGATGGATCGCATGAGCGACCTGTACGCGCATTCGGTCGCGATGAAAGACGCGGCGGAAGCGGCTTCGCGCTCCAAGGGGGATTTTCTGTCCAATATGTCGCATGAGATACGTACGCCGTTGAACGCGATTATCGGTATGACGACCATTGGAAAATCCGCGGCCAGCCTGGAACGTAAAGATTATGCCCTGGCGAAGATCGAGGACGCGTCCACGCATTTGCTGGGGGTCATCAACGATATCCTGGATATGTCAAAGATAGAGGCGAACAAGCTGGAGCTTTCCTTCACGGAGTTCAACTTTGAGAAGATACTCCAGAAGGCGGTCAATGTAATCAACTTCCGGGTGGAGGAAAAGCTCCAAAATTTAAGCGTATATATCGACAAGCGCATCCCGCGCAATTTGATTGGCGATGACCAGCGGCTGGCGCAGGTGCTCACGAACCTGTTGAGCAACGCCGTAAAATTTACGCCGGAGCGGGGTTCAATCCGTCTGAACGCGCATTTTGTCAAGGATGAAAACGGGCTTTGCACCGTACAGATTGAAGTGGCCGACACGGGAATCGGCATCAGCGGGGAACAACAGGCGCGCTTGTTCACCTCTTTCCAGCAGGCGGAAAGCAGCACATCGCGCAAATTTGGCGGTACAGGACTGGGGCTGGCCATTTCCAAGCGCATTGTGGCAATGATGGGCGGGCGGATATGGATAGAATCAGAGCTTGGGAAAGGCTCCAGCTTTTTCTTTACGGTGCAGGCTGAACGGGGAGCGGAAGAACGGCGCGGACTTCTGGATCCGAGGGTGAACCGGAAAAATATCCGTATACTCGTGGTGGATGATCTGCCGGAGATACTGGAGTATTTCACGGAAGTCGTGCATGGACTCGGTTTTGCCTGCGATACAGCCGGCAGCGGAGAGGAAGCCTGCGCGCTTATGGAACAAAACGGCGGCTATGACCTCTATTTTGTGGACTGGAAAATGCCGGACATGGACGGGATGGAGCTTTCGCGCCGGATAAAAACTCAGGAGCCGGGCAATTCCGTGGTGGTTATGATTTCGTCCGCAGTGTGGAGCATGATTGAAAATGAGGCGAAAAATTCCGGAGTGGACAAGTTCCTGCTCAAACCGCTGTTTCCATCCGCAATAGCGGACTGTATAAACGAATGTCTTGGCCCGGACGGACTGGCTGCCGCTGACGACGAACCGGCGGAAACGGACGATCTCAGCGGATATTGCGTATTGCTTGCCGAAGACGTGGAGATTAACCGGGAAATTGTACTGACTCTGCTGGAACCGACAAAGCTCGTTATTGACAGCGCGGAAACCGGAGTGGAGGCAGTGCGGATGTATGGCGAAGACCCTGAACGCTATGCCATGATATTCATGGATGTGCAGATGCCGGAAATGGACGGATATGAAGCGACCAGACGCATCCGCGCCCTCCATGCGCCTTGCGCCGGGGAAATTCCGATTGTCGCCATGACCGCCAACGTGTTTCGCGAGGATATTGAAAAATGCCTGGAAGCGGGCATGAACGACCACATCGGAAAACCGCTCGACTTGGGAGAGGTGATGGAAAAACTGCGGAAATATCTGCCGAAGCAGGCAGTAAGGCAGGTATAGCATGAATACGTCCCTACGGAAAATTACCGGCTGCCTTGTGCTGCTTTCCTGTATCGCGGCCGTATCGGCCGGGTGCGGCACGGCTGAAAACCCCGTGTCGGCAAATCCCATGGGTTTGTCCGGCATATATGTGAAAGAGGCGGAAACCAACTATGCCCTGGCCAGAGCCTTGTGGGGAAACACCGAAGTGTGCAGGGATCCCAAACAGGCCATTCTTTACCTGGACAAAACCATTGAGCTTGCGCCGGATTATGCCGATGCCTACATGCGCCGGGGGCTGGCCAAAAGCGATTTGCGCGACTGGGACAGCGCCTTTGATGATATCACCGTGGCCATCCGCCTGGAGCCCAAACCCGATTATTACGCTTACAGGGGCCTTGTATCCATGCGCGGCGGAAACTCTCTGGGAGCGCGCAAGGATTTTAACCGTTCTCTGGAAATTAAATCCGGCCAGCACAGGGCCTGGAATTTTCGGGGCGGCCTCAATATATTGCTGCATGACTACCCGGCTGCCTGCGCCGATTTCAAAAAAGGCTGCTCCAACGGCGATTGCACAGGTTTTGAATCGGCGAAACAAAACGGCTACTGCGATTAGGGCAGTTCAACATGCTCAGGGTTAAAAGGCCCTAAACCCGCAGGGCTTCAGGCGTGAAAAAGATGCGTAAGAAAAAAATGCTCCCGCTCGCGCTGCTTGCCTTTATTCCGGCAGCGCTCTATTTTTTGTTCGTCCACAACCGGCAGGCCTTGCAGAGTTTGGATGCCGCGATTTACGGCGAGCTTCTGGAAATTCGGGCCATGAGTTCCGGCCCGGTAAAATTTATTGCCGCGGAGGGACAAAAAGTGCCGCAGCATGCCTTGCTGCTCGAAATAGACTCCAGCGGGCTGGAACAAGCGCGGCTTGAGGCGGAAACATTTATTCAGGAGCAAATAGCCTCCCTGCCGCCGGAAACCCTGAAAATTTTACAAGGCTATGTCCTGATACCGGAAGGGCAGGATGAAATCAGCGCCAGGCTCGATCAGCAACGCGTGGACATTGATCAGTCAACGGAAAAAATTACGGATTTATCCGTGGCGCATGCCGCGTTTCAGTTACAAATGCGCAGGCTTGAACTTAAAAAAAACCGTATCGCCGAAGATGATAAACAATTGGCGCAAATGCGCGCGCAGGAAAAACTTATGGCTGACGCTCTGGACAAGGCCAGGGAAGATCGCGACGCGGCGAACAACGCCAGAGCGGAACTTGAAGCGCGGCTCAGAACCAGAAAAATGCTGGATCAGGCAAGCGACGGATTGCCTGCGCACCAAAAGGACAAGTTTGAACTGGTGCAAACAGAATTTCTCAAGCTGACCAGGGCGGATCAGGAAATTGCCTTAAGCAGAATCACCGCTCCTGAAGAGGCGCTGGTGGTAAAAAATTTTTTACAGCCGGGCGCAAGCGCGGCGCCGGGGCAGCCTGCCATGCTGCTGGCCCCTGAACAGAGAGAACTTTTCTGGATAAATGCTTTTTTTTCCGCTGAAGATGCCGGGAAAATACTCCCCGGCATGAAATGCAGGGCTATTCTGCAAACAGCGGACAAAGCCGGCATACCGGGGAGAATAGCCGCCAGGTTTGCTGCGGAAGCGCGGGATGATCCGGCGGATTCCCCGCCGCCTGTACGTTTCAAAATAACCCTGTATGCGCGGGATGCCGCCGCTTTGGCCAGACTGCATGAACAGCCGCGGGTTATTGTGCGTATGGATGGTATGGACGAGTGACCTGCGGTAATGTATGTAGTCGGCCCTGAAAAAGCATATAATATATTTAATATCATTAGCCATAAGTGCTAAACCTGCGTGCTTTTTCGACCAGAAATATACCAAAGGTCCGACTGATCCGAATGCGCAAAGGGAGTGGGGTTAAAATTATCGTAAAAAACGCTTGCAAAAAGTCGAACATATAAGTAAAAGCATTTCCAGGCCGGGGTGGTGGAATTGGTAGACACGCTAGATTCAGGATCTAGTGCTGGCAACGGCATGGGAGTTCGAGTCTCCCCTTCGGCACCACAATAATAACAATGGGTTAGCAGAAGTTTCAGCTTCTGTTAACCCATTTCCTTTTATCTCTCATTCACTCGTCTCTCCCCCATCTCTCCCCCATGTGTGTATCTGCCCTGTAGTACATCTGTTCGGCGGCTATTCTGCTTTGTTCATATTCAGCCAACTACCCTCTTGGAGAAAAGAAAACTATGAGCGTTGATGCCACTCGTTGGGCATGGATGCAATCCATCAGTCCTGTAAAAAAATTGTTGCTGCTCTCCCTCGCTGACCGAGCAAATGAAAAAAATGTATGCTGGCCTTCGCAACCTCGATTAGCTTTGGATACAGGTTTGGACATTAGAACGATCAGGTCAGCCCTTAATGACCTTTGCGAGGTAGGGCTTATAAATCGACAAGAAATATCCGGACGTGGATATATCTATCAATTGATTGGTGTTGAAAATCGCGAGGAACTAAATAATAAGCAGATCCAAACTTTGAAAAAGTCAGATATTACGCCATATATAAATGACACCCCAGGCAACAATGATACCCCTGGCAAAAACGACACCCCTGACAAAAATGTACTGTACCCCTCTCAAAAACGATACCCCACCCCTGGCAAAAATGTACCCCCACCCCTCTCAAAAATGTACCCCGAATCTAAAAAGAATCTAAAAGAGAATCTAAAAGAGAATCTAAAAGTAAGTAAGAAAGCGCCGACTGGCAAAATTGTGAGCTATGACGCTTTAATTTCTAACTACACCGACAATCAAGATTTACGAACGGCTTTAGCTAATTTCATCGTAATGAGAACAAGAATAAAGGCACCATTAACAAACTATGCGTTTGCTCTTATCCTGCAAGATTTAGATAAGTTATCTACAAATAACAATATTATGAAAATAGCCATAGTGGAACAAAGTATCAAACTCGCTTGGCGCGATGTGTTGCCACTTCGAAACAATAATACCGGCGAGCCGCCTCAACGTATTGGCCCAAGTATCAATGGGAACAAAAACCCAGATGGTTCAGAAAGGCATTATGGCTCTGGCCATCTTCCAAAATGGGCGTTGGAGGCGACATATGAACGCTGAAGTCATAAATAAAATTATGGCTGAAACCAAAGCTAACCGTGAAGCAATAATTATGGCCAGGAATGAGGTAGCCGGAAATTGTGAACAACATGGCCAGTTTACATACAGGGAATTGGAAGAAGTTGGCGATGTACATTTTCAATATGGACAAAAAATTGGAAACGAACGATGCCCTAAATGCTATTTGTTACGCCAAGAAAAAAGGGAAGCGGAGTTCTGGAAGGAAAAATTTATAAAGTATTCCGGTATACCAAAACGGTTTATAGTAAATAGCTTTGAAAATTATAGTGCTGCACAAGGAACAAGAGCATTTTTGGCAAAAAAAACGGCAGAAGATTATGCCAAAAATTTTGTCCAACACCTACCGCTCGGGCGAAGTATTGTTATGACTGGTAAAACCGGTACAGGTAAAACACATCTTGCATGTGCAATAATCAAAGAACTTATGCTTAATCAACGATTCCAGTGTAAATATACAAAAGCATATCATATTATTAGAGAAATAAAAGATACATACCGGCAGCATGACAGCACATCAAAAACTGAAATAGAAATAATAAATGAATTGCTGTATCCGGATTTGCTTGTAATTGATGAAGTTGGAATGCAGTTTGGTACAGATACAGAAAAATTGTTGCTATTTGAGGTTTTAGATGGCCGCTACGAAAATATGAAACCCTCGGTAATCGTATCAAACCTTGATATTCCTGGTATTACCGAATATTTGGGCGACAGAATTATAGACAGGTTATGTGAAGATGGTGCGATACTTACTTTTGAATGGGCAAGTCATAGGCAACTTTAATTTTAGCGGCTAAAAATTTTAACAAGGAAGAAAAAATGAAAGTTATAGCATTGGCCAATAATAAAGGCGGAGTTGGAAAAACATCAATACTTGTGCATTTTGCCTTTCATTTACACGAGAAAAATATCAAAGTCCTTGTCATTGACCTCGACAGCCAGGCAAATGCAAGTTATACTTTATCAGAATTTGATAGAGGTGGAACTGCAAGCGACCTCCTTACCGGTAAGGGATTAAACCCCGAAACTATCGCAAATCTCGGCAATGAAAAAACCAAACTGGCATTAATTAAGGCCGATGATATCCTGCTGGATATAGACCAGCAGAGGGATTTGGACAAGGTTGCCAGCAGTTTACATAGCCAATTGGATATTTTTGAACAGATGGGTTTTAAATATGTACTCCTTGATACTGGCCCGGCAATCAGCACCACCCTGACAACAGCGCTTTGTGTGGCCACTGATGTAATCTCCCCTATAGAACTTGGAAGTTATAGTATTAAGGGAGTTGCAAAGATGGTGAAGTTAATCAATAATATCAAAGCCGCAGTGAATCCAAAATTAAATTTTGTCGGCATGTTACCGAGTCGTGTGAACTCGCAGGGTTCCCGACATAAGGAGTTGCTTGGAGAACTTAATGAACTCCTCAAAAATATTGATAATTCTGTAAAAATCCTTGCGCATAGCATTTATCTGAGGCCAGGGATTGCCGAAGCAACAGACAGCGGCCAGCCGGTTTGGGCATTGCCCAAACACTGGTTTGCAGGTAGGGAAATGAAAAAAGCACTTGATTACATAATGAAAAATCTGTCCAAATAATTCTTTAAGTGAGGGTAGAATGGCATCTTTTGAAAAATTAGGCAATTTGTCAGACCTATTAAAAAATCCTAGCGCGAATGGCGTACCACTGGAAATTGAACTGGACAAAATTGACGAAGACCCAAATCAGCCCCGTAAGTCATTCGATATGGAATCCCTCGGTGAACTTGCAGCTACGATTATAGAGCGAGGGGTAAAAAGCCCTATTTCCTTGCGGCCCAGTACCGAAGAGGGCCGTTATATCATCAATCACGGTGCCAGGCGCTATCGCGCTTCAAAAATCGCCGGGAAGACCACAATCCCTGCCTTTATTGACAATGACTTCCTAGAGGCTGATCAACTAATCGAAAACTTGCAGCGTGAAAATCTCGCGCCAATGGAAATAGCCACAACACTTGATAACCTCAAAGGCTCCGGAACAAATTTTGGCGACATCGCAAAAAAAATCGGGAAATCGAATGCATATGTCACACAGCATCTTGCCCTATTGAAATTGCCCAGTATTATAGCCCAAGCGTTGGAATCCGGCAAAACCCAGGATGTGACCTTGCTTTACGAATTGGGCAAGGATTACAAAAAGTATCCAAAAGATGTGGAGTCCTTTTTGGAGGAACCGGAAATAAGCCGTAGCGCATGGAAAGATATCAAAAATTTTTTGGCCGACGACAAAGATGATAGCAAGAAAGCCAAGAAAGGCAAGGCGGACGCGGATGAGGAAAATAGCAACATTGTAGGAGATGGACATGGCGAACTTGGCGAACGAAGTGATGAACAGGATGAGAGCGAAAGTCGCCGCGAACCTGAAGAACGCTCTTATGACGGAGGAAGGAGCGAAAGTTCATCTTACGAAAGCGGCGATAAATCTTCACATAGTGTTGGCAACAAACATGAAATAATGAAAAAATATGTTTGGCAGGGCGTGTATCATGACCGAGTTGTTGAGTTAAACTTCAAATTTCGGCCATCTTCAAACACTACAGTATGGTGTAAATTTCCAGATGGTACTCCCGATGCTGGTGAAGAATTTGAGGCTCAGGCCGAAGAGATTGTATTGATTGGCTCGTTAGAAGACTATTAAAATATAACTTAATTGCGAGGATAAAATGCAAGAAATTTTGAAAGAAAAATTGAGAGATATGGATGTGCCTGGATTTGCGCCCAAGTTTACGCCAGAGGAATTTGAGGCAGCCGGGTTGGATTTCGTCGAAGATGCTATGGATCTGGAGGACATCGACGAAATGGCTAACGATCCAGACGTGGTTTAACAACATTTAATCACGAGCCAGGGTGCGGGATATAAATGCCCTGATTTTAATATACGTTATTTTTATTTCTCAGTCGGTGGATGGAACTGGCTGCGGAGTGAAATGGAGAGAATATGCATTCCATTTATCCAACATTCCTTTGGCAATGCGATAAATTTTTAACAACCCCTGATTTACCTGATGAGCTACTTAGAAAAGTAAAACAAAATGATGAATTGGAAAAAAATTTGTTTGATATGGAAGAAGTGCGCAATACTGAAGAAGTTCTCATCAAAGCATTGTCAGAAGAGGTTATAGCAAACTGGGCGATTGAAGGGATACAGTTAAACACGGCAGCCGTGCGCTCGTCAATTATACGCCATTGTGGGATGTCGCTTCCTGTTTGGAATCCGCCAGGGAATAGGGATTATCGTGATGAAATTAATGCCGTTGCTACAACATTGTCATTTTATAGAGAACCATTAAAAAAAATGTCGGCAGATATTTTATGCGATGTAAATGCACGATTGGCCCCTGCTGATGTACGCTTTAATAATGAAGGCAAGCCGTTGGTAGAAAATGCGCCGAACGTGTGGGGACAAATCAGAGTTACAGGGATACAGGTAGCTGAACGATATTCTGGAAAAGCGGTTTTTATTGGGCCTAACCCCGGTGATGCAAAAGCCATGCTGGATAAATTTTCAGAATGGTGGAATCGTGATCGCGGAAAAATACCTTCAGCAGTATTTGCTGCATTAGCTCATTTGTATTTTGTCAATATACACCCATTTGGTGATGGAAATGGAAGAACGGCACGAATATTGGCTGAAAAAGTCGTGCCGAAAGAAGACAGTATTTTCCGGACATATAGCTTATCTGCTGAAATTTTACATCGCCAACGAGACTATTATACTGCTCTTGATAAGGTACGATCTCCAGAATCGTCAAAAATTTTTGTCAACTATATTTTAGATAGGCAACACGATGCTATCCAAACTTCTATCACATTAATTGATCGGAAGCGTGAACAAAAGCGGTTTTGGGAGAAATATAAGGAAGAACATTTTTCACCAAACCAAAAATACATGCTGGATTCTATGATTCTTTCCCTTACGGACGAAATTTGGGATGGTTCCCGTATTGCACGGGGCAATATTCCGGAGGCATTTTCCGAACTTCGAGATCTTGAAAAACGTGGTTTTCTTAAAAAAGGAAAGTTCAGACGCGATTTAATTCCACCTGAAAACTCAAAATCAAATACCCAGGCTCCGGCATTTGCCAAAACAAATAACATTAAGAGAACTATGGCAAATGCCGACCCATCAGATGAAAAAACATCGAAAGTGAACGCCAAAGCAACTGAGTCAGAGCAAAACGAGTCGCAAGGCTGGAGTCGATGAACAACCTTAATGGCACTGACCTGCTTTACTTTGTTGTATTTTTTCCTCTGGCGTATAAAATCTTTCGATCCTAACCCAAAAATGACTCAATATAATGGACGATATTATGAGAACAGCAGGTGCAAGAATTCAAACTAGTAAGGATGAACGAAACATCCAGGAGGCATTGAAACGTGAGCTGGCCTCTATACCCAAGGCGATAGATTTCGACGACTGCTCGGAAACCGTGGATACTTCCGATTGGGTTTGCCGTGTTTGTGGTTGCACTGACGATCACGCCTGCGAGGGAGGCTGTTGGTGGGTGGAGAAAAATCTGTGTTCGGCGTGTTTGCCAACACCGGCAGATTTGCGCGCTAATAGTGAAATCAAAGTCTTTCCCTTGTCAGAAGAATCCGCCCTGCTCCCCGGCTCAGATACAAAACGGGAAGGACACCCTTTGTATCTCTCGGCTGTGGCTGCCGGATTCCCTTCCCCTGCCGACGACTATATTGACCGCAAACTTGACCTGCATGAACACCTGGTTAAAAACCACACGGCCACCTTCTTCTTGCGAGCGGCCGGGGACTCCATGCGAGATGCAGGTATCCTGGACGGAGATCTGCTGGTGGTGGATCGCTCTCTCCAGGCAGGCAACGGCAGCATTGTCATTGCCGCAGTCGGCGGCGAACTTACCGTGAAATACCTTGCCAAACGCAGCGGACGTGTTTTACTTGTGCCGGCCAACGAAGATTACCCGGATTTGGACATCACTGACCAAGAAGACGCGCTGATCTGGGGCGTCGTCACCTATGCCATCCACAAGGTCAACGGCCATCATGCTCTGGGCGCTCGTTGACTGCAATAATTTCTTTGCTTCGTGTGAGAGGCTGTTTCGTCCGGACTTGACAGGTAAGCCTGTTGTGGTGCTGTCCAATAACGATGGGTGCATTGTAGCCCGCTCAAATGAAGCCAAGGCGTTGGGCATCGGTATGGGGGTACCGGAATTCAAAGTTCGGGATATGCTCAAAAAACATGGCGTGGCGGTATTCTCTTCGAACTATGCTTTGTATGGGGACATATCTGCCCGGGTAATAGCGACTATGGAAAGTCTTGTGCCCGTCGTCGAGCAGTATTCGATTGATGAGGCATTTATACCCCTGCCCGGCTCTTTTGAAAGCAACGTAGATGAGCTGGCTTGGACCCTACGGGAGCGTATCCGCAAATGGACGGGTATGTATGTATCTGTGGGTGTAGGCCCCACCCGTACACTGTCCAAGCTGGCAGCTGAGGTAGCAAAAAAACATAATGGCGTTTGCCGTTTAATTTTGGGGAGCCAAGGCACAGAACAAATTCTTTTGGATACTCCTGCAGGGGACGTATGGGGTATAGGCAGGCGCTCCGTTGAAAAACTGCGCTTGCGCGGGATAAACACGGCAAAGGATTTGCGGGACGCGGATAACGGCAGGATGCAAAAACTTTTGTCTATAACCGGTCTGAACACTGTTCTGGAACTGCGCGGAATACCCTGCATAAATTTGTCTGAAGCGCCGGCGCCCAGGCGCACGTTGGTTTCTTCGCGCTCTTTCGGAACCAAAGTGACGGACAAGGAGCAGCTGGCCGAGGCCCTTGCCATGCACGCATCGCTTGCCGGCGAACGCCTGCGCAGGGGGAAACTGGAAACTGCTGGTATGATAGTGCATATCCGCACGGCAAGGCATGGCACAGGACTTTTTTACGACCAGACAACTGAAGTAAGACTGGGGTCTCCGACTTCTGACACAAAAAAGCTTATTCAAGCTGCACTAGAAGGGTTGGACAAGATTTTCCAATCCGGAATTTTCTATGCAAAAGTAGGGATATTGCTCTTTGATCTTTGTTCTTCTAAA
>JAISBT010000052.1 GCA_031266055.1 Deltaproteobacteria bacterium
CGCCGGATGCCGAGCAGCTTTCCGTGGGCTTTTTCGCCGAAGACAACTGGAAGCTGAATGACGCTCTTACGCTCAACCTGGGCCTGCGCCTGGACTATCTGAATACGGAAGCTGATCCCATGTATGTAGTCAATCCGTTGACGGACAGTCCGTCTCCGCCGCCGCCTCCGTCTATTGGCTTCATTGGTACCAACAGCACGAAACAGCACGGCAGGACGGACGAAAGCGATCTCGGCTGGCACCTGCACGCCGGGCTGACCTGGAAAATGACCCCGGCCTGGTCCCAGTCCCTGCTTCTGGCCTCCAGTTACCGGGCGGCGGACGTTATGGAGCGTTTCAAGTACATAAACCTCAGCGGCGTGGGGATTTTGTACGGAAACCCGGATCTTGATCCTGAGCGGAGCCTGTACGCCGAATACGGGCTGCGCTATGACGAAAATCCTCTGCGGGCGGAACTGCGGCTCTTCGCCAACATTGTGACCGATTACATATCGGAAAAGAGAATCGACGCGAGCACAATAAGAATGGAGAACGTTGACGATACGCGCATTTACGGCGTGGAACTGGAGCCCCGCTGGCAGTTCCTGGAGAACTGGGCTCTCTTCGGCAACGCGACCTGGCTTTATGGAAAGGATGAAAATACCGGCCGGGCTTTGCCCGGAGTCGCGCCGGTTTCCGGGCGGGTGGGCATAGATTTTTCCCATGAAAACGGCTTCTGGGCGAAGGCGGACACTTTCATGATCGCGCCCCAGCGCCACACTCCCGAAGGCGTTGACGACACCAAAGGCATTATCACGCTGAACGCCGCTGCGGGCTGGCGTTTTGAAACCGGCAGGTTGAAACACGACATTTCCCTTGTCATCGATAACATTCTGGATACCAGATACTACAATTACCTCGCCCATCAACGCGGCTACACCGTCTGGGAACCCGGCATCTCCGCCTCCCTGAACTACAGCGTGGCCTTCTGATGGAACGCCGGCTGCCGCGGCGCTTTGCCGCTGTTTTCCTGCTGGCCGTCATGGTCTTGTTTCCCGGTTCTCCGTCGCGCGCGGCGGAGAATCCGGAAAAACCCCTGACTCTGTATACGGCCATGACGGCCACAACCCCGCAGATCCCCCTGTGGGCCGCCATTCGCTCCGGGTGGCCCGCCGGACGGGAACTCGTTGTGGAATACTGGAAAACTCTGGATGATCTGCGCGGCCTTGTACTCGCGGGCAAGGGAGACTTATGGGTAGGCCATCTGGAAGGCTTTGCCCAGGCGGCCCTCCGGGGAGCTCCGGTCACGCTCGTTGCCGTTACCGGCTGGAAGAAATTTTATTTTGTCACTACGGATTACGCAGACAGCCCGCGCACGCTGGAGGATATTGCGGAAGCCCTGCGCAAAGAGGGTCTGCCCCTGGCCGTAGCGCCGCAGGACAGCCCGGCCATAGGCATTCTGGAAGAACTGGCGCGGCGGGGAGGCCCCTCTTTCGCCATTGAGCCCATGCCGTCGCAGCAGGCCATGTTGTCCATGCTTCGCGGTTCGCGATCCTGCGTTCTTTTGCCGGAACCCCTTGTTTCGGCGCTGCTGGCGAAAAAAAGCAGCCTGCGCATCGCCGCCAGCCTGGAAATTGAAATCTCCGGGCGTTTCGGAGGTTCGGGCAGACTGCCTTTGGTGGGCGTTGCTGTTAAAAGTTCCCTTGTCCGGGATAACCCGCTCCTGGTTCGCGAACTGGTGCGGGCCATGGAGAAGGCTGCGCTTGAACTGGCCGGTCGGCCGGCGGAAGAGGCTGTTGCCGTCTTGCCGCAAAGCGTGCGCGAGGCTTTTGACTCTAAGGTTCTGGAAGCCTCCCTGTCCAGAGATCTGATTTTTGTGCTTCCGGCTCACGAAGCCCGTGCGGAGGCGCTTTCTTTTTTACGTATGGTTTTACGCGAAGGCCGGGACTCCGCCGGTCTGACGCTGCCGGAAACTTTTTTTCTGCCGGATCCGGAATGAGCACTCTCCTTCCCTACCTGGTTTCAGGGCTGGCTCTGGCCGGGCTGGCCGCCTTCGCCAACCTCATGCTCGGCCCCGAACTCGCTCCGTCTCCGCTGGCCACCCTGTCCGCCTTTGCGGAACTTGGGCGAAGCGGGGAACTGTTCCGTGAACTGGCTATAACTCTGGGCAGAGGCGCGCTGGGAATTTTTCTGGCCAATATTGCCGGTTTTTCTCTGGGTATGGCGGCAGGTCTGATTCCCGGCGCGCTCAGGCTGCTGTCTCCTCTGGTCGCGGCTTTCCAGGCCTGCCCGCCCATACTCTGGATTTCCCTGGTTATGGTCTGGGCGGGAACAGGTTCCGTGGTGCCCGTGGCTGCGGTATTTGCCGCCACCTTTCCCTTTGTGTTCAGCACAACGGCTCAGGGCGTGCTGGGGCTTGACCGCAGGATACTGGCCATGAGCAGGCTGTATGCCGTCCCGAAAAGCAGAATTTTCCGCCTGGTTGTCTTGCCCGGAGTATTTCCCTACTGGCTCGCCGGATTTTCCACTGTCCTCGCTGCGGGATGGAAAGCCGCCGCAGTAGCCGAATTTCTGGGCAGCCACCAGGGCATAGGCGCGCGGATTTTTTGGAATTACCACAAACTGAACATGGAACAACTCAACGCCTGGGCTCTGGTCTTGATTCTTCTGGGTGTCGCGCTGGAATGCGGCGTTGTTGTTCCGTTGCGGCGCAAAGCCGCGCAGGCCGGGTTAAAGGATGTTTCTTCCGGTGCTTGAAATATCGGGTATTGCAAAGAGTTACGCCGGACGGCAGATTGTCGCCTCAGCCTCTCTTGTGGCGGCGCGGGGCGAAGTCGTCTGCCTGACCGGCCCTTCGGGAGCAGGCAAGACAACCATGCTGGAAATTATGGCCGGGGTGGTTTCCCCGGACAAAGGAACCGTGCGCCACATAACGCCGCCTGCCTTGATGTTCCAGGATGACGCGCTCATACCCTGGCTGCCCGCCGAGGCCAATATTGCTTATATCCAGCCTCCCCGGCTCTCCTCTTCCGCGGTCGCCGGAATCGCCGCGCGCTGGCTGGGGCGTTTTGGCCTGGAAAGGCATGTTTTACCGGCCGCCATGAGCGGCGGCATGCGGCGGCGGCTTTCTCTGGCCAGGACGCTGGCCTCGGGCAGGGAGCTCCTGCTTCTGGATGAGCCGTTCGCTTTCCTTGATGACGCCTGGCAGAAAATTATCGCGGAAGAACTGGCCTTGCGCGCTGCCGCGGGTTCCGGCATCATAATCGCCACCCATGCCGTTGCGCCCCTCTGCCGCATCTCCGCCCTTCAGGAGCGGATCAGGCATATCGCTGTGGCGGGAGCTCCACTTGTCATTGAAGCAACGTGAGTTACTACCGGCAGCAAAGCGGAAAAGGGAGCGGACATGGGGTCAGTCATACGTGCTGTCATGCAGACATCAACCGTATCAAAAGGTGTGCTGGCGCTGCTTTTTTCTTTTTGCCTGCACGGCGGAATCATAGGGATTCTCTTCATGTTTTCCGCCGACAGCCAAGTTGAACCGGAGCGGGTCTATCATGTCGCTTTGGCGGAATTCGTCCAGCCGGGCATTGCGCGGGAAGCGCCCGCTCCGGAAGCTCCCGAGCCTGTTGTCGAGGCAACACCGCCGTCTCCACCTCCTTCAGTGCCTGAACCGGAACCTAAAGACGTCAGCACGATAAAACCAACGTCATCGCTACGAGCGCGGCCAGAGCCCAAACCTTATCCATCAGTCACGCAGCACCCGTCTCAACCATCAGGGGAACCCTCTTCCCCTCCTGTTCAGGTCGCCTCCGGCCCGCGCCCACGGCAATTCGGCGGTTTTTTCGCATACGATCAGGATCATGTGGATCAACGGCCGTCCATCTCCAGGCGATTTGAGCCTGAATATCCCGCCAGAGCAAGGCGGATGAATGTTGAAGGTATGGTTGTGGTGGAACTTATTGTGGATACCGGCGGCCTCCCCAAGGCCTGTGCCGTCCATTCCGCTGAGCCGTCAGGTTATTTTGAGGAAGCCGCTTTGAATGCCGCGCAAAAAATGCGCTTCATACCGGGGAAAATCAGTGGCGCTCCCGTCAATACCCTGGTTCAGCTGCCCTTCGTTTTTCGGCTTCGGTGATCGGATTCCAAAATAAAGATTATTGCATTCCGGATTATTCTTTTCGGCGCTTGGTTTTTTGCCACAGTTCATGTAGTATTTAACACGCCGCCAGTTCAGGAGAACAGCCATGTCCGCATCCCGCAAAAAAAACCATACCATCCCTGAGGATAATCTCAACAATATTCCCCCGGCGCAGCCTTTCAAAATCGCCATAGCCGGGCAGGGGCCGCTGCTTTTGCGCCTGAGTAATATCATCGCTTCCGGAGCCTTTAAATCCGCCATGCCTTCGGTAGCCGTCAGCGCGCTTTTGCTGTACGAAAAAGCGCTGCTCCCCGAATATCAGCTTCCGGAACTGCAAAACATCAATATTTACCAAAGCGCCAAAGAGTTGTTCGCCAAAGAGCGCGACCTGCGCCTTGTGCTTAACGCGTATTCCGGCCCGGCAGCGGATCCCGGCGAAAAATACCAACTGGATTTACGCCGGCACGCTCCCGCCGGAGTCAACCTGCTCAACCCCGGCGCCGCCTCGTTTATATGCAACGCCATAGAAAAAGACGCGTTGACCCTGGACGGCGGAGCGCGCATCCGCAGCATACGCCATTCCTTTTTTACGCTCATCAACCAGATGGAAGAAGAAATTTTCGTCCTGGATAACGCCGGGCGCGTCATTGACGCCAATACTTTTTTCATCAAAAACAATGCCGGGATGCTGGAAAATTATCTGGGAAAAGCCTGCGCGGAAATTATCGGCAAAGAATATTGCTGCACACAAGACGGCAATACGGTCTGCCTGTGGGAAAAACCCGCCGAACAGCGCGAAACCTTCTCCAAAGTGTACAACGTGCTGAACGCTGAAGGCCAGATAGAGTATTTCCGCGCCATGGTCGTCCCCCTGCCCCCTGACGGCGACAACAATTTGTCCCTGCTCATACGCAACAATATTACTTCGGTTATGCGCATGGAACAAAAACTCCAGCAATCGCAAAACATGGCGGCCATCGGCGAGCTTTCCACTTATATTGCCCACGAAATACGCAATCCCCTCTTTGCCATAGGCGGGTTCGCCAATGCGCTGCTCCGCACGCCTTCCCTGGATAACGCCGCGCGCGAAAAAGCCAAGATCATTCTGGAAGAATCACAGCGTCTGGACGGCATACTTAAAAGTATTATCAACTTTGCCCGCCCCAGTTACCAGGACATCTCCGATATGGATGTAGCCGCCATTTTGCGCCAAACCATAGAACTGATGGCCCTCGGCGATGCCGAACGCCATATCAGAACCACGGAAAACATCGCCCCGGGCCTGCCGCACGCGCTGGGCAACGCGGAGCAGCTCAAACAGGGCATCATCAACATCATCAAAAACGCCCAGGAAGCCATGCCCCAGGGCGGCAGCATTGATATAAGCGCCGCGCACAAACGCCGCATGATTGAAATAAACATCCGCGATACCGGAATCGGCATAGCCAGGGAGCAGCAGGACAAAATATTCAGCCCCTTTTACAGCACCAAGGGCAAAGGCGCCGGACTGGGCCTGGCCATGACCAAAAAATATATTGAAGAAATGGGCGGGCAGTTGTGCCTGCAAAGCGCCCCCGGCCAGGGAACCACCCTGACCATACGGTTACAGCCCGCTCTGGCCGCGGAAAACCCCACGGTGAGCATAACCAAGCACCCCATAACCGGTACCAGCATCACGGTCAAAATATCCTCCGATTCGTAACAGGGACGACCGCTTATGCGCCGACACATTCTTCTGGCCACCCGCAATAAAAACAAGGCCGCTGAACTGGAAACCATACTCTCCGGCTTCAGCCTGCGGGTGCTTGGCCTGGATGAATTCCCGGAATTAAAGGAAATTGAGGAAACCGGGAGCAGCTTTGCGGAAAATGCCCTGCTGAAAGCCCGCCATGCCTGCGCTGCCACGGGCATGGTCACTCTGGCCGATGATTCCGGCCTGGAAGTTGAGGCTTTGAATGGAGAGCCGGGGGTTTATTCCGCCAGATTTTACCTTAAACACCCCGGCTGTGGCGGAGCGGCGCAAAATCCGCCGGAACGGAAAGCGACGGACAAAGACGCCGCCAATATAGCCTGTTTGCTGGAGCGCATGAAAAATATACCGGAAGGCCGGCGGCAGGCGCGTTTTTGCTGCGCCATCGCGGCGGTTGCTCCCCCAGGCGGCTTAATCACCGCCTTTGGCGCCTGGCCGGGGATGATCGCCCTCGCGCCCGCCGGGAAATACGGCTTCGGCTATGACCCGGTTTTTTGGGATCCGGAACTTCAGCTCACCGCCGGCCAAATTGCCCCAAAGGTAAAAAATTCACGCAGCCACCGTTACCGGGCTTTGCAAAACCTGCTCAGGCTGTGGCCGGGATTTTGGGCCGAAGTTTCAGGATAATCTTTGTGCTTCCCTTATGAATAAAAACGAAATTTCAGAACAAAACAGCGAAAAAAAACGGGTAGCCCTGGCCTCGCTTTTTGCCGCCTTTTTACTCACCGGCCTTAAACTTGCGGTGGGCCTCAGTACGGGAAGCCTGGGCGTTCTGGCGGAAGCCGCGCACAGCGCGCTGGATCTGGTGGCTTCAGCCGTTACCTTTCTGGCTATACGCCTGGCCGCCCTGCCGCCTGACGCCACCCACACTTACGGACACGGAAAAATAGAAAGCCTGGCCGCCCTGGTCGAAACCCTGCTGCTGCTCCTGACTTGCGTCTGGATTGTCACCGAGGCCGTCCGCCACCTGATTCACGGGCAGAATCCCGTGCGGTTGAGCGCCTGGGCCTTTATCGTCCTGTTGATATCCATTGGAATTGATTTTTCCCGTTCGCGCCTGCTGGACAAGGTGGCCAAAAAACACAAAAGCCACGCGCTGGAAGCCGATGCCCTGCATTTTTCCATTGATATGCTCTCCTCTCTGGTAGTGCTCCTTGGCCTTGCGGGCGTATGGCTGGCCGGTTTTTTCGCCGCGGGGACGCTTCCGGCCGCCATGCTCGGCCGCGCCGATTCCCTGGCCGCTCTTGTTGTCGCCCTGATTGTAGCCACCGTGAGCCTGCGCCTGGGCTTCAAAACCGTAAACGCCCTCATGGATGCCGGAAGCGCCGGGGATCTGAAAAGAATGGAAGCCCTGGTGGAGGCCATTCCGGATGTGCTGCGCATTTCACGTTTGCGCCTGCGGGAAAGCGGAAAGGACAATTTTGTTGATTTGGAAATTATCCTGCCCGGACACCTGAATCTCACTGAAGCGCATGATGTCACGCTGGAGGCGGAAAAAGCCATTCAAAGCCTTCTGCCCGGCGCGGACATAACCATCCACTTTGAGCCGGAAACGCAGCCGCAGGATTTTTTGAGCAAAATGCGCAACCAGGCCAAAATGCACGGCCTGGATTTACATAACATTGAAATGACTTCCACCGGGCAAGCCACTTTTGTCACCCTGCACGCGGAAGCTGACGAAGACCTTTCGCTCTTTGCGGCTCATGCCAAGGCCCAGGACTTTGAACGCGCCGTGCGCACGCCCCAATACGAGGTGCTTGTACACCTTGAACCGCGCCGGATAACCGAAAGCTGCGCCAGGCTCCTCCCCGCCGGCGCACAGACTGAAATACCCGAACTTACCCAGGCGGTTACGCAATGCCTGAAGGATCATGGAGGCACGGGAGAGTTTCACAAAATCCGCCTGCTCAAAGCCGGAGGCCAGTTAAAACTCAGCTTTCACTGCACTATGCGAGGAAGCGAAAATTTGCGGGATTGCCACCATACCATCAGCGCCATAGAAAAAAGCCTGCTGCGCGACTGCCCGGAACTGCACTCCGTTTCCATACACGCGGAACCGGGGTAACTCAGTCCACAAATTATATTACGCTATCAGGAGAAAAATATCGCCAGACTGCACGGAAAAACCCTGGGTCTCAAACCCAGCCAGCTTAAAGCCCTGGAACGCCTGGGCCAGCGCCGCTACCCGTCCGCCGCCGGCTTCAGCGCGGAACAGGCCCGCGAACTTGCGGCTTTGTCCCTGTCCCTGGGCAGGCAGATCGGGCTTTTAATCGACCGCCAGGGCCGCGTTTTTATGGTTATTCTGGGCGAAACCGGCAGCATTTTAATCCCGGAACTGCCCAGAGCGCGCGAAGGCACCGGCAGGCTGCGCGCCCTGCGGCTGCTGCACACGCATCTTGAACCGGCCGCCGGCAATGCCGGGCATGATCCAAAAAACAACGCCCTGCTCTCCCGCGAAGATTTAATGGATCTGCTCTTTTTGCGGCTGGACAGCATCGCCGTTTTAACCGTAAACGCATACGGCGAACCGCATTTATTCCAGCAGGCCCATCTGCTGCCCTCCGCCCCGGATTCGGAAAAACCCTATATGCTGCACGAGGTTTGCGCCTGGAACCGGGTAAATCTGGATGTTTCCGCGCAGACTGAAGCTCTGGAAGCGGAAATGTCCCGCAACCTCAATGGCGCGGAAGAGGTGAACACGGAAGAACGCTGCATTTTGGTGAGTGTTTCCACTCAACCCAAAGCCGCGCAGGAATCCGGCCTTGCGGAACTGGCCGAGCTTGCCCGCGCGGCGGGCTTGAGCGTATCCGGCGCCATGACCAGACGGGTGCAGCGTATGGATTACAACCATGCGCTCGGCCGGGGCAAGCTGGCGGAGCTTGAGGTCATGGCCCTGCAAGGCCAGGCGGATATGATTATTTTTGATTTGGAGCTGACTGCCGCGCAACTGGGTAATCTGGCCGAAGCCACCGAACGTAAAGTGCTTGACCGAACCCAGTTGATTCTGGATATTTTCGCGCAACGGGCCAGCAGCAGCGCAGGCAAACTGCAGGTGGAGCTTGCGCAGTTGCAGTACCGGCTGCCGCGCCTTGTGGGCATGGGGCGCAGCAAGGCGCTGGATCGTCTGGCCGGCGGCATAGGCGGTAAAGGCCCGGGAGAAACCAAACTGGAAACAGACCGGCGGCGGATCAGGGAACGCATAACCCGCGTCAAGGCGGAACTTAAAGCTTTACGCGGCCACCGCGGCAATATTCGCAGCCGCAGATCCAAAGCCGGACTCCCGGTTGTTTCTCTGGTGGGATACACCAACGCGGGAAAATCCACCCTGCTCAACGCTCTGTCCGGTTCCGACGTACTTACCGAAGACAAGCTGTTCGCCACGCTGGATCCGGCTTCCAGGCGTCTGCGCTTTCCCGAAGAACGGGAACTTATCCTTACCGACACCGTGGGGTTTATACGCAGCCTCCCCAAGGAGCTTATCGAAGCCTTCCGGGCGACGCTGGAAGAACTGGAGGAAGCCGACCTGCTTCTGCATGTGGTGGATGCCGCCGCTCCGGAGCGGGAACAGCAGATCAGAGCCGTGGATCATATTCTTGAGGGATTGAATCTGCACAAGCTCCCTCAGCTCCTGGTGTATAACAAAATAGACCGCCTCGCGCCCGGACGGCTCCCGGAACCGGAAAAGGAAGCTGATGAAAGTCCGCTGCAACGCCGGAAAAGCTATGTTTCCGCCTTAACCGGAGAAGGACTGCCCGAACTCGGCCGAAAAATAATCGCCATGGTGGATTGGCGCAAAAACAGCGGATTTGATTAGTATCAAACCTCTCGCGCCGGCCGTTTACCGAAAAAGCGCAAGCGCAGGGCGTTGGTCACCACGGAAACAGAACTCAGAGCCATGGCCGCCCCGGCCAGCATGGGCGACAGCGCCGGCCCGCCAAACAGCAGCAAAACTCCGGCAGCCACGGGTATGCCCACAATATTATACGCAAAAGCCCAAAAAAGATTTTGCCGTATGTTGCGCACAGTGGCGCGGCCCAGGCCGATGGCGGTAACCAGGTCTCCAAGTCCGCCGCGCATAAGCACAATATCTCCAGCCTCCACCGCTATATCTATGCCGCTGCTCACCGCGAAACCAACGTCGGCGAAAGCCAGGGCCGGGGCATCGTTAACGCCGTCGCCCACCATGCCGACTTTAAACCCTTGCGCCTGTAATTCCCGTATTTTGTCCGCCTTGTCTTCCGGGAGCACTTCGGCCAGCGTTTCGTCAAGGCCCAGGGACAAAGCCACGGCCGAGGCCGTTTTCTTGTTGTCCCCGGTCAGCATAAGCACGCGCAGGCCCATATTTTTCAACTCGTTCACCACCGCCCGGCTCTCCGGCCTCAGGCTGTCCGCCACCGCCAGCACAGCCAGCGGAAGAAAACCGGCGCAGCCGCTTCCTGCCGCGCTTCCGGCTTTACGCAGCAGGATCAGCGGGGTTTTACCCTGGCCGGTCAAGGCATCCAGGCATAAGTCCAGCTCCCGCGCATATGCGTCCCCATTGACGGTTCCCGAAATTTCCGGTCTTTGGGCCAGCGCCTCCCTGGCCAAAGCCGGGCTGCCCAGCATAAAGTCACCCAGACAGCCCGCAAAGCTCCCCCGCACGCCTTTTCCCGGCAGAGCCAGAAAATCCGTCACCGCCAAAGGCTGGCCATGCAGCCCCCGCTTCGCCCGGTCTTCTTCCGCCGCCTGCAGCACAGCTTTGGCCAAAGGGTGCTCTGAAAAAATTTCCAATGCCCCGGCCGCCTGCAGGGCAAAAGATTTTTTATCCAGGCGCTCCAGACCAGGAACCAAAGCATAGTCGGGCCAGGCCATATTTTCCGCGCCGCGCTCAAGAATCTCCAGATCCGTCAAGCGCGGTTTGCCCAGAGTTAAAGTGCCGGTTTTGTCCAGAACCAGAATTTTGAGTTTGGACGCATTTTCCAGAGCCGTTCCATTTTTGACCAGCACTCCAAGCTCGGCCCCGCGCCCGGCGCCGACCATTATCGAAATTGGCGTGGCCAGGCCCATGGCGCAGGGGCAGGCAATAACCAGCACGGCCACAAAAATGCGTAAGGCCGCCCCCGGCGGCGCCCCGGCGGCCAGCCAGGAGAGCCCGGAACATATGGCTATCAGCATCACGGCAGGCACAAAATACAGGCTTATGCGGTCAGCCAGCGCGGCAATGGGCGCCTTGGAAAACCCCGCCTCCTGCACAAGCGCGGCAATACGCGCGAGTACCGTGTCCTGTCCCACCTTCCGCGCCCGCATGGTGAAAACGCCCTGCAGGTTAAAAGTGCCCGCCGCCGCTTCATCGCCCCGGCATTTATCCACAGGCAGGCTTTCCCCGGTGAGCATGGATTCATCCAGGCTGCTCGCTCCTTCCAGGATCACCCCGTCCACCGGCACCCTCTCGCCCGGACGCACCAGCAGAACATCGCCGACCTGAACGCTTGCCGCCGGAATAATCCGGCCGGCTCCTCCCGGCACACCGTCCGGCAACAGGGTGGCCTGTTCAGGAGACAACTCCAGCAGACCTTCAAGAGCCCGGGAAGTACGGGAGCGGGAAAGCAATTCCAGGTATTTGCCCAAAGAAATCAAGGCGATAAGCACGCCGGCGGATTCATAATATAAATCCATAACCAGCGCCATAACCGCCTCGGATTGCCCCGGCAAAAAGAATTGCCGGCCTATGGCTATGGTGTTCCACAAGCTGTACAGAAAAGCCGCCAGAGTGCCCATGGCCACCAGGCTGTCCATATTGGGAATGCGCCGGAAAAAAGCGGGAATGCCGGAAAAATAAAACCCGCGCCCGGCATACAGCAGGGGCAGGCAACACAATAGCTGGGCCAGGGCGAAATTCAGAGGGGCATGGTGCGGGGAAAGGAATCCGGGCAAAGGCAGGCCAAGCATTTCACCCATAGATACATATAGTAGGACAGCCGCGAACAACAGCGCAAAACGCAGTTCCCGCAGGCGCGCGGCCAGTTCGGCGGCCTGGGCCGCGCGCTGCTCCGCAAAGCGTTTCAGCGCCGGGTTTTCGGCAGTTTCCGCGCCTGCGCCAAAGGCGGTAAGCTCCCTGGCTCCGAAACCCAGCTTGCGGATAGCGGCGATTATTTCCGCGCTTTTCCGGGCAAGCCGGGCGGCGCGGGCCTGGGCGTCGGAAGCGCTGCCGGGCGCAGCTTCAAGAACTGCGGGGGTAAGAGTAATCCGGGCGGTTTCAGCGGCCAGGCTGACTTCAGCCTTCTCCACACCCGGAAGTTTTGCGCACACCCGCTCAATCCTGCTGGAACAGGCCGCGCAATGCATGCCGGTGACGGCATAGCTCAAGATTTCAGATCGGGAAAAATTCAACTTCTCAAGTATTCCAATAACACCTTGCAAGCGGTGATAATATCTTCAATTTTCGCAAATTCACGCTTATTATGGCTGATTCCATCCCGGCAGGGGATAAACAGCATACCCGCGGGACAGATATCAACAAAATTCATGGCGTCGTGTCCGGCTCCGCTCGGCATGATCATGTACCGCACGCCAAGTTTGGCGGCACAGGCGGAAAGCTTTTTCTGCAGGCCGGCATCCATCCTGACCGGATCGGATTTGGACACGATATTTACAGAACAATCAAGCTCCCGCTCCCGCGCAATATCCTCGGCCCGCCGGCTTATCCGCAGCACCACGCGTTCCCGGCTCTCCAGGTCTATTCCGCGCACGTCAATGCCCAGGGCGGTCTCGCCGGGAATCACGTTGAAAACATTGGGAGCGTTCTGTATTACCCCTACTGTCGCCACGCTCGCATTTTGCAATTCCGCAAGAGCGAAGCGCTCTACGTCCGTTATGAGCATGGCCGCGCCCACCAGGGCGTCGCTGCGCAAATTCATCGGCGTTGCTCCGGAATGATCCTGCCGCCCGGTAAAAGTCACCCGCAGGCGCACAGGCGCCGCAATGCTGTTTACAATGCCCAGAGAAAGCCCCTTCGCCTCCAGCACCCTCCCCTGTTCTATATGGAGTTCCAGATATTCCTTTACCGCGCTGATTTTCCGGGGCGACGCGCTGTGTCCGCGTTCGGTGATCCGCTCGTGCAGGGTTTTGCCGGCGCTGTTTTTTATATTATGTAATTTTTCCCCGCTCAACCGGCCGGTCGCCAGGGAGCTGCCCACTGTGGCCAGCCCGAAGGAACTGGATTCTTCCATCCGGAATATGCCCACTTTCAGCGGCAAGCTTTCCCCGATCCCGCTCAGAACAAACAACCCGCCCAACACGCCGGCAACGCCGTCAAACCTTCCTCCCTGCACAACCGAATCCAGGTGGGAACCAATGAGCGTATATTCCCCTTCGCCTGTTCCGTTATGGATGAATACATTCCCGGCTTCATCGGCATAATGCGGAAAGCCGCGCTCGGCGGCCAGATCCGCGACAGTCCGGATCAGCGCGTCTTCCTCGTCGCTGTAGCCGAGCCGGGTAACGCTGCCGTCGTCATTCGCCCCTATGCCGTCCAAAGCGCCAAACCACCCGCTCAACAGTTCAATATCGTCCCGGCTGATCCCGCTCATTTATTTGTCCTTGTTTTGTCAGTAGTTAGTCGATACTGAAAAAGTCGAGAAACAACTTTTTCATAAAGGCACGCCGGCTCCAGCGCCGCTGCGCGGACGCCGCAAATAAATTGCGGCTCGCTTTTCGCCGCGCCGGTCGATTGCATCGACCGGGCCAGCCGGCCCTTTGGTATATTTCCGGTCAAAAAAACATAGGGGCTTAGCATTTTTATATTTAATGATATAAATATGTTATATACTTTCTAAGGGCCGACTATTTACTTTACAAGCAGCCTGCATATGCTCCCGGAGAGCAATTCCACCGCGGGGCACAGCGCCGCTTCATCCAGGTCGAATCTTTCATTGTGGTGCCCGGCGGTTCTGTCCGCTCCCACCTGAATATACACCCCCTGGCCCCCCTGCTCCTGCACGTCTTGCAGCATATACGAAAAATCCTCTCCACCGCCGAACTCTTGCATTTTCACTATATCTTTATAAAAAGGCACCGCCCGCGCGGTTTCAAAAATCAGATCCGCCAGCCCGGAATCGGATTCTCCGCTGATTGATCCGCCGGCTACCTTGATTTCATATGCGCATCCATACATCCGGGCGGCCGCGTCAATGATCGTGCCGGCTTCTCCAAGCATGTATTCGTCCAGGGCAGTGGAGCCCCCTCGGGTTTCCATGATCAGAAGCGCTTTTGCCGGAACAATGTTTCTTCCTTCGCCCGCGACCAGCTTCCCCACGTTTATTCTTGTCGCGCCCTCCGCGTGGCGCGAGATGGCATGCAGATTCAATGCGGCGCAACAGGCGGCCAGCAGCGCATTTTTGCCCTCTTGCGGCGCGGCCCCGGCATGGGCGCTCTTCCCGGTAAAGGAGACATCCCATTTGGTGGAGGCCAAAAACCCCGTTGCCCCGCAAATCAAAGCCCCGGAGTGGTCGGCCTGAAAACTCACATGCGCGCCGATTAAAAAATCCACTCCCCGGGTAACGCCGGCGCCGACCATTGCCCTGGCTCCACGTACGCCTTCCTCCGCGGGTTGAAATATCAGCCGCAGGGAACCCTTAAGTTTGTCTTTCAACGACGCCACCACCTCGGCAACCCCCAGTCCTACGGCCACATGCGCATCATGCCCGCAGGCATGCATGGCCCCGGCGTTTACCGAAGAAAATCCTTCCCTGAACGGCCTGTGCGCTTCATCCGCGGCCTCCGCGATATCGTTCGCGTCCATATCCACACGGTATCCCACCCGCGGGCCGTCACCCCCGAAATCCATCTCCGCGGTAAACCCGGTAAGCCCGCCGTCCATCCCGGAGATCAGCCCGGCGTCGCCGCCCTGGGCAACCGCCCGCAGCCGGCAGGCCGCAAGGGTGTCCTTATCCGGCACGCCCCGCATTTCATCCGCCTTGTTCGTCTCCGCCCCCATCTTGATGACATAGCCCAGGGAGGCCAGTTTTTTTATGGCCAGCGCAGCCGTGCGAAACTCAAGCCACCCGGTTTCCGGGTGTTTATGCAGATCCCTCCTGCATTCAACCAAGCTTTTCTCAAGCTCTTCGGCTTTATGTTTTATATAATTATCCATGAAGTACCTCCCCGGAATATTTACGCTTGCGATGCTTGCCGGTAAGCAGGCACCGCAGGCGTAAAATGCTCCGGTACGCTGTCTGATCTACACTTTTATGGCATTTTACGCTTGAGATTGTCGCTTAACGGCGAAGCAAGTTCGCCTCGCGACAATCTCGCGGCAAGGATTTGCAGGCAAATCCTTGCAGAGCGCTTTATACATTTTCAATGTTAAAAC
>JAISBT010000055.1 GCA_031266055.1 Deltaproteobacteria bacterium
TAACATTGAAAATGTATAAACCGCTCTGCAAGGATTTGCCTGCAAATCCTTGCCGCGAGATTGCCGCAAGGCGAACTTGCTTCGCCGTTAAGCGACAATCTCAAGCGTAAAATGCTCTAGTGGAGAACAGCGATGATTGACAAGACAAACATAAGCCCTGCGGCCGAAGCGTCCGCCCCCCGGCAGAGTCCCGTGCTCTCAGAGGCTGAGGCCGAAGCAAAAGGGAACGAGTTCCGCGAAGCCATGCGGCAGGATGCGGACAAAAGCGGGATCCCCGGTAAACTCGAAGGCGGACCCGAAAGCAGGTTTGGAAGCGCGGCCGTGGGAGAGGAACCGGCGGGGGCCGGCCGGAAAATGGGCTCCGGGGGCGAAAAAGGCAATCCCGCTCTGTCGTCCCCTTGTTCCGGCGATGCTCTGCTGCTGGGTCTGGGGGGCTCCTATGTTCCCCTGGAAACTCAAGCGGCAGCGCCTTCTTCCACCTTGGGCGCTTTGCCGGACGCTTCGGCCCTGGCAGCGGAGCTGGCGGGCGGTCAGGCCGCGGACGGGGCGGGAAAAAGCCTTGCGTCCGAAGCGCCCGCTCCCCGGCCAAGTTCCGGGCTTTCGGTGACTGAGGCCGAAGGAAACGGGAACGAGTTCCGCGCAGCCATGCGGCAGGATGCGGAAAAAAGCGGGATCCCCGGTAAACTCGAAGGTGAACTTGCGAGCAGGTTTGGAAGCGAGACCGATGGAGATGAAGCGGCGGAGGCCGGCCGGAAAATTGGCGCCAGAGAGGGAAAAACCGATCCTGCCTTGCCGCCGCCTTTTTCCGGCGATGCCCTGCTGCACAGTCTGGGAGTATCCTATGCCCCCCTGGAAACCCAGGCGGCGCCTTTCATTGCCCCAAACGCTCCGCCGGACGCCGCGGCCCTGGCAGCGGAGCTGGCGGAACGCATTCTGGTGAATACGGACAATCGGGCCGCGGGCGGGGAGGTGCGCGTCACCCTCAAGGATTCCGTTCTGCCGGATACGGAAATCATCCTGCGCCAGGAGGGAGAGCGTCTGGTGGTGCAGCTTGTCAGCGGCAACTCCGCTTCGCTTGATGCTCTGCGTCTGGCCAGGGAAGACTTGCACGGCAAGCTTCTGGATCCGGATCGGGATGTTTCCGTGGAAGTGCTGGACAAGCGGGAGCAGGAGAGCGGGGACAGCGGACATTCCGGCCGCCGTTCGCGGGGCTTGGACTATTTTTCCGAAAGTGAACGCTGATGGACAACGCGCTGATCGCCTCATGGCCCAAAAGTTTGGCAAAACTGAGCGGCCGCCTTGCCGGACGGGATATATCCGTAGCGTTATCGTGCGGGGAGACGGGGCCGGTTTTTATCTTGCGTCCGGAACCGGCCGGCTTGGAATTTTTCGATAACAGGGTTTCCGAATCGGCATTTGAAGAAGGGCAAACGAATTTTATTCTGGAAGCGGATGGAGAAGAGTGGAGGATCAGCGCCTGGGGCCGGGCGGCCGAAACTTTGCTTGCGCCTCCGGACGGGCTGAACGCGGAGGATATTCCGGCGGAACTGAAACCGGCCCTGCTGGCCTTGGCGCTGGAGCCGCATCTGGATCGGGCCTCTCGGGCTCTGGGACACAGCTTTCGCCTGGGCTGGCCGCCCCGGGCCGAGGCACGGCCAAAAGACGCCGCTCCGGAAAATTCCGACCGGGGACATTTCATGCTGCCCTTTATCCTGGCCGACAGCAGCGGCAACCCGGCCGGCGCGGGGCGGGCGCGCATACCGGTGAGCGCCGCCGCCCTGTCCGTCCTGGCGGATCTGGTCAAAGCCTTTCCCCGCCGTCCCGCTCCGGACTGTTCCTCCCTGCCGCTTTCCCTCTCTCTGTGTGCCGGGCGGGAATCCTTTCCCGTAAATATCCTGCGCGCGGCGGAACCGGGCGATGTCCTGCGTTTTTCCTGTCCGGCCAAACCTGCGCTGACTCTGGAGGCCGCCGGCCTGGCTTTGTGGACGGCCTCTCTGGCTGACGGGAAAATCACTATTGAAGGCATACTGAACAAAAACCCGGAGGAGGCCGCCATGAGCGCCAGACCTGAAAATGTCGGGACATCCGCTGCCGGATCCAAAGCGCCGGGACTTTCCCCGGAGGCTATAGACGCCCTGGAAATCATCCTCACCCTGGAGCTGGACGAGCGCCGCATTACCATAGGAGAACTGGCCGCTCTCGGGCCGGGGCAGATTCTGGACACCGCGGCCTCTTTGGACGCGCCGGTTACCATCAAGGCGGGCGGCAAAGCCGTGGGCAAGGGCAGGCTGGTGGAAGTGGGGGACAGTTTGGGGGTGCTTATCTCCTCCCTGGACTTGGGCGCTCGGGACGGGGGCGGGAACGCGGCATGCTCGAGGGCATGAATCCGCTTTTCCTGCTGCTTCTGGGCGTGGTCGTCGGCCTTTTGCCCTTCCTGCTCATGCTCTGCACCAGCTTCCTCAAAGTGGCCGTTGTCCTGGCGCTGGTGCGCAACGCCATAGGCGTGCAGCAAATTCCGCCGCCCATGGCCCTGAACGGCTTGGCCATCATCGTCACTTTCTTCATCATGTTTCCTGTGGCCGTGGATACCTGGGACATCCTGCAAAGGCAGAATATTTCCGAGAGGCTCACCGGTACGGAGATGGTGGAGATAGCGTCCGTCGCCAGTAACCCGCTGAAGGAGTTTATGCTGCGCAACGCCAACCAGGAGGTGAGCAACGTTCTGGAACAGACGGCCCGGAGCATCTGGCCGGAGCGTTTTCACGGGTCGGCCACGGTCGACAACTGGATAATGCTTACGCTTTCCTTCACCATTTCCGAAATCAGCCGGGCCTTTGAACTGGGTTTTCTTCTTTATCTGCCTTTTATCTGCATAGATCTGGTGGTTTCCAACATACTCCTGGCCATGGGCATGATGATGGTTTCGCCCATGACCATTTCTCTACCGTTCAAACTCCTGCTTTTCGTATACCTGGATGGCTGGGTGAAGGTTTTCCAAGGGCTCATGCTGAGTTACAGGTGAATCGTCTCGCTGCGCTGCCGGAAAGCTCCCTGAGTGAAGACTCTCCTTGAAAATGTTGAAATGCTCTGGCGGAATTGGAATCAGGCGGTTTTATCCAACTGCCGCAGGAAATCGCGCACATGGGCCGCCTGGATCAAGGTTTGGCGCATGGTGGCGTGTTCAGGCGACGTAATGCGGGCAAGTTCGCCTATGTTGAAGCAGGCGCTGTTGGTTCCGTTTTCATAGAAGCTGACCATATCGGCAAACTCGATCACATCTTCGGGGTCGTGGGTGATGATGATGCTGGGGATGTCGATTTGCGCCAGCATTTTGGCGCAGTGTCCGCGTATGCGCGTGCGCAGCAGAGGATCCAGGGCGGAAAACGGTTCGTCCAGAAGCAGCATGTCCGGTTCGGTAATCAGAGCGCGCGCCAAGGCCACGCGTTGTTTTTGCCCTCCTGAAATACGGGCCGGGTAATGTCCCGCCAAATTGCGCAATTCAAAAATTTCCAGCATTTTTTCCACCCGGAGGTTGTCCTTCCGGTTGCTGCGGCCCAGGGAACCGGTAAAGGCAAAGGCTATATTCTGCCGTACCGTAAGATGCGGAAAAATGGCGTAATCCTGAAAAAGATAGCCGAGCTTGCGTTTCCTGGCCGGGATGAAGAATTTTTTTCCGGAATCGAAAAGAACCCGTCCGTTAACTTCCATGTATCCCTCACGCGGCGTGAACAGCCCGGCAATGGCTTGCAGGGTCAGGGTTTTTCCGGATCCGGAAGGCCCGAACAGCGCCAGACGTTTTGCTCCGGACAGGATGTCCACTTTCAGCGTAAAGCCGCCCAGAGCTTCGGGGAAGCCGTGTTTGCAACGCACTTCAAGCATGTGGGGTTCCTCGGGAGGAAAAACGCCGGCTGGTCAGGCTTTCGGCCAATACCAGCAAAGACGCGCAAAGGATGGAGGTGATGAGTACAAGCATCAGCGCTCTGGAGTCATTGCTGGCCTGGAAGGCGTCATAAATGGACAGGGCCAGGGTCTGGGTTTTTCCCGGAAGGTTTCCGGCAATCATGAGAGTGGCGCCGAATTCTCCCATGCCTCTGGCAAAGGCCAGGCTGACCCCCGCGGTAATGCTCCGCCAGGCCAGGGGCAGGGATACGCGGCAGAACACTTTGAATTCACCGGCTCCAAGAGTGCGGGCGGCGTTTTCCAGGGAGTGATCGACAGATTCCAGCGCGGCCTTGGAGGCCCGGTAGGTCAGCGGGAAAATAACCACAGTGGCCGCAACCACCGCGCCTTGCCAGGAAAAGATCAGGGTAATGCCCGCTTCGGCCAGCCAGGCGCCCAAAACTCCGCGTCTGCCCACAAGAAGGATCAGACAATAGCCCACCACGGTCGGCGGCAGAACGAGAGGCAGGGAACACAGCGCGTCCACCCAGCGTTTTCCGGGCAGTTTGCCGCGGGTTATGAACCAGGCCAGAGCCAGGCCGATGCAGGAGGAAATCAGCGTGGCCAGACCCGCGATTTTCAGGGTAAGCAATATACACCACAGTAAAGCTGGATATTCCATCGACCTTTTCCCAGGTTATTCCGTCATTTTTTAACAGCAATGCGCGGGCTGTACAATTAAGTCACGGTTTTTTTGATAATCGCGATTAAAAAGCGGTTTTTTGGCTTGCAGCCTATTGACACGGAGATGCAAGCCGGATATTTTGTCCCAAATTGAATGGTTTTGTCGCAATATAAAACAAGGTTGAGTCATGCAAAGACGCCAGGGCATTCCGGCAATGGAAATAATACCGGTTCAAGAGGCTGAAGGGACAATTTTATGCCATGACATAACCATGATCGTTCCGGGAAAATGTAAAGGCCCGGCCTTCAGGAAGGGGCACCGGGTCAGCGGGCCGGAGGATATTGAAAACCTCCTGCGGCTCGGCAAGGAACACCTGTATGTGTACAGGCCGCAGCCGGGTTTTCTGCATGAGGAAGAAGCGGCTGAAAGGCTGGCTCTGGCCGCCTGCGGTAAAAATCTACGGCTTTCGGCCCCGCGGGAGGGACGCATAACTTTTTCTGCCGCCGCCTTCGGGCTTTTGGAGGTTAACGTTCCTTTGCTGGAAAAGATCAACAGCCTGGGGCTCATTTCTTTCGCCACCTTGCACAGCTTCCGGGAGGTGGCCGCGGGTGAGGCTCTGGCCGGGGTGCGGGTTATTCCCCTGATGGTGGAAGAAGAGCTTGTCCTGCGGGCGGAGGAATTATGCGCCGCCTCGCCCGGGCCGCTGCTTTCCGTGCTGCCCTACAATGAGTATAAAGTCGGCATGGTTATCACCGGAAGCGAAATTTACCACGGCCGCGTCAAAGACGCTTTCGGCCCTGTGCTGCGTAAAAAATTCGCTCATTTGGGCTGCCCTGTTCTGGGCGAAAAATTCAGTTCTGACGATGTGGAACTGACCAAAAACGCCATTCTTTCTTTTATCGCCGAGGGAGCAGGCATGGTCGCGGTTACCGGCGGCATGTCGGTGGATCCGGATGACCGCACGCCCTCTTCCATCAGAGCGGCCGGAGCGGAAATTGTTTCCTATGGAGCGCCGGTTCTGCCCGGTTCCATGTTTCTGCTGGCCTACATATATTCTTCCACGGGTAAAATTCCCGTTCTCGGTCTTCCGGGTTGCGTAATGCACCACGGCGCCAGTATTTTTGATATTATCGTGCCGCGCATTCTGGCGGGACTGGCGGTGGAGGAGAGCGATCTGGCCGGCCTGGGGCATGGGGGTTTTTGTTCCGGGTGTGCGGAGTGCCGCTTCCCCAACTGTGCGTTCGGAAAATGATCCAGGCCGCGCCTGGTTGATTTTTTCCTTAAACTTTAAATTTTTCGAGGAGCTAAGTATGGGCTATTGTCAGAAGATTTTTTATGTCAACGGGGTCAAAAGATCGCTTATTGTTGATGACAATGACAGTCTGGCCGATGTTCTGCGCGGGCAGCTCCTGCTGACCAGCTGTAAAATCGGATGCGGAGAAGGGCAATGCGGAGCCTGTAATGTTATTATTGACGGCAAACTGGTCAAATCCTGCGTATACAAGATGAAACGCCTGCCGGAAAACGCCTGCGTAACGACCCTGGAAGGCATCGGCACTCCGGATAAACTTCATCCTTTGCAGCAGTCCTGGATTTTCCACGGCGGAGCCCAGTGCGGTTTCTGCACTCCCGGCTTTATTGTTTCAGCCAAAGTTCTTCTTGATTCCAATCCCAAACCCACCCGTGAGGAAGTGCGCGACTGGTTCCAGAAGAACCGCAACGCCTGCCGCTGTACCGGCTATATCCCTCTGGTGGATGCGGTTATGGATGGCGCGGCGGTCATGCGCGGAGAAAAAACCGTTGAGGATATAACCTTCAAGATGCCGGACGACGGACATATCTGGGGTTCGACCATTCCCCGGCCCTCCGCTTTGGCCAAAGTAACCGGGACAGCGGATTACGGCGCCGATTTCGCCTGCAAAATGCCCCCGGATACCTTGCACCTGGCCTTGGCGCAGGCCAAGGTTTCCCACGCCCTGATCAAAAGCATTGACACTTCCGAAGCGGAAAAAATGCCCGGCGTGCATTCCGTGCTTACATACAAGGACGTCAAGGGCACCAACCGCATCAACGGTCTGGCTTTCCCCACCAATAAGGGCGACGGCTGGGAACGGCCGATTCTGTGCGAGAAAAAAGTTTTCCAGTATGGCGACGCTCTGGCCATTGTTTGCGCGGATACGGAGTGCCACGCCCGCGCCGCGGCTGAAAAAGTCAAGGTGGATATGGAAGTGCTGCCCGCGTACATGAATGTATGGGACGCCATAGCTCCCGACGCTATTGAAATTCACCCCGGCACTCCCAACGAGTATTATGAGCAGCCCAACATTAAAGGCAGCGACACCGCTCCAATCTTCGAACAAGCCGATGTGGTCGCCGAAGGCGATTATTATGTGGGCCGCCAGCCGCATATGCCCATTGAACCTGACGTGGGTTTTGCCTATATTGATGAAAAAGGCAAATGCATCATCCATTCCAAATCCATTGGCGTCCATTTGCACGGGATCATGATTCAGACCGGCCTGGGGCGGGAATTGAACAAGGATCTGGAACTGGTGCAAAATGTCGCGGGCGGCACTTTCGGCTACAAGTTCAGCCCGACCATGGAAGCTCTTTGCGGCGTGGCCGCCATAGCCACCGGGCGTCCGGTGCATTTGCGCTACAATTGGGAGCAACAGCAGCAGTATACGGGCAAACGCTCTCCCTTCTATATCAACCTCAAGTATGCCGCCACCAAAGAAGGCAAGCTGCTTGGCATGGAAGCCGACTGGTATGTCGATCACGGCCCCTATTCGGAGTTCGGCGATCTTCTGACCTTGCGCGGCGCCCAGTTTATAGGTTCCGGCTACAACATCCCGAATATTAAAGGCAAAGGGCACACTGTATGCACCAATCATGCCTGGGGTTCGGCCTTCCGCGCGTATGGCGCGCCGCAGAGCTGCTTTGCGACGGAAGTTTTGATGGATGAGTTGGCGGTAAAACTCCATATGGATCCGTTGGAACTGCGCTACAAAAATTGTTACCGCCCCGGAAGCACCAATCCTTCCGGCCAGACGCCGGAAGTTTTCGGCTTCCCGGAAATGTGCGAAATCCTTAAACCCAAATATGAAGTCGCTTTGGCCAAAGCCAAAAAGAATTCCACCGCGGAGGTCAAGCGGGGAGTCGGCCTGTCTTTCGGCGCGTACGGCTGCGGCCTTGACGGCCCGGATACCGCCCTGTGCTGGGTCGAGTATCAGGAAGACGGCGGCGTTCTGGTGGGAGCCGCCTGGGGTTCCCACGGCCAGGGCGCTACCAGCGGGATTCTCTGCACTTCGCACGAGGCCTTGTTCCCCATGGGCATTGCTCCGGAAAAAATCCGCATACTGGGCAATGATACAGCCAGAGTTCCAGCTTTTGGCCCGGCGGGCGGTTCCCGCACCCAGGTTGTCGGCGGCAACGCCCTGCGCGTGGCCTGCCAGAATTTGGTGGAGGCGGCTAAAAAACCCGGCGGCGGTTATATGACCCCGGCGGAGATGAAGGCCGCGGGCAAGCCGCTGCGTTACGACGGCACCTGGACAGCCCCCGCGAAACCTTGCGACGCCAATGGCCAGGGTTCTCCTTTCTGCTGCTATATGTACGGACTCTTCATGGCGGAAGTGGCGGTGGAAATAGCCACAGGCAATGTAAGCGTGGAAAAAATGACCCTGGTTGCCGATATCGGAAGCGTCGCCAACAAGCTTACAACGGACGGCCAGCTTTACGGCGGCCTGGCCCAAGGCATCGGGCTTGCCCTGACGGAGGATTTTGAAGATATCCACAAGCACGCCACCATGAACGGCGCGGGGTTCCCCTTTATCAAGCAGATCCCCGATGACATGGAACTTATCTATGTAAAATACCCGCGCCCCGACGGTCCTTTCGGCGCTTCAGGCATAGGCGAATTGCCGTTGACTTCGCCGCATGCCTCCATATCCAACGCTATTTATAACGCCTGCGGAGCGCGGATTCGCCATCTGCCGGCCCGTCCCGAAAAAGTGCTGGCCGAGTTGGCCAAGCGTAAATAAGCTTGTGGCGAAACTTGCTTCAGCCGTTGCTGCGCGGCAGCTTACGGATGAAGACAGCAGTGATGCTTCGCCGTAAAGCGCCGTAGGGAGCGTCTCAAAGTTAAATTGCCTTAGAGCATACGGCGATCGTAACGCTTGACTTACGTTACGATCGCCGTATCTTTGCAGAGCAGTATAACTTTTCAAAGTTGTACTGCTCTATGGCATTTTACGCTTGAGATTGTCGCTTGACGGCGAAGCATCGCTGCTGTCTTCATCCGTAGCTTCCTTCGTCGCAACGGCTGAAGCAAGTTCGCCTCGCGACAATCTCGCGGCAAGGATTTGCAGGCAAATCCTTGCAGAGCGCTTT
>JAISBT010000061.1 GCA_031266055.1 Deltaproteobacteria bacterium
CGTAAGCTGCTGCGCAGCAACGGCTGAAGCAAGTTCGCCTCGCGACAATCTCGCGGCAAGGATTTGCAGGCAAATCCTTGCAGAGCGCTTTATACATTTTCAATGTTAAAACGCTCTATTCCATCACAATGCGCACTTTAGCCGGATCATATCCCTTCACCTGTCGGTCAACATACTCCATTTGGAATGAATTTTTTAATAGTACCTTGGCAGAGCATTTAACACAAACGCTTTATGGCGAATAGCGCCGAATAGACCGAATGTTGATAAAATTCACCCGCCAACATAGAAGAATTTCGGAAAACAACGCTTCTGAAGACTGTGTTGATATCAGCACAAGATGGGATTATACTCACGGGCAGCCGCATCTTATTGCGCCTGCCGGCGGCCGAAGCCGCGGGCTTTGCAAGAAAATGCGGTAAATGATGTAAAAAATGTGTGATAATACCCGCGAAAAAGCGAGCGAAATGTCAAAATATCTGATTTGCTTTTTAAGGGACGACTAATTACACTGTTCTTCCAATTCCGGACAAGTATGCGGATAAAATAATGATAGCTGTTTTAGATTACGGAGCCGGCAATCAGACCAGCGTCAGCCGAGCCTTGAAGTTTATCGGCGTGGAAGGGGTAGTGACGGCGGATCGCCGGGTTATTGAGCAATCTTCCGGGCTTATTTTTCCAGGGGTGGGAGCGGCCGGGCAGGCCATGCGGAATTTGCGCGAACATGGCCTGGATATTCTGTTGCGCGCCTGGGTGGAGCGGAAGCGTCCGCTTTTGGGCGTGTGCCTGGGCAGCCAGATTTTGCTTGAATACAGCGAAGAAAACAACACCGAAACTTTGGGCCTGCTTCCGGGCAGCACCAGGCTTTTCCCGGCGGATCTGAAAGAAGAAGACGGACGGCGGATTTCCATCCCCCATATGGGCTGGAACGCCGTAACCCTGGAAAGGCCCTGTATTTTGTTTGAAGGCATTGCTCCGGGGACGGAATTTTACTTTGTGCACAGCTATTATACCTGCCCGGCGCCGGAATATGTGCTCGCCACCACCTTCTACGGGCAAAAGTTTTGTTCGGTTCTGGGACGCGACGGGCTGTGGGCCACGCAATTTCACCTGGAAAAAAGCGGCGCGGCCGGGCTTAAGCTGCTGGAAAATTTTTGCCGGTATGCGCGTGAAAAAAGCCTTGCGGCGGGAACTTCCCATGTTGAGTAAACGTATTATTCCGTGTCTGGATGTCCGCGCCGGACGCCTTACCAAGGGCATAAAATTTTCCGGCAACGCGGATATAGGAGACCCGGTGGAAAGTGCGGCCCGTTATTATGAAGAGGGGGCTGACGAAATTGTTTTTTATGATATAACGGCCTCGGCTGAGGAGCGTGGAATTTTTTTGGACGTGGTGGAAAGGGTGGCCGGCCGCATTGCCATACCGTTCAGCGTGGGCGGGGGTATTTCCAGCGTGCCGGCCATGCGCCGGGTACTCAACGCCGGTGCGGAAAAAGTCTCGGTGAATTCCGCCGCTGTGCTTGACCCGGAATTGATCGGCGAAGGCGCCGTTGCTTTCGGCTCGCAGGCCATTGTGCTCGGCATGGACGTAAAAGCCGTGCCGGCAAGCCGGGAAATCCCCTCGGGCTATGAAATTGTTATTCGGGGCGGGCGTGAGTTTACGGGGTTGGATGCCTTGGCTTGGGCGGTAAAAGCCGTGGATCTCGGGGCTGGAGAAATTTGCGTGAACTCCATAGATGCCGATGGAACCAAAGCCGGTTATGAGCTTAAACTTACGCGCCTTATAGCTGAAAATACGCGCGTTCCGGTAATTGCTTCGGGCGGCGCGGGCCTGCCCCGGCATTTGTACGAGGCTTTGACCGAAGGAGGGGCGAGCGCCGCTCTTGTAGCCTCGGTGGTGCACTACGGTGAGTACAGTATTCGCGGCCTCAAGAGTGAACTGCACAAACTGGGCTGCAAGGTTCGCCTGACTTGAAAAGTTCGCAAGGAAATTATGATGAATAAAAAGAACCCTTATGGAATGGATCCCAAGTTTGATCCTGAAGAGATTTTACAGCGGCCGCAGGACAGACTGTCGCCGCCGCGGATGGATTTTGACGAACCGCGGGAAGTATTTACCTCCGCCGCAGCGGGCAGGGCTCCCCATAATTTTGAACCGCCCCTGTTTGATGGTGCGGAGCCTGATTCGGACAGCGCTCCGGAGCGAAATGCCGGAGAGGGCGCCAAACCGGCGCCGGAAAACGCCGGATACGGCATTACTTATGAAGAACTGGCCGCCCTGGCGAAAGAGCACCTCTGCCCCAACTGTCCAACGGCCGGGGAAGCGGAGGATTTACGCCTGCGTTCTTTGGCGGAGATGGACAATGCGCGGAAAAGAATGTTAAAGGAACACGAAGAGTCTGTAAAATTCGCCGCCTCAAACGTGCTTTCCGACATATTGCCGGCTCTGGACAATTTGGATCTGGCCCTGGAACACGCCAGGGGGCGGACGGCATGCCGGGATTTTTTTACCGGCGTGGAAATGACCAGAAAAATCATGCTGGATGCCCTTAAAAATCACGGGCTCCTGGCCATTGGCAGCGAAGGGGAGGAGTTTGACCCGTCCATACACGAAGCAGTCGGGATAAACCAGGACTCCAAGGTGGATGACGGCGCGGTCAGCGCTGTTCTGACCAGGGGGTACAAGCTGCATGGCCGTCTGCTCAGGCCTGCGAGGGTGATAGTCTGCAAAAAGTGAATAATATGAAACAGCCGGGCGCTTTTCGACTCGGTATTGAACGTCTTTTCGCCAGATTTGGGCTGGGGATGCGGGCGAAGCTTATAACGATTTTTGTTTTTATTAAAGTTTTGCCGCTTGTTCTTCTGGCCCTCGTCGCCTGGAGGCAAGCCTGGAATCTGGGCGAGGAAGTGCGGGTCAGAGCGATGGATTTGAGCCGTACCGCCCTGACCGCTCTGGAGGATACCGGCGATCTGGCGTCCATGGATGCGGGCGAGGCTCTGGATGACCGGGCCAGGGATGATATTGAGCGTATAAGCACGGATACGGCCAAGCTGGTGGCGGACTTTTTATACCGGCGTGACGGCGATGTGCTGCTTGCGGCGCAACTCAAGCCGGATCAGAACTTGTACCGCTCTTTCGTGCAAAACCGGCGCGGCCGGATTATACGACAGGGAAGCTGGAAGCTTGCGGAGGATCAAAGCCGCTGGGTTCCTGATTCTTCCGCACAGTGGCATCGCCAGATTGAATCTTCCATTGAATCCAACGCCGCCAAATTTCATTACCGCAAGCCGGATAATTTTCAGTACGAAGACCGCCCCCTGTTTCTGGAGATGACCTTTGTGGACTTGAACGGGAGGGAACGCCTCAAGGTCACCACCTCGGATCTTATGTCCAAAGAGCTTAAAGACGTGTCCAGGCGCGAAAATACCTTTGTCAGGGCGGAAGACTATTTCAAGCACCTTGCGAAGCTTCAGCCCGGCGAAATCTATGTTTCTGACGTGATCGGCGAATACGTCGGTTCCAGAATCATCGGCATGTATAATCCGGCCAACGCCGCTAAAGCCGGCATTCCTTTTGATCCTCAAAATTCCGCCTATGCGGGCAAAGAAAACCCGCTGGGCAGGCGTTTCCGGGGCCTGGTGCGCTGGGCCACTCCGGTGATGGAGGGCGGCAAAAAAACCGGGTATGTCACCCTGGCTTTGGATCATGACCATATCATGGAGTTTACCGCGCATATTTTGCCTACCGGCGAACGCTATACTGAAATTCCTGATGCCTACGGGGGCAATTATGCGTTTATTTGGGATTATAAAGGGCGCAGCATTGTTCACCCCAGACATTTTTCCATTACCGGGTATGACGCCGCGACCGGCGACCCCCAGGTTCCCTGGCTGGAAGACCGCATTTATGAGGAGTGGAAGGCGAGCGGCTTGAGCTATGCCGAATTTATTGACGATGTGCCGGTTTTTGTTGACCAGAACCGTGATAAAAAATTGGCGGGTGAACTCACCCGGCAGGGGCTGGTGGGCCTGGATTGCCGTTATCTGAACAATGCCCCTCAATGCACGGGATGGTTCGATCTTACCAAGGGCGGAGGTTCAGGCTCCTTCAACATCCTGTGGAGCGGACTTTGGAAACTGAATACAGCGGCCACTATTCCCTATTATACCGGGCATTACGGCAATTCCCTCCGCGGGTTCGGTTTTGTGGCCATTGGCGCCGAATTGGAGGTTTTTCACCAGCCGGCCAAGCTTATGGAACAGAAAATCGATGCCCTGTTCGATGAAACTGATGACAAAATGTCCGCCTACACCGCGGACACTCAAGCGGCGATCCGGAATAACCTGTTTGACACGGCGACCAGCCTGGCGGTTTCCACCTTTGCCATGGCCGCGCTGGTTATTTGCGTGGCCATTTGGATGGCCTCGGCCTTCACGCGCAGCATCACCTCGCTTATTGACGGCATATCCCGCTTTCGCTCCGGGGAAAGGCATTTTCGTTTTAACGCGGTTATTAAAGACGAAATCGGCACCCTGGCCGACAGCTTTGACGAAATGGCCGACAGCCTGGTCGCTTCCGTGCATGGGGGGCTGACCATTACCGACCTGAACAGCCGGATCATTTACATGAACGAGGACAGGCTGAAACTTATTCACAAAACTCTGGACGAGGTGTTGGGCCAACCTTACTGGTCATGCAGCATTTCCGGGGCTGGAGGCGTCAACGATCCCATTGCCGCCTTGCAGACCGGGGTTGAGCCGGAAAGCTTCCATCACGAGGAGACCGGCCGGTATTTTTTGAGCCGGGCGGATTATTTCACCAGCAAAGACGGCGAACACATAGGCTATATCATTACCATTTCCGATGTTACCGAAATGGCCAAAGAACAGCAGCGCACCGCGCAGCAGCACGCTTTGCTGGATAATATTTTCAATACCTCCCCCGACCTCATATCTTTGCAGGATATCAACGGCAATTTTACGGTTGTGAACGATCGCTTTGCTTCCATTGCGGGTCTTGCGCCGGGGCGTATAGTCGGCCGCAACGCCGGGGAGATTATGAACGCTTCCCTCTGCGAGTCCAATATGAATATGTTGCGGTATGTCTCCGAGTCCGGAAGCCAGATGAAGGTGGAAGACAGAATGTGTTTTGCCGACGGCCATGTTGAAACTCTGGAATCAGTGCATACCCCGCTCGTGGACGGTTCCGGCCGGGTAAATTCCGTCCTCAGCGTGAGCCGCGATGTTTCCTTCCGCGTGGAGGTGGAGGAGCGCCTGATAAAGACGCAAAAGGAACTGGAAAAGGCTGTGGAGAACGCCATCCAGGCCAGCGCGGCCAAAAGCGCTTTTCTGGCCCGCATGAGCCATGAAATACGCACGCCCATGAACGCTATCCTGGGTATGACCGGCATTGCCCGGCGTAAATTGCACCAGCGGAATTTTGACCAGGGCGAAGTCGGGGAGCATCTGGCCCAGATAGAACAATCCTCCAAACATTTGCTGGGGATTATCAGCGATATTCTGGACATCTCCAAAATTGAGGCGGGCAAGATAGAACTCGACGATGAATTCTTCCGCCTGGACAGCCTGATTTCCGAAGTGGCGTCCATTATCCGGCCGCGCTGCACTGAAAAAAACATTCAGTTTGTCATTAATCAGGATCAACTGGACAGCTACGCTTTTCACGGGGATCCTCTGCGTCTGCGTCAGGTGCTGATCAATCTTTTGGGCAACGCGGTCAAATTTACCGGGTTCAGCGGCGTGGTCACCCTGGAGCTCAGGCTTCTGGAGAAAGCGGAGAATGCCGTCCGCGTGCATTTTGCGGTTTCGGATACAGGCATTGGCCTGGACAAGAGCAAGTTCAAGAGTCTGTTCAATCCTTTTGAACAGGCCAACCAGGGCATAACCAGAAAATACGGCGGAACCGGTCTGGGCCTGTCCATCAGCCAGAGCATCATAAAAATGATGGGCGGCGAAATAAAGGTGGAAAGTGAAGAAGGCCGGGGAAGTACTTTTTATTTTGACCTCCGGCTTGAACAGGATGAAAATCAGCTTGCCGAAACGGTCAAAAGCGCCGGAGACGTCGGTTTTCTTGAAGGCAAACGTATTCTGCTGGTTGATGACGTGGATATTAACCGCATGATCGTCGTGGAAATGCTTTTTGACGCCAAAGTGACCATTGATGAAGCTGAAGACGGTCAGGACGCCCTGGAAATATTCCGGAAATCCGAACCCGGCCATTACGACCTTGTGCTGATGGATATACAGATGCCGGTAATGGACGGCTACGCCGCCTGTACCGCCATCCGCCGTCTGGACAGGAGCGATGCGGCCGCCGTACCCATAATAGCCATGACGGCCAATGCTTTTAAAGATGACGTGGATAAGGCTTTTGCCTGCGGCATGAACGCCCATGTTTCCAAACCTGTGGAATACTCCGCGTTGCTTGACGCCATGATTTATGTTCTGGAGAGTAAAGCCACATGAGCGGAAACACAGGCGGGCGGGATTGGCTGGAGACGGCCAGAGAGGCTTTGAACATAGAAATAGAAGGGCTGGAGGCTGTCCGGGCCAACCTTGACCGCTCCTTCAACGCGGCGGTGGAACTGCTGGCCGCGTGCCGGGGGCGGGTGGCGGTCACCGGCCTGGGCAAATCCGGGCTGGTGGGGCGCAAGATTGCGGCTACCTTTTCTTCCACCGGCACGCCTTCTTTTTTCATGCACCCGGTGGAAGGGCAGCATGGCGACCTGGGCCTGATTTGCGCCGACGATGTGGTCATAGCCATTTCCAATTCCGGCGCTTCCGATGAACTCAACGCCATTTTGCCGGTTTTGCGCTCTCTGGGCGTAAGCATTATCGCTTTGACCGGCAAGGTCAAGTCCCCCATGGCCGATCTTGCCGATATAGTTTTGAACAGTTCCGTACCCAGAGAGGCCTGCCCGCTTAACCTCGCTCCCACCAGCAGCACAACGGCGGCTCTGGCTCTGGGCGACGCCCTGGCGGTGTGCCTGATAACGTACAAGGAGTTCAGCGTAAAGGATTTTAAGCGGGTGCATCCCGGAGGAAGCCTGGGACAGCGTTTGCGGGAGCCGGTCAGCGCTTTGATGCGCGGCGGCGGTATCCCGTGCGCGAGTTCGGACGCGAGCCTGGAACATTCTCTGAACGTGCTGAATCTCGGCGGCCTGGGCGTTTTGCTGCTGCTGGACGAACGGGGAAAAACCGTCGGCGTTATGACTGACGGCGATGTGCGCAGGGCGCTGTGCGCCGGACGCTGCCGGCCCGACGTCCGGGTGGCGGAGATTATGACCCGGAATTTTCAGTACGCGCATCTTGGGCAAAGCGCGGCGGAAATCCTGGATATTATGGAAAATAAATCCATAACGACTCTGCCTGTTCTGGATGAGGAAAAACGCCCTCTGGGCATTATCCACCTGCATGACCTGCTGGGCAAAGGCAAGATCAAATTCAGCGGGCAATGAAATGGCGGCGGTACGTTGTACCGCTTAAAACTGCATGCAGAACGCGGTGGAATCCGGACTAAAGATAATGCCACTCTGTCCGAAAAGATACTTGTGGAAGTTGTTGTAAGTCACGGAGAGAGCCATGCTTGAATATTACCGCTTTAAGGTCGTCCATGACCTGTTCATGAAAGGTCAGTTTGACGAGGCCTGCCTGCAACTTAAAGAACTGCAAAAACGTTACCTCGGCTTGAGTGAGGAAATTTCGGCCTTGAAGGCCCAGGTGTGCGAATATGAAGACATTTTTTATTTTGCGCGCAACCTTGTTTTTGACGGCGGTTTTTACTGGCTGATAACCGGCAATATCAAGCAGGGGCCTTTTTGCCCCAATTGTTATAACCGCAATGGACAGATGGTGCGGATCACCGATATGCGCCCGCGGCGCTGCGCGGTTTGCGGCGAAATTTATGAGGTGCCGCAAACGCAGCTTGCCAAGTCGCGCAGTGGAGGCCCGGCGCGCGCTCTGGAACAGACCGTGGCGGTAAACGCGTTGCGTTCCATTACGGCGGCGGAGCAAATGGCCCAGCTTACCCTGGAGCATCAGGAAGCGCTGGAATTGAAAGAAACGCGTAAAAATCAGGTAAAAGCCAAAGTTATTCAATTTGATCCTGACTTCAAAAGGAAAATAAATGCGGGCTCAAACTGATAAACCCTTATGCGTGCTGCTGATCAGCAATTTGGACGATTCCGTCAGCCTGGAACGTTCAGCCCTGCGCCAGGCCGGAATTGCGCGGGTGCGCAGCCTGCATTCGGGCCGCAAGGCGCTGGAGCTTATAGAACAGCAGTGCCTGGCCGGTGAAAACGTCCAGGCCCCGGACGGGCAGACGCGGATAGATGCGCTGGTATGCACCGTCCAGCTCGGCGATATGGACGCCGGAACTTTTTTGCGCGCTGTTGCCGCCTTGCGCGGCAACACGCTGCGGGAATACGCGGATAGATTTCGTGCGGATGCCGGGGGGGATATTTTTCCTCCGATTTTGGTCATCAGCCCCAATGTACTGGTGCAGGAGGATTTCCTGGCTCAGGGCGCCGGGGCGGTACTGGCAAGGCCCTACAGCGTGTCGGCTTTGGCCCGGACTATAAGCGCCCTGTGCGGCGCGGGTTCCGGCGCGCGGCAGCGTTTTATGGCCGGGGGGTCTTTTTTTGCAGGGCGCAGGCAGGAAGCGCAGCGGAAACTGGATAGAGCTATAAAATCCAGGGAACCGCAAATTTCTGTTTTCGCCTCTCCCCTGCTTTCGCAAATTGAGGCGGAAGAAAGGGCCGGAACAGCCGGAGGAAGCGGGCAGCGCCTGTACCCGGAAGAAGCGGAACAAGTTCCGGAAAGGCCGGAGTATCCTGAATTGGGCATAGAACTGGCTTTGAAAAATGTGGCTGCGCTTGCTTCCGGCATGTTGACCAGGCAGGGAGAAGATCCTGGAGCGGTTCCGCCCCTGCCGGAAATTGCCGCGTTGCCCGCGCCTCCGGCGCAAGGGCGCGGCAGTAGGGCGCGTTTGGACAACGCGACAAAGGACGCGGAGGAAAACCCCCTGTTATTCACGCGCACCGGGTTAAAACTGTTGCGGGAAGGAAAATTGTCGGGGGCCGAGAGGCTGTTGCGCAAAGGGCTGCGTTATGACCGGGCGGATTTGGAAGCTGCCCTCGGGCTGGCGGGTCTTTGCAGGAAACGTGGGGATGCGGCGGGCGAAAACCGCTGGCTGAACCGCGCGGTCATAATTTGCCGGAAAACCAGGCAGGATGAACGGGCGGAAATGCTGCTGGCCCGCTTGCCGGAAGAGCTGCGCGCAAACCCGCATCTTGCCGAAGCGCGCAATCTGCTGGAGGAGGAAGCGTACGACGAGGCGGCGGAAGCTTTTATTGAGGCCGCCTGCCACCAGGCGGAGCAGCCTTTGTACGCTCTGATAGCCAGGGCCTGCCAGTTTACGGACTGCCCCTCCAGAACTCTGGCTGAACTTTGCGCGGCCTACAGCCGCATTGGCCGCGGGCATATAGCGGGCAATCTGTATCAGCGTTTGCTGAGCAAGGCTGAAGAGCGTGAGGCGCCGGCGACGGAAAGCTTCTGGACGCGCTTTCCAAGGCTGTGCGAAATGGTGGAAGTGGCCCGCTATACCATGCAAGCCTGGCGCGGAGCCGGCAGTCAGCCTTGAAAAGGATGTAGCGATTTCACGGCCCGTTCTATTCTCCGCAGCCCTTCTTTAAGCGTATCCAGAGGGCAGGCCAGATTCACGCGCATGAACCCCAGCCCCTCATCTCCGAAATCCGTACCGGAATTCAAGCCTACCTTGGCTTCATCAAGGAAAAACCTGACCAGCCGCTCCTGTTTCAAGCTTCCCCGGTCAAGCCCCTGCTTGGCGCCAAGCTCCCGGCACAGTTCCGCGCAATCTATCCAAAGCAGGTAGGTGCCTTCCGGGAGGTAGGCTTTAAGCCCGGGAATGTTGCGGTTAATATGGCCGACCGCGTACTCCTGATTTTTACGGATGTAGGCCGCGAGCTGATCCGCATAATCGGCGCATTCCGTATAGGCGGTTTTGATGCCCAGCAGCCCGAAGGAAGAGGGGTGAACGGCGGCCTTGGAGATGGCGGCTTTAAAGCGGTGGAGCAGGCCGGGATTGCCGGAGATAACCGCTGAAACGTGTAGGGCGGCAAGATTGAAGGTTTTGCTGGGGCTGAGAGCCGTAAGGCTGATATGGGCCAGTTCTTCCGCCAGAGCGGGGAAGGGGATATGCCGGCCCGTATACGCGAAATCGCAATGGATTTCGTCGGAAAGCATGAGGACATTGTGCTTCAGGCAAAGCTCGCCTATTTTAAGCAGCTCCGCGCGGGTGAAGACCCGCCCGGTGGGGTTTTGCGGGTTGCATAAAAAAAAGAGCCGCGCGTTTTGGGCGGACATTTTTTTTTCGAGGTCGTCAAAGTCAATCTGATAGGTCGAAGGGATGAGGCCGCACCCGGTTGCCACACGCCCGGCAGTGCGCGCCACCCGGAAAAAAGGCGGGTAGGTGGGAGTAAAAAAAAGCACCTGGTCGCCGGGCTGGGTATAAATATCCACAGCCATAGCCAGCGAAGTCACCACGCTGGGAGAAAAAGCCGCCATATCCGGCTTGACCGGCCAGTTAAAGCGCGTGCGCATCCAATGGGCGGCGGCTTCTTCAACGATTTTTTCTTCCAGCGGGTAGCCGAAAATCCCGTGGGCGGCGCGGGCTTTGATAGCTTCCACCACCGGCGCCGGAGCTGAAAAATCCGCGTCCGCAATCCACATGGGCAGAACGTCTTCCGCATAGGCGCCGTATTTGATGCTGTCTGTGCCGCGCCGCTCCACCTTGAGATCAAAATTATATTCCATGTACGGTCTCCTGCTAACCCGCCGGAAACTCACAATTTCCACATTTTGTAGACGTCCGCCTTCCATTTGTCAAAAGCGGCTTCAAAGGTGTCCAGCGGAAGCATCACGCGCGCGTCGGTTTTGCGGTTTTTGGCTTCAACCGATCGGTTGTCTTTGGATCCTATAATGAGCTGCATGGGTATGCCGATGAGATCCGCGTCATTAAATTTGACGCCCGGCCGCTCGTTGCGGTCGTCCACCAGCACGTCCAGGCCCTTGCTTTCAAGCAGGTCGTGGAGTTTGCGCGCGGTGGCGGCGCTTTCCGCCGACTCCGGCTCCAGGTTTATGATCAGGACTTCAAAGGGGGCAATGGCCGGCGTAAAGATAATGCCTTTTTCGTCGTGGTTCTGCTCGATGCTGGCCGCCACAATACGGGTGACGCCTATTCCGTAGCAGCCCATGACAAAGAACTGTTCTTTGCCGTTTTCATCCAGGAATTTGGCGTTCATGGCTTCAGAGTATTTCAGGCCCAGCTTGAAAACGTGGCCTACTTCAATGCCGCGGGGCAGTTCAATCTGGCCGCCGCATTCGGGGCAGGCGTCCCCGGCGGTGATTTCACGCAGGTCTTTTATAATCACGCCCGGCACGTCACGGTGCAGGTTTACATTTTTAAGGTGCGCGTCGGTTTTATTGGCCCCGGTAATCCAGGCGTCTTTTGCCCGGGCTTCAGGGTCGGCCAGAAGCGCGTCCACTTCAAGTCCCACCGGCCCGGCAAAACCCACCGCCGCTCCGGTTACTTGCTCCACCATTTCAGCGGGCATTATTTCCACTTCCGTGGCGTTAAAATAATTTTTGAGCTTGACAATATTCACTTCGCGGTCGCCGCGCACCAGCACGGCAACTTTTTTGCCGTCCACAAGAAACAGTATGGTTTTCAGCAGGTCTTGCGCGGAAACTTTAAGCGAGGCGCAAAGATCTTCCACCGTATGCGCGCCCGGGGTACTGATTTCCTCTATGCGTCCGGCGTTTTTGCCGTCCGCGATTTTCCCCTTGTACAATACTTCGGCTCTTTCAATATTGGCGGCAAAAGCACACTGCGTACAGGCGGCGACAGAGTCTTCGCCGGTATCGGCAAGCACCATGAATTCGTGTGAAAAGCTGCCGCCTATGGAACCTGAATCCGCTGCGACGGATTTGAAGCCCAAAGCCAGGCGGTCAAATATTTTTTCGTAAGCGCGGAACATATCCCAATAGCTTTTATCCGCGCCCTGGTCGTCGCGGTCAAAAGTATACGCGTCTTTCATGATAAATTCGCGGCCGCGCATCAGGCCGAAGCGGGGGCGCACCTCGTCGCGGAACTTGGTTTGTATCTGGTAAACGCTTATGGGCAACTGGCGGTAAGAACGGACTTCACCGCGGATAAGGTCGGTTATGACCTCTTCGTGCGTGGGGCCGAGGCAGCAGTCGCGTTCGTGTCTGTCCTTGAAGCGCAGCAATTCCTTGCCGTAAGCCGTCCAGCGTCCGGACTGCTGCCAGAGTTCCGCCGGCTGCACTGTGGGCATGACCATTTCAGCGGAATCTATCCGGTTCATTTCCTGCCGCACAATTTCAGCTACCTTGGCTATGGCTCTCCAGCCGTACGGCATGTAAGTGTATACGCCGGCGGTCAGCTTGCGGATCATCCCCGCCCTGACCATCAGGGTGTGGCTGATAACATCGGCATCCGCCGGATTTTCCTTCAAGGTCGGAATGTAAAAGCGTGACCAGAACATGTTCCCTCCGTAAAATAAATTATATGCGAATAAATTATATGCGCAGCAGCAGAACGTTGCGGTTTTGCGTAGCGGCTTATCCATATATGATTCTTCCCGGCAAGGCAAGATGCCCCGGAAAAACATTGTCACGCCGATTAGAGCGTTTTAACATTGAAAATGTATAAAGCGCTCTGCAAGGATTTGTCTGCAAATCCTTGCCGCGAGATTGTCGCGAGGCGAACTTGCTTCAGCCGTTGCTGCGCAGCAGCTTACGGATGAAGACAGCAGCGATGCTTCGCCGTAAAGCGCCGGAGGGAGCGTCTCAAAGTTAAATTGCCTCAGGTACGGACTATCTCCCGGATTATGTCGAGAGAAGGCAGGACAGGGAGCGCTTCAACGGAACGTTCCGTCAGTCTGCCGTTCACGGCGGGCCGCGCGCCGGGGTATACAAGATAGGGAGTGGGTACGCCCGCATGCTTGCCGTCACGGCAGCGGGTCATATGATCGGCGCAGACCGCGAAAGTAAAATCGTCCCGCGCTGTATCCCGTAAACGGCATAAAAGCGGGCCGACGACAAAACGGTCAACGCGCTCAATAGCAAGGACTTTTTCCCGTGGATTGCGCTGATGGGACGCTTCATCCGGGGAATTCACATGTACGAGCGCAAAGTCATATTCGTCCAAAGCTCCGATGGCGGCCCCGGCCTTGGCTGAATAATCGGTGTCCGTATAGCCTGTGGCGGCGGGCGCGGGTTTGAAATCCATCCCGATGCTCATGCCCAGGCCGTGCATAAAATCCAGACCGGCGGCAACGCAGCCGCGTTTCCCGCAAGTTGCCTGAAACGCAGGCATATCGGGCATAGCGGAAGGACTCCAGACCCAGAGCATATTGCCGGCGCAGCCTTTGGGCCTTTTCCCGGCGGTGAAGCGAATATAACTGTCCAGCATAAAATCCCGGAGCTGCCGCGCCGGTTTTTCCGCGCTCCGGGTTTTGCCTTCGGGCAAAAGCCCATGCACTTTTTCATCGCTGTGCATGTGCGGCGGGCAACACTCCAGTGTTTCGACGATATCGGGAATTGCGCGCCGGATGCCCCTGATGACGAGCAAATTGCGGTAGCTTTGGCCAGTATGCAGCTCCCATGCCCGATCCGGAAGACTGGCGCGCGTGAGCAGGCGTTCGGCATGCCGGTCGCTTATCATGCCCGCGGTAAAATCCAGCAGGGTTTCCCCATTGTCGGATACGCGCACAATGTTGCAGCGCAGGGCCAAATCATCTTGCGCCAGGGAAATTCCACGGGCCAGGGCTTCCACAGACGCCCGCCCGCCAGGATAATAACGCGCCGGATCATAGCCGAGAATTCCCATAATGCAGACCAGGCTGTCCACAGGCAGCCCCTGAAAAGCGGTTTGCAGCCTGCCGCGTGTGCCGGAGCGGGCAAGATAATCAAGATGCGGCGTGCAAGCGGCTTCAAGCGGCGTTTGCCCGTTCAGCTCAGGGATCTGTTCATCGCTTGCGCCGTCAAGGATAAGTAAAACATGCTTCATTGTCTCTCCGCACGAAGCGACTTGAATATTTCACGGAATTGTTCATGATTTATCCACAATGCCCGCGAAAGCCTGTTTCGCCTTTGGGCGCTTGAGTGAACCGGCAGGAGCGGCACTCTACATATTTGAAAATTTATAGTACACCGGTATTTGCAATGGCAAGGTTTTGGAGCTTAATTGATGAAAAATATTGAGCATATTTGTCCGCATGCCGGAGGCGTTTATGATCGTACTGGAACTTGTGATTGTGTTCGGAGCAATCTTTCTGGGTTCCCGTCTGGGAAGCATCGGCATCGGCTTCGCGGGCGGGTTCGGCGTGCTGCTTCTGGCGCTGACGGGACTCAAGCCGGGTGCCATTCCCGTTGACGTCATCCTGATCATCATGTCGGTCATTGCGGCTATCGCGGCCATGCAGACGGCGGGCGGCATGGATTACCTGATTGCCCTCACAGAGAGGATTCTACGGAAACATCCCAAACAGATCACCTGCCTCGCCCCCGTTGTCACCTACTGCATGGCCGTCATGGCCGGCACCGGCCATACGGCCTTCTCCACGCTCCCGGTCATCGCTGAAGTGGCCAAGGAGCAAGGCATACGTCCCTCCCGTCCCCTGTCCATAGCCGTGGTGTCCTCGCAGGTGGCCATCACGGCTTCGCCCATATCCGCGGCCGTGGTATTCTTTTCCGGCGCAATGGAGCCTTTGGGCGTGGATTACCTGCAAATTCTCCTGATCTGCATTCCTTCCACGCTCCTGGCGGTTATCCTGGCTTCCTTCGTGACGGGTTTTCTGGGCAAGGAACTGAAGGATGACCCCGTTTACCGGGTGCGGAGAGAAGAGGGACTGGTGAAAATCCGCGGCGCGAAGGAGATTGTAATTCTGCCCCACGCGCTGCGATCCGTCTGGATATTCGTGGTGGCCATCATTCTGGTCATGATCTACGCAACGCTCATCAGCGACAAGGTGGGCGTCATTGAGAAGCAGAATATTATCCTGACCAGGGACAATGCCATCATTATCTTCATGCTTACCGCCGCCACAGCCATATCCATGTTCTGCAAGGTGGAAACCTCAATGGTGCTGAACGCTCCCACCTTCAAATCCGGCATGAGCGCCTGTATTTGCGTGCTGGGCGTGGCCTGGCTGGGCAGCACCTTTGTGTCGGCGCATGAACCGCAAATCAGGGAGCTGGCCGGCGGGCTTCTGGAGGCGTATCCCTGGCTGCTGTCCGTGGCGCTCTTCTTCGCCGCCATGCTGCTCTATTCCCAGGCGGCCACGGCCAAGGCGCTGATGCCCATAGCCATCACGCTCGGCGCGTCCCCGGTGACGCTGGTGGCCTCTTTTGCGGCTGTTTCGGCCCTTTTTATCCTTCCCACCTACCCCACC
>JAISBT010000082.1 GCA_031266055.1 Deltaproteobacteria bacterium
ATTTTAACATTGAAAATGTTGAAATGCTCTGGCGGCGGGTACCGCCGCCCGCCCCGCAGGCGTGGGCGAAACTTGTTTCAGCCGTTGCTGCGCAGCAGCTTACGGATGAAGACAGCAGCGATGTTTCGCCGTCAAGCGCCGGCGGGAGCGTCTCAAAGTTAAATTGCCTTAGATTGCTTATACCCTACGCAAGGAGAATTTTATTGTGGATGCCGACACGCTTGTTCCGGCGGACATAGCCGCCAGGGCCGGCGACGCCGGCGTGAAAAAGGCGGACTTGGGCGTTGCGCGGATGCTGGTTTTGGGGATACTTGCCGGAGCGTTCATCGCCTTTGCGGCGGAAGGCTCCACCATGGCGGCCTTCAACTGGCTGTCTTCCCCCTCCACCTTTGGTCTGGGGCGCTTCCTGGCCGGGCTGGTTTTTCCCACCGGACTTATGCTGGTCGTTCTGGCCGGCGGAGAGCTGTTCACCGGCAACGCGCTTATGTGCATTGCCCTGGCGCAGCGCCGCATAACCTTTGCCGCCCTGCTGAAAAACTGGTCGGTCGTATATGCGGGCAATTTTATCGGCGCAATATTTCTGGCCTGCCTGATGTCCGAATCCGAGCTTTTCAACAGCGGCAACGGTCTGCTTGGCGGTGTGACTATAAGCATAGCCGCGGGCAAGGTCGCGCATTCTTTTAAAGCCAATTTTTTTCTGGGCCTCATGTGCAACTGGCTGGTCTGTCTGGCGGTATGGCTGGCTTACGGATGCAGGAGCATGCCCGGAAAAATTCTGGGCATTTTCTGCCCCATCTGGCTTTTCATCACCTCGGGGTTTGAACACTGCGTCGCCAATATGTATTACATCCCCGCGGGCATTCTGGCCAAAAGCGACCCCGCCCTGGCGGAGGCCTCCGGGCTTTCCCGGGCCGTACTGGAAAACCTGAACTGGCACAGTTTCGTGACCGCGAACCTCCTCCCCGTAACTTTGGGCAACCTTGCCGGCGGGGTCGTTTTTGTAGCCATGGCCTACTGGTTTGTATATCTGCGGGCCAGGCCCGGTACGCTGTAACGCTTGAGGTTGTATACAGGTGAACGTTACTCCTGGGCCAGCAGCTTGACGGGTTCGCCGTATTCGTCCTTCACGATCGCCTTGATCCGGATTAGTTCCATCCACCTCCGGAAAGCGGAGATAAAGATAAAGGCCATGAGCGCCATGAGCAGAACGGCCATGCCCGCCAGCAGGTACTGCCCGCGGGGGATGTAGGACTGGGAAACCTGCAGGAAGCCTGCCCAGAAGGTGATGCAGGCCAGGGCCACGCCCGGAATGGCGGTACACAGGCAGTATTTGCCCCGGTCGAGCCGCAGAAGCATGGTCGTGCCCACAATGAGGGCGCAGGCGCCCAGAAGCTGATTGCTTATGCCGAAAAGCGGCCAGATGGCCATAATGGTTCCGGTGTAGGCCAGGTACCCCCAGAACACGCTGAACAAGGCGCTGGCCGTGATTATTCCGGGCAGCCAGCTTTTGTCCTTGAAGCGGGGCAGGAAGAGGCCGATGCTTTCCTGGATGGCGATGCGCCCGACTCTGGTCACTCCGTCCACAGCGGCCAGAATGAACACGGCCTCAAACATGATGGCGAAGTTGTACCAGTAGCCCAGCAGATCCTCCATATAGGGGATATTGTGGAAGATGTAGGCCATGCCCACGGCCAGGGAAACCGCTCCTCCGGTGCGGTCGTGCAGGTTGATGCCGATCTGCCCGGCGAAATAGCCCAGATCCGCTTCGGCCAGTTCAGGGTTGGCGGCCAGCAGGGCCGGGTAGGCGGCTCCCGGAGTGTTGATGGCGAAATAGTCGCCGGGCATCATGGCGCAGGCCGCAATCAGGGCCATAATCGCGACAAAGCCCTCCGCCAGCATGGCCCCGTAACCCACAAACAGGGTTTCCCTCTCCTTCCCGAGCATTTTGGGGGTGGTGCCGGTGGCGATGATGGCGTGAAAACCGCTGACCGCCCCGCAGGCAATGGTGATAAAGAGGAAGGGCAACGCCGGGCCGCCGATGATGGGGCCGCCGCCGGAAAAGAATTTCGTCACTGCCGGCATCTGCAGGGTCGGGTGGACAAAAAGGATGCCCACGGCCAGCATCAGCACCGTACCGATTTTCAGGTAGGTGGAAAGGTAATCGCGCGGCGCGAGCAGCATCCAGACCGGCAGCACCGAAGCGATGAAGCCGTAAAGGGGCAGGGCGAAGACCAGGGTGTTCCGTTCAACGTTGAAGGCTTCGCCCAGCAGTTCCGGGCGCATCAGGAACTGCCCGCCAAGAATGCCCGCGAGCAGCAGAACCAGGCCGACTATGCTGGCCAGTCCCACACGGTCTGTTCCGGATTTCATGATGAAGCCCATAAGCACGGCAATGGGGATGGTGATGAAGACGGTAAACAGGGACCAGGGCGCATGGTGCAGGGCATTGATGCAGGCCAGGGCCAGACCGACCAGGCCGAGCAGCAGGATGAAAAATACCGCCAGCCCGGTCACGGCCCCGGTGGCCGGGCCGATTTCCCGGCTGACTATTTTTCCCAGGCTGTGCCCCTTATGGCGCACGGAAGCGAACAGGATGACCATGTCGTGGGTGGCGCCGGCCAGAACGCAGCCGATAAGAATCCAGAGCGCGCCGGGCAGAAAGCCGAATTGCGCCGCCAGCACCGGCCCGATCAGGGGCCCGGCCGCGGCGATGGCCGCGAAGTGATGCCCGAAAAGCACGTTTTTGTTGGTGGACACATAATCCCTGCCGTCCGCGTATTTCACGGCCGGCGTGGTACGTTCGTCTTTCAGGCGGAGTACCTTGTCGGCCATGAACAGCCCATAAAAACGGTAAGCTATGGCAAACAGACACAGGGCGGCAAAAACCAGGGTCAGGGCATTCATGCCGTTCAGGGCTTCCATGATTTATCCTTCGCAATGGGTTTCAGATAAAGGCAACTCCGCTGTTTTATACGAATTTTCAAGCCTTGTCTGGTACTAAGGCAATTTAACTTTGAGACGCTCCCTCCGGCGCTTTACGGCGAAACATCTCTGCTGTCTTCATCCGTAAGCTGCTGCGCAGCAACGGCTGAAACAAGTTTCGCCTACGCCTGCGGGGTGGGCGGCGGTGCCCGCCGCTAGAGCATTTCAACATTTTCAATGTTAAAATGCTCTAGCCCGGAAGAATGAAGCCGTCAAGCGGAAAAATCCCACGGTAAATATGTACTTGCGCCTGATTCGGTAAAGCTTGTCACTTTGCCTTACTCCTGATATGTAGAACAAATTACTGGAACAGGCGCTTTGCGGACTCGCCGCGCGCATCTGTAATACCAGCCCGCATTCAAACGGGTTTGAATGCGGAAAGGCACGCCCGCTTCGGCGCTTTACGGCGGCAGTCAATGCCACCTGCGCCCTTGCGGCGGGTTGCAGGCTCCGCCTGCAGCCGATACCAATTTGCTCCCTATTGGTCGCAACTTGGTATAACATACTGTAAAAACACATAAACCGGACGCAAATGACGGACATTGAAACAATATTTCTCAGCGCCTTTGCCGGGATTAAAGGCCTGGTCTTTGATTGCGACGGAGTCCTGCTTGATTCACGCAGAGCCAATATCGCGTTTTACAACTGCATCCGCGCCGGCGTCGATTTGCCCTTTCTCACGCCCGAGCAGGAAAATTATGTGCATATGTCCACCTTTGATCAGGCTCTGGATTATATAATTCCCCAAAATTTGCGCCGGGCTCTGCCGGAACTTTTGCGGCGCATAGAAAACGATCTGGATTATTATTCTCTGCTCTCCCTTGAAGACGGTTTGCTCCCCCTTTTGAACTGGCTCAGAGCGAATGATATTCATATGGCCATATGCACCAACCGCATAGGCCCGCTGGAGAGCATGCTCGGCAAATTTAATCTGACCGGGTATTTCACTCCTGTACAGACGGCCTCCAATTCCATTCCCAAACCGCATCCCGACGGGCTGCTGAAAATCTTGAAAGCTTGGTCGGCGGATTCTTTTGAAATCGCTTTTCTTGGCGACAGCGCGGTGGATGAAGACGCGGCGCGATCCGCCGATGTGCAGTTCTGGTCTTTTAAAAATGAAGAATTGCACGCGGACTTGCATATTCCCGATTTTGCAAGCCTCCACCGCTGGATTATGTATTTTGCCAAACAAATCACGTAGGGAGCCTGTACAAGCATGTTCGTACTTGCCAATATACTTGGAGCTGCCGCTAAAATCCTCAGCTCGGTAACGTTCATCTATACCTGGATTATAATTATTTCCGCTCTGCTCAGTTGGGTACGGCCGGATCCGTACAACCCCATCGTCAGAACGCTCAGGGCTCTGACCGAGCCGGTGCAGTGGCGGGTGCGCAAATGGCTGCCCTTTGTATATATAAACGGGCTGGATTTGTCCCCGTTGGTCATAATACTGTTTTTGCAATTTTTTGATTACGCCGTTGTCGCGTCTCTGGCCGAACTTGCCGTGCGCATGCGTGTTGGCGGGTAAGGCATGGCCATACATAGAATTGACTTGCTGCACCCGGTATTTTCCCAGGCGTTTATGGGTTATGCCGGCGCGGAAGTGGATGAATTTTTACGGGAAATAGCCGAAGCCATTTCCAAGTTGAGCGCGGATAAAGCAAATCTTGCCCAAAGGGTTGCCGGGCTGGAAGCGCGTCTTGCGGACTGCGAAGCGGAAAAACAGGAAGCCCTGAACGCTCTGGACAGGAAGGAAGCCTGGCCCCGTGAAAAAATTGACGCCGCCAAAAGGCGCATCAAACAGGAAGCCACCGCAATTATCCGGGAAGCCGAAGCCAAAGCTGAAAATATTATACGGCAGGGCAACCTGCGCCTTGTGCGCATCATGGATGAAATTGCCGCGGCTGAAGAGTTCAACCGGGAGCTTAAAGAGCAAATAAGCGGCGTACAGCGGAATATCCTGACCTGGCTGAACAGGAACAAACCCGCGCGGAAAGGCCGCGATGCTCCTGACCCGGCCCACGCCGCGCTATTGCGCGCTGATCGCCGTGCCGATCCTGATCCGGCTCACGCCGCGCTATTGCGCGCTGATGCGCCGCGAAGCTCCGGGCGGGCCGCGGCGCATGCCGAACCAGCCGAAGCGCCTGGAAAAAATGTCTGAAGAGAGCGCAAGCGCATCAGGCGCATGGCCTGTTTTTATTCAACCGGCTGAAGCGGGCTGGTATTTGCGGTTGAAGGTGCAGCCCGGCGCCAAAAAAAATGAGCTATGCGGCGAAAGCGCCGGTTGCCTGCGCCTGCGCCTTGCCGCCCCCGCGGTGGATAACAAGGCCAATACAGCGCTGCTGGATTTTTTGGCGGAAATTTTGCGGGTAAAAAAAAACCGGATCCGGCTGGTAAGCGGAGAAAAAAGCCGCCGGAAAAAAATATTTATTCCTGCGGACGCCCGGCCGGTTTTTACCGTCCTGGCTCAGCCGGAGACATTCGCGCAATAGCCGCAACCCGCCAGGGGAGGGTACGCGCTGACGGATCAGGAGGCTTTTTTCAATTGATTTTATCCGCGAATTTAAAAATTGATAAAACCTTGTACAAGAGGAGGTCTACATGGACAAGCAGGAAATGCAATTAGTGGAAAAATACTCGCCTCAAGACCCGGAACTTAAGCGCTTGTGGGAAGAACATCAACTATACGAGAAGCAGCTTGAAAAATTGGAAAAAAAGAGTTTTTTAACTCCGGCGGAAGAAAATCAGGTACGCAATCTTAAAAAACAGAAACTGGATGGAAAAACCCAATTGGTGGAACATTTACAACGCTACAAATAGTCGATGCTGAAAAAGTCGGGAAACGACTTTTTCAGAAGGGCACGCCGGCTCTAAGCGCCGTTGCGCGGACGCCGCAAATAAATTGCGGCTCGCTTTCCGCCGCGCCCGATCGATTGCATCGACCAGGTCAGTCGGCCGACCAATCAGAGTAGTTTAAACCAATCAGGGCATTTCAACATTGAACATGGTGAAATGCCCTGCAATTTTTATCTTTCCGGCTGCGGCGAAAGCATCGTTTCGCCGCAGCCGCCGATTCGAACAAGTTGGTCGGAGCGAGAGGATTTGAACCTCCGGCTTCGTGCTCCCAAAGCACGCACGCTACCCCTGCGTCACGCTCCGATATCTTTCGCGCGTGTTTGCTATAGGCCATACCTCCAAAAAAGGCAAGCGGGTAAACCTGACACAAAAAGGCCGTACATGGGTTGACATTTACCCATGGAAAGCATATTTAGAAAGGGAATCCCGGTTCCTGGCGTCTGACAGAAACCGGGGCCAGCACGGCGCGGTTAACGCCCCCGTGTACGGTTGCCGACGCGAGACCGTTTTTGAACCCCGTATCAGTTAGCTCCTGATACGGGGTCAACTGTTACCTGGCTTCCGCAGCCAGCAGCAAAACCAGTATCAGCGCTATTAACGCGGCTGAAACAATCCGCATGGCTGATACCCTCCTTCCCGGTTTGCGCCGTGCCGACGCACAGGTGAAGGGCAACCATACAAATTTAGCTTACGCTATTTTCCTCACAGCCTCAATGCTGTTATTTTTGATCTGGAAACGGAACAGCGCGACAGGATCCGGTGATGCTATATCCAGACGCCGGCAATTTTCGTCTGGCACTCCGGGCAGACGCCCAAACCTTTTACCCTGGTGTTGAAGCCGACCCTCTCCAGCACGGTCAGGCCGCAGGACGGGCAAAAGGTGTTTTCAGAGGAGTGCCCCGGCAAATTACCCACATAAACATATTTAAGGCCGTGTTTTTTACCGCTTTCCAGAGCCCTTTCCAACGAAGCGATCCGGGTGGCCGGCGTATTGCGCATAAGGTAAGCCGGGCGAAAACGCGAAACATGCCAGGGCACGTCCGGCCCCAGCTCCCCGGCGATAAAGGCGGCCAGCGCGTCCAGTTCTTCCCGCCGGTCGTTGACTTCGCTGATGACGAGCGTGGTAAGCTCTATCCACCACCCCTGCCGGAGCGCCGCCTTCAAGGTGCGCAATACCGGATTGAGCCTGCCGCCGCAGATGTTTTTGTAAAAATCCGCGGAAAAAGCCTTCAAGTCAAAATTTGCCGCCTGGATCAGATCTTTCAGGCTGTCAAAACACTCGGCGGACATATAGCCGTTGCTGACCATAATGTTGCGCAGGCCATGCCTCCCGGCCGCTTCCGCCGTTGCCTGCATGAGTTCAAAAAACACGGTGGGTTCATTATAAGTATAGGAAATACTTGCAGTTTTGTTTTCAATGGCAGCGGCCACCAGCCCCTGCGGCGTAACTTTGCTCCCAAGATTGCGTTGCTGGATATTGACCGCGCCCGGAATTTGCGAAATTCCGCTGTTCTGGCAAAATTTGCAGTGGAAATTACAACCCGGGCTGCCCACGGAAAAAGTTTTACTGCCCGGCAAAAAATGGAACAGAGGTTTTTTTTCCACCGGATCAATATTTATGGCCGCCAGACTGTTTCCCACCGCGGTAAAAAGTTCCCCGCCGAAATTTGCCCGCACCCCGCAATTGCCGGACAGATTTGGTTTGATGCGGCAGTAATGGGCGCAGAGCCTGCACTGTACAAAATTTTCCCCTTTAATCCAGAGTCTGGCCGGAGTGAAATAATCCGGGCGTTGCGCCGCCGCTGTGGATGCATCGGTCATTTTGGCCTGCCCGGCTTGATGCCCCCGCCATGCTTGCGCAAGCGGGAGAAAAAGCCTATTAATATCATAAAATACTTCCAGAGCATTTTAACATTGAAAATGTTGAAATGCTCTGGCGGCGGGTACCGCCGCCCGCCCCGCAGGCGTAGGCGAAACTTGTTTCAGCCGTTGCTGCGCAGCAGCTTACGGATGAAGACAGCAGCGATGTTTCGCCGTAAAGCGCCGGAGGGAGCGTCTCAAAGTTAAATTGCCTTAGGAGTTGACCCTAACCATGTCCTGCCCGCAAAATCCATCCGCAGAACGCGCCAAAGCATACACCAGTTCCGGGGTAAACATCAATGCCGGATACGCGCTGGTCAGCAGCATAAAAAAGCTGGTAAAGCTCACCCGGACACCCGGAGTAATTTCCGATATAGGCGGTTTCGGCGGTCTGTTCAAGCCGGATTTAAGCGGCATGGAAAGCCCGGTGCTGGTGGGAGCCACCGATGGGGTCGGCACCAAACTCAAGCTGGCCTTTGCCTTTAATCGCCACTCCACTGTGGGTATAGATCTTGTGGCCATGAGCGTGAACGATGTCATTGTGCAAGGGGCCAAACCGCTGTTTTTTCTGGATTATTTTGCCTGCGGCAAGCTGGACGCGACTGTGGCCGAAACCGTGATCGCCGGGGTGGCGGAAGGCTGCCGCCAGGCCGGCTGCGCCCTTCTGGGCGGAGAAACAGCGGAAATGCCCGGCATGTACCCGGAGGGCGAATATGATTTGGCCGGTTTCTGCGTCGGTCTTGCCGATCAGGCGAAACTGGTGGACGGCTCGTCCATCCGTCCGGGTGACGCGGTGATCGGGCTGGCCTCTTCCGGCCTGCACTCCAACGGCTATTCCCTGGTACGCGAACTTTTCGCAAAATCCGGCCTGGGCGCTGATGACGATTTTCCGGGGCTGCCCGGACAAAGCGCGGCCGAGACGCTTTTAAAACCCACCTTCATCTACGTTGAAACCATCCTTAACCTTATGCGCGACTTTACGATAAAAGGCATGGCCAACATCACCGGGGGCGGCTTTTTTGAAAACATACCCAGAACGCTCCCCGGCCGCATGGCGGCTCAGATAGATTTTAATTCCTGGCCGAAATCCCCTCTCTTCAACTGGCTGAAAGAAGCTGGAAAGTTGAGTTGGCCGGAAATGCTGCAAATATTCAACTGCGGCATCGGCTATGTACTGGTGGCGTCCGGGCGGGAAGCCGGAAAAATAGTCGCCCGGCTTGCCGCCCTGCGCCGGGAGGCATGGATTATCGGCAGCATAAAAGAATCGGCTGCGCCGGAACAGGTTGTTATAAATTTTGATTAAGATCTGTTGTCACGTCACGCCTCTTTTGAGCTTTGTGCTTGTCTTGTTGCTCCTTCCGGCCGGCGTCCGGTTCTCTCCTCCGGCCTTCGCGGCGGAAAGCGGAACTTCCACCGCCTCCATGCCCTCCGAGGTTCCGGGGTTTTCTCTGGATGATCTGCGCTTTTTGTACAATGAACTCACCTCCACCGGGGTGGGCAGAAATGCCATCGGCCCGATTTACAATCCTGTTTTTATACCTGTCGCCGATGCCGGACTGTCCATGGACAACCAGGAACCGGTGTTTGTGGTGCATTATCCGGGCGGCATAACCAGGGTTTACCCGCAATCCATCATGGTCTGGCACGAAATAGTCAACGACGTGCTGCCCGACGCCGCGGACGCACCTCCCCGCGGATCCTATGGAAGCGATCGAAGCGGGCAGGCGAAATCCTCCGGCAACAACTACACTGTTTCTTACAGCCCTCTGACCGGCAGTATCATGGCTTTTAAAAGCCGGGCCGGACGTTTTCCGAGTTCTTTCGGCAATGAGGGGCGGCTTCTGAACGCCAATCTGATCATGTTCGACCACAGTTCCGGCAGTTTATGGTCACAGCTTTTGGCCGCCTGTATTGACGGCCCGCTCGCGGGCAAAAGGCTGGAACGCTACCCGGTTTACTGGATGCGCTGGGGCGGGGTGAAAAACCGCTACCCCGACGCCCAGGTGCTTGCCCGCGCCACCGGCTATAAACGCAGCTACGGACGCGACCCCTATGGTTCATATTTCCGCTCCGGCAGCTATTACGATGATACCCGCCTGCTGTTTCCGGTAATGCGCGCGAGCGACCGGCTCCCGCCCAAAGAGCGCGTTTTGGGCCTGGAAATTGAACATCTCTACGGCGCGGTGATTATAGACGCTGTACGCAAGGCCAAAGCCCTGAATCAAACCCTGGGCGTTTTCAAATTGGCGGCTTTTTACGACGAGGAACTGGACAGCGTGCGCCTTTTTGAAAGCCGGCTTCCTGACGGGCGCGTTCTGGAATTTCAATTATTTGAAGGAAAAATCAGAGATAAGGACAGCAACAGTGAATGGAACACCGACGGCGAATGCGTGTACGGAAGGATGCGCGGCGTCGGCCTGAAACCGCTGTTGGCCGTGGATTCCATGTGGTTTGCCTGGTATGCTTTTCACCCTGATACGCTTATATTGGGTGAAGAGGCAAAACCCCGGCCGAGGGGGCCGGATATCCCTTACTGATTGGCGTTACCTGACAAGTGCCATGTCACACTTAAAACTTCGCTTCGCTACGTTTGAAATGTGAAGATCGCAAAGCAAAAAACGTGGTTTTTGCTTTGCTCCGCCGCCTTAAGCGGCGCGCCGGGCTTGTCCGCCCGGCGGTCAGTACGCTGCTTTATCTGCATTTTTAAGTGCTGTAGCGTACCAGCCCGAATTTTTTCAGTTTATACTGCAAAGTCCGGCGGCTGACGCCCAGAGCCGCGGCCGTGCGTTCCCGGTGTCCGCCGCAGCGGCGCAAGGTGCGCAGCAAGGTTTCATATTCGGCTTGTTCCAGAGGGCTTGCGCCGGCCGCGCCTTCCGCCTCCGGCGGGCTTTCCTCCTCCCGGCCGGGGATGTATTTACCTTGATCCTCTCCATCCGGTACGGCTCTCTCCTGGTGTCGCCAAGGTTCCGGGGCGTCCGCCGCCGGATGGAAGTCCCGGTGAAAAATGTAGTCGGGCAAAGTTTCCGTGTCCAGAATATCTGAACGGCTTAAAATCAGCGCCCGCTCCAGGATATTTTCCAATTCCCGCACATTGCCGGGCCAGGAGTAGCCGGCCAGGGCATCCAGAAAAGATGGGGCTATCCGCCGCGCTTCCAGGCGGTTTTTGCGGCTGAGACGCGCGAGCAGACTGTTCACCAGCAAAGGCAAATCTTCAAGCCGCTCGCGCAAGGGAGGAACCCGCACTTCCAGCACGTTCAGCCTGAAATACAAATCCTCCCTGAAACGCCTCTGCCGCGCTTCCTGGCGCAAATCCCGGTTGGTGGCGCAAATTATCCGCACGTCCACCGGCACGGATTTTACCGAACCCAGAGGGTCTATTTCTCTTTCCTGCAGTACGCGTAAAAGTTTGGCCTGAATATCCAGCGGCAATTCGCCGATTTCATCCAGAAAAATGCTCCCTCCGGCGGCCAGCATGAAACGGCCGGGCTTGTTTTTGACCGCGCCGGTGAAAGCGCCTTTTTCATAGCCGAAAAGTTCGCTTTCCAGCAGTTGGCCGGGAAGCGCCGCGCAGTTTACTTTAATGAACGGGTGTTCAGCCCGGCCGCTCAATTTGTGCAGGGCGTCCGCCACCAGTTCTTTTCCGGTGCCGGATTCGCCGGTAATCAGAACCGTGGCTTCGCTGGGGGCCGCCTGCCGCACAAAATCCATGATCCGGCGCATGGCTTTGCTCTTGCCCGCAAAACCGCGATCCATCGCCTCTTTTTCCAGTTCCCGATCCAGCTCCCGCCGCAGTCTTGTGTTTTCATTCAGCAGATGCGCATAGTTGTGGGCCTTTTCCAGAACCGCCACCAGTTCATTGTTGTCCGCGGGCTTGGTTATGTAGTCAAAAGCTCCGGCTTTCATCGCTTCCACCGCTGACCCGACGGTGCCGAAAGCCGTGAGCATCACTACCGGCAAATCCCGACGGATTGCATGCAAGGCGGCCAGGGTGGCCTGGCCGTCCAGACCCGGCATGCGCATATCCAACAGAACCACATCCGCGAGGTCGGGGTTTTCCGTACACATGCGCACGGCGCTTGCGCCGGATTCCGCCTCCAGCACCCGCCAGCCTTCGCCTTCCATAACCGCGCGCACCAGCAGGCGCAACGAGGGTTCGTCATCGATCACCAGTAATTTTTTCATTTTTACCCTGCGGGCGTGAAATACAGGCTGACCTTGCAGCCCCGGCCGGGTTCCGAAGTTATCAGAACCTTTCCGCCATGCTCGCGCATAATTTTATCCACCAGAGACAGTCCCAGGCCCGTACCCTTGGTTTTACCGGTGAAAAAAGCGTCAAAGGCCCTGTTTTTCTGTTCGGGCGTCATGCCTTTTCCGTTATCTTCCACTTCCAGAAGTTCCCAATTGCCGCTTTTTGAACTGCTTATGCGGATAACCCGCTTCCGGGCGTCCGGAGGCGCATCCCCGAAGGCGTCCAGGCTGTTCAACACAAGATTGAGCAGAGCCTGTTTAAGACTGTCCGCGTCAGCCAGGATCAGGCCAAGCTGTACGTCCGGGATCAGATCCGCCTGTCTGGATTCCAGATCGAAGCGGAGCAGCTGGGTCACTTCGGAGATCAGCCGCCCGACCTCCACCGGGCGTTTTTCCACGATTTTATCCCGTGCAAGATACAGCAAATCCGTAATGACGCGGTTCAGACGATCCGCTTCGCGCACCATGATGCCCGCGTATTCTTCGTCCGGGAGCACGCCGGAAAATTTTTTGGCGAAATACTGGGCGAACCCGCGCAAAGCTGAAAGCGGGTTGCGGATTTCATGGGCCACCCCGGCCGCCAGAGCGCCCACAGCGGCTTTTTTTTCCGCCTCGGACAAACTTTTCTCCAGTTCATGCAGCCGGGTGCGCCGCGCCATGAACCGCAAAGCCAGAAACCAGGTAAAAACAGCGGCAGCCAGCACATAAGCGCTCTGCAGCAGGGCGTTGTTCCTGAAACTCCGGTACAGCGCCTGATAATGTTCGGTGCTCAGGCCGACCACCATATAAACGACCGTTTCCCCGGGCGGGTTCATACGGTTGTGCCTGCCGCCCCCAAACGCGCGCATGGCTTTGGCGTATACAAAAAGGCTTCCTTCCTCGCCGCCCGGATTTTCCAGGCCGTACCACTCTCCGGCTCCCGCCAGCCTGGAAAGTTCCGGCTGGCGCAGGCAAGGCAGATCCGCATAAGCGCTTTTATTTTTGCGGGTTTCAAAAATACTGCGTCCGTTTGCATCAATCAGCGCAATAAACAGCACTTCGCTTTCGCCTTCCATATCTGAAAAAAGCGAGCCCATGCGCGACCAGAACCTGCTTTCACGCCCTTCCGCCCCCCAGCCCATGTGCCCCTCCATGCGCAAAGAGCGGTGAAAGGCCGTGCCCACGGTCTGGGCGACGGAACGGGCGCCCATAGCCAGATATTGCAAGGATATCTGCTGTTCCTGCCGCAAGTTCTGCCAGGTGGAAAACACCAGCGCAAGGCCGATGAGCGCCAGCGTGACCACCGCGAACATCAAAGTGTTGCCGGAAGCTCTGCCTTCCCGGCCGTTGAAAATTGCCATATTCAAGCCGTCCATGCCAGAGCGGTTTAATTTTGAGGTTGCTCCCTGAATCAATAACAGCCCTGCCGCGATAAAACAACACCAACGTGTAGCCGTTTTGCGGCAGGCATTGACAGCGCCCGTTCGTTTGACTAGAGTTGCTTCCATCATGGGTTTAAGAGGAAAGATGTTCATCCTGCTGGCTGTTCTGGCGCAGTTGACCTTAAGTCCCGCCTGGGCGCGGGTGGAAGTCCGCGCTTGTGCCGGTACCGTATGCTCCGCGCACGGGCATAGGCAGGCTGCGGAATATCCCGCGCATTGTTCGGTCACGGCTGACCCGGCCACGGCGGACGCCGGCGCGCATTATCCGCCTACGGTTGACCCGGCCATGGCGGACGCCGGCGCGCAAAGTTCCGGATGCGGCGTCTGCGCGGAGCAGAGTTGCTTCCAGACCATTTTCTCCGTATATGTGGCTTCGCTCTGCGCTTTCCCTTCGCCCTTGCTTTCCTCCCCGTACCCACCCCCGCCGCCGCAAGCGGAAAGCTTTGTTTCCCGCTGCCCGGAGCCGTTTTTCCGGCCTCCCATATCCATGCCCGCGTACAGGGTCTGAGCCGGGTTCCGGCTACCCTTTCTTTTTTCGAATGCCTTTCGCTTGGCAGATAAGCCCGGCGCGCCGCCGCAGGCGGCGTGGCATGCAAAAACCACGTTTTTTGCCATACCGTACCTAAAACCAGTTTGGAGGAGTATCTGCCATGCGTTTCGTATTTTTGACGCTGGTGTTTTTACTGGCTGCGGCCGCTCCGGCTCAGGGTTTTTTCGACTTTTTCGGCCCGTCCGCGGAAAGCGCGACTGCCGAAGACGGGCTGATTACTCTGGATGTCGCGGGTTTGAAGCGTGGCGATGCCCGCCATTATCGCTTCAGGGATGGAGGGGCGGAGGTGCGTTTCTTTGTGGTGCGCGATGCGCAGGGCACGGTCAGGGTGGCTCTGGACGCCTGCGAAGTCTGCCACGACGCGGGCAAGGGCTACCGCCTGGAACGCGGGGCCATGCTTTGCCTGAACTGCGGCCGCGTTTTCGCCTTGAGCCGCATCGGCGTCATTGTGGGCGGCTGCAACCCGCATCCGCTGAAATTCGCCTCGGATAAAGAAAGCGTAATCCTGACGGCCGCGGAACTGCTGGCCGGGGCAAAGTATTTTCCGGAGAACAGGCGATGAATATCCTGACCCTTCCCTGGCGCTACGCCGGGGCAAAACGGATGCGTACCCTGCTGCTCACGGCGGTTTTCGCCCTGGGTCTGGCCTCCATGACCGGACTGTACCAGGTATCGGAATTGATCGCGGAGAATCTGGAACAAAAGCTGCTCAGCTACGGGGCCAATATTCTGGTGACGCCCAGGCGGGAAACGCTGAACATCAGTTACGGGGGTTATTCCCTGGGCGATGTGGCGGTACGGGAACAACCCATTGATCTGGTGCAGGCTCTGCGGGCCATTGGAGAAATACCCCTACGCGCGAATATAGCGGTGGTGGCGCCCAAGATGCTGGCCGCGGCCTCTTTGCCGGATCCGCTGGATCCCGCGGGAGGCGCGCGCAAACCTGTCGCTCTGGTCGGAGTGGACTGGAACCGGGAGTACCAGCTTAAAGGCTACTGGGAAGTGGACGGCGCGCTCCCGGAGGAAAACGCTTTTGACGAAGCGCTGGCCGGATCGGCGGTGGCCCGCGAATTTGCGCTGCTGCCGGGCAGCGTGCTGGAGATTGGCGGGCGTTCGCTGAAAGTAAGCGGCGTGCTGCGCTCCACCGGAAGCGATGATGACGCGGCGCTGTTTATACCCCTTGCCCTGGCCCAGAGTTTTTCCGGCAAGCCGGGGCAGGCGGCCTTTCTGGAAGTGGCCGCTCTGTGTTCCGGGTGCCCCATCGGTGATATTGTGAGCGAGCTTCAGGCCGCTTTGCCCGACGCCGAGGTGCGCGCTCTGGCCCAGGTGGCCGAAAGCCGCATGTATGCCGTGCATTTCGCCCGGAATCTGGCCTTTTCCGTCAGTCTGGTCATCCTGGTCATTGCCTGCGCCATGCTGACCCTGTCCATGTTTTCCGCCGTGGCGGAACGCCGCCGGGAAATCGGCGTCATGCGGGCGGTGGGCTTCTCCAGACGCGGCATATTCACGGTATTCGTCGCCGAAGCTCTGGGCATAGGTCTGCTGGCCGGAAGCTGCGGCTACGCGCTGGGCGTGTTTCTGGCCGATTATGTGCTGGGCCGCCTGCATCTGGCCGAAAACAGACCCTTGCCTTTTGACTTGTCCGACCTTGCGCTGGTGGTTCTGGCGGCCATGGCGGCTACCGCCGTTGCCGCGGCTTTTCCGGCCTGGAGAGCCGCTCTGGTGGAACCGGGCGAAGCGCTGACGGATTTGTGAAGCAGCCGAACCATGCTGAAGAGGCGAGATTTGGCTGTAAATGCGCGGCATTTCGGCGGCTCGGAAGCAAGGCGAACTTGCTTCAGCCGTTGCGACGAAGGAAGCTACGGATGAAGACAGCAGCGATGCTTCGCCGTTACGCGACAATCCATGCGCAAAATGCCATAAGGGAACCTTTACAGATTTCCGCATGGGAATCTGAACATAAGCCGGACGGCTGATGTCGCCGCGAAGCGACGAGAGTCAACCGAAAACCACGTTTTTCGGTTGACGATCCTCCGCAGGGAAAAGTTTACTTTTCAATGCGGATATCAGTAGTTTTTGCGCTGAAAAAACGGGTAACAAAC
>JAISBT010000107.1 GCA_031266055.1 Deltaproteobacteria bacterium
TCTATGGCATTTTACGCTTGAGATTGTCGCTTAACGGCGAAGCATCGCTGCTGTCTTCATCCGTAAGCTGCTGCGCAGCAACGGCTGAAGCAAGCTCGCCTCGCGACAATCTCGCGGCAAGGATTTGCAGGCAAATCCTTGCAGAGCAGATGAACATTTTCAATGTTAATCTGCTCTAAAGCCCGTAGGCTTGTTTGCAGGCGATGGGCATGCGCCAGCCCACTCCAAAGGCATGGCTGGTAATTTTTAACACCGGCGCGGCCTGGCGGCGTTTAAATTCCGCCATGCGCACAAGGTTCGCCACTTTCAGCACGGTTTCCTCCGCATGGCCCTGCGCGATAATTTCCGCGGCGCTGCGGCGCTCTTCCAGCATGGCCAGAAGAATATCATCCAGTTCGGCATAAGGCGGCAGGCTGTCCTGGTCGGTCTGGCCGGGGCGCAATTCAGCGGAGGGCGGCTTAAGCAGAACATTTTCCGGAATTATGCCGCCGCGTTCATGATTGAGCCAGCGGCAGACGCGAAACACCTCTGTTTTGTACAGGTCGCCGATAACGGCCAGGCCGCCGCACATGTCGCCGTATATGGTACAATAGCCGACGGATATTTCAGACTTGTTGCCGGTGGTGAGCAAAAGTTTTCCGAATTTATTGGAAAACGCCATCAACACGTTTCCGCGTATACGCGCCTGAAGATTTTCTTCTGTAACGTCCTGGACGCATCCCCGGAAAGCTTCCTGCAAAACCGCCTCGTAGGCCAGCATGACCGGCGCAATGGGCAAAGTGGCTGTACTCAGGCCAAGATTGGCGGCCAGTTTTGCGGCGTCAGCCAGACTTCCCCCGCTGGAATAAGGCGAGGGCAGGAGCAACCCGTGGACGCGCCCTCTGCCCAGAGCTTCGCAGGCCAAGGCCGCCACCAGGGAAGAATCAATACCGCCGGACAAACCCAACAGTACGGAATTCACGCCTATTTTGCCGCAATAATCCTTCAGGCCCAGAGTGAGCGCCCTCCAGATTTCCGATTCCGGCGCAAAATCGTCTTCCGTGACTCGCAAGCTTTGTCCGGAACTCCTTATACTGCTCTCTGCACGGGACTCCATGCGGCAAGCGCCAGACGGCAAAATGCGGCTTCCGGCCGGCTCCGGTGCAGGCGCTTCCGCGTGGACATCCACAAGCAGCAGGTCTTCTTTGAAACCGGCGGCCCTGGCTGCCAGCGCTCCTTCCCCGGTAACATACATACTGCGTCCGTCAAAAATCAGATCGTCATTGCCGCCGACCGCGTTGACATAAACAACCGGAACGAAATATTTTCCGGCCAAAGCCGCCAGCATTTCCCGCCGCAGCTTCTGTTTGCCCACAGTGAAAGGAGAAGCGGAAATATTAATCAGCAGGTCAAAAGGCGGATGCCCCTCCAGAGGGTCAAAGGCGTAGTTGGGGTTGGCCCAGAAGGCGCTGTCATTCCAAATATCCTCGCAAACCGTCAACGCCAGGCGCAATCCTTGATGCGTCACTACGCAGGGACGGTCGCCCGCTTCAAAATAACGTGTTTCGTCAAAGACATCGTAAGTGGGCAAAAGCCGCTTGCTGTAGCGGCTTTTGACGTTTCCCCCGGCTATAAACAAAGCCTGGTTGAACAGCTGTTTCCCCTTGCCGGAGGTATTGCGCCCGATACTGCCCAAAATAAGGGCTATATTCAACCCGGAGATTTCCGCGGCTATGCGCAGAACGGCTTCTTCCGCCTCATCCACAAAGGCGGGGTAAAGGAGCAGGTCACGTGGAGGATAGCCGACCAAAGCCAGTTCAGGAGTAACGCACAGCTCGGCGCCGCTGAACGCGGCTTCTTTGGCTTTTGCGATAATCGCGGAGGCATTGGCGGCAATATCGCCTACCTTGGCATTACTTTGGATAAGCGCGCATTTCAATTTCTGATTACTCAATGCTGAAAAAATTGCGGCGCGCCGGATAAATTTCGGCTACGCCTTGCGCTGCCGGAGCCCTAGCACGCTGTAACACTTAAAAGTTCGTATAGAACAGCGTACTGACGCCGGGCGAACAAGCCCGGCACGCCGCCTTAAGGCGGCGGAGCAAAGCAAAAACCACGTTTTTTGCTTTGCGATCTTCACACTTCAAACGTAGCGAAGCGAAGTTTTAAGTGTGACATGGTACTAGTCAAGTCCCCATACTTCTTTGATCAGCGCCATGGATTTGGTCGCCACAAAAGTAATTTCCGGCTTGGCAATCTGCGCGTCCGCGCCGACGGATTCACCCTTATGCCGCAATCTGTCGGTGATAAGTGAAGAAAAAAGCAAAACCGGCAATTTTTTGAGTATAGAATCCTCTTTAATGTGCTTGCAAAGGCTGTGCCCGTCCATCTGGGGCATTTCTATGTCTGAAATCACCACCTGCACAAAGTCTGCAAGCTCCCGGTTTTCCTCTTCAATTTTTTTCTTGATGACCAGCAGTTTTTCCCAGGCGTCTTTGCCGTTGGTCAGCGCCTCTACCTTGAACCCGGCTTTTTGCAGCAGGTCTTTAATCATCTCCCGGATAACGGTGGAGTCGTCGCAAATTAAAGCGCGAAAATGGTGGCCGTCAGCCCATTTTACGCCGTCATCCAGGTGCAGGCCGAGCTGCGGGTTAAGATCGCTGACTATACGCTCCAAATCCAGCAAAAAAATAATCCGGCCTTCCATTTTCACAACCCCGGTAATGGTGTTGCGCGTCATGTTGGAAACGTAAGTATTCGGGGCTTCAACATCTTCCCAGCTTATCCGGTGGATGCGGTTTACGCCGGAAACCTGAAAGGCGGTATTGACATTGTTGAATTCCGTAACAATGACCTTGGGTTCTTCAGTTCCGCAGAAGCGGTGCTTGCCGAGCCACAGGGAAAGGTCAACCAGGGGAATGATATGCGAACGCAGATTAAAAGCGCCGAGCACGGAGGGGTGACGCACTTCCGGCATTTCCGTAACTTTGGGCATGCGAATTATTTCAAGCACTTTTGCCACGTTTACGCCGTAATAACCCTTATAAATTTCGCCGTTTTCGTCCTTTTCATCCAGATGAAATTCGACTATTTCCAGTTCGTTTGTACCGGCTTCCAGCAAAATATTTGTCTGGCTCATCATACCTCCAGAGGTGGAACCACTATAGATCCGCTTTCAGGGTCTAGTACCATGTCACGCTTACTGATATCCGCATTGATTTGAAGCGTGAAGAGCGCTTCGCCGGAAAGCGAAGTTTCCGGCTCGCCGTTAAGCAAGCATTTCAAACGTAAAATGCTCTAAAATTAAAATGCCTCAAGTAAAAGTTCTTCCACCTGCCGGACGTGCTTTTCCGGAGTGGACGCCCCGGCGCTCAGCCCCACAGGCTGAAGATCTTTCAGCTTGTCAATGGGGATGCCGCCGGCGTCTTCGCAGTGGACGGTGAAAATGCCCCTGCTCCGGCAAAGCTCCGCAAGACGGGTAGTGTTGCCGCTGTTGAAGCCTCCCACAATAACCATGCTTTGCACCTGCGAAGCCATCCGTAAAACTTCTTCCTGTCTTTCTTTAGTGGCATCGCAAATAGTTTGCAATACTTTTACCGCATCGCTGATAAAACTCATAACATATTTTACGGCGTCTGTAAA
>JAISBT010000161.1 GCA_031266055.1 Deltaproteobacteria bacterium
CGCTACGTTTGAAGTGTGAAGATCGCAAAGCAAAAAACGTGGTTTTTGCTTTGCTCCGCCGCCTTAAGGCGGCGCGCCGGGCTTGTTCGCCCGGCGTCAGTACGCTGTTCTATACGAACATTTAAGTGTTACAGCGTACTAGTGCCATGCCACAGTTATAGTGAAATGCTTGCTTGCAGGCGAGCTTTCGCTCTCCTGCAATTTTTATCTGGAATCCGAATAAGACATAAGGAGCCGCTATGCCTTTTGATCCCAATATGCGTGTGCTGGTGGTAGACGATTTTTCCACCATGCGCCGCATCATAAAAAATCTTTTACGCCAGCTGGGTTTCAATAATATCGTCGAGGCGGACGATGGCACGACTGCCTGGGATACATTAAATAAAGACAAAATAGACTTTATTATTTCTGACTGGAATATGCCGCAAATGACCGGTATTGATCTTTTGCGCAAAGTCAGAGCCAGCGAAGAATTTGCGGACATACCCTTTTTGATGGTTACGGCGGAAGCGCAGCAGGAAAATCTTATTGAAGCCGTTCAAGCCAAGGTTTCCAACTACATAGTCAAACCTTTTACCCCGGATACCTTAAAACAGAAAATTGACAAAATTTTTCCCTAATATCATGTCACGCCTCGCCTGTAGTCCCGGCGTGAGGATCGCTTCGTCGATTTGCGGAATGACGCCGCCTTTCGCTTCGCTCAAGATCGGTTGAGTGGTTTCCGGCTCGCTCCGCCGTCGGCTGTTGCATCCGGCGGCCATGATTTTTTGAGGTAAACATGTTTCCCTTGCTTCTCTTTGCCGCAGTCAGCCCAGGCAACCCCGCATCCACACAGTTTGACGCTGATTTTGACGCTTCTCTCGGTGTCGAGCATCAACCTGCTCCCGCTCCTGCCGGTGGAAACGCGCCCAAAAAAGTAAGCAAGGTGGAGCTTGACCTGGAAGGGGCGCCTTTTTTGCAGCCTGATGAGCCGGAGCCTCCCCCGAAAAAGCAGGAACCGGTCAAGGCCCCTCCGGTGAAACCGGAGGAAGCGCCGGCCAAGGTCAAAAGAAAAATAAGCAAAAAAACGCTGCTGACAGCCGCGGGAGTTCTTTTGCTCCTGTCCGGCGCGGCAGTATATTTTTTGTTGCTCAGGAACCCCGCTGAACCCGGAGTGGCAACCCCGAACATCCCCGGACAAACCGTGGTGGTAGTGCCCAGTACGCCGCAGGTAGACCCGGCGCCGACCGATCAGTTTATCATTGATTTTCCGCAGTTTTGGGTGGAACTTAAAGATAACGAGGGAGAAATACGCTTTCTTAACTGTAAAATTCTTGTACCCAGCAATTCGGAAATTAATGTCGGCGAAATTAATGCCAAAATGACGCTGATCCGGGACGCCCTTTACTATTACATGAAAAATAAACCCTATTCCTTCCTTGTGGATAACAAAAATATGGATGTGCTGAAAAAAGACCTGGCGGAAATCATCAGCGGTAACCTCACGACTGAAAAGGTAAATGAGGTGCTGCTGGAAAATTATATTATAAAATAGCCGGCCCTGAAAACTATATAATGTACTTGTATTATTGAATATAAATGTTTAAATACCCGATTTTTTCGACCGGAAACATACCGGATAACAGCAAGATTTGAGCAGATACGACACATAAACCGTTAAGGAGAAACAGCATGAACGATGTCATGTCCTGGCAGCATGAGACTCTTGGCAAAAGAGCCGTGGCGGCGTTGGAAAAGAACCATTTCACTGCCGTTTATTTTCCTGATCGCCAAAGCGCTGTTACGCACATCCTCTCTCTGGTTCCCGAGGGGGCGAGCGTAGGCATAGGCGGTTCGCAAACGGAACGGGCGCTGGGGCTGGCAGTCAAGCTTGAACAGCAGGGATGTATCATCCATGATCACGGCAGGCCGGATCTGACCCCTGAAGAACGCGATGCGGCGCGTTTAAAACAGCTCTGCGCGGATGTTTTCATCTCAAGCTCCAACGCCGTTACCCTGACGGGAGAGCTTGTCAACCGGGACGGCACCGGCAACCGTGTCGCCGCCATGATTTTCGGCCCCAAAAAGGTCATCGTGGTGGCTGGAACCAATAAAATCGTCCGGGATCCGGCTGAAGCGGAAACGCGTATACAGCGCATTGCCTCGCCCCTGAACAATAAACGTCTGTCGCGCCCCAACCCCTGCGTGCAGACCGGCGAATGTATGGACTGCCACGGCAGGGCGCGCATCTGCAATATTACAACCATTATCAGCCGATGCCCGCCGCTGACGGATATCCATGTATTCATTATCGGCGAAGAACTCGGCTACTGATTCGCAAACGCGGCACGTTTACTTGTAAGGCGCTTGACGGCGAAACATCGTTGCCGTCTTCATCCGTAAGCTGCTGCGCAGCAACGGCTGAAGCAAGGTTCGTCTGCGCCCGCCGCCGGAGCGGTTCAACATTGAAAATGTTGAACCGCTCCAACGAAAAAGGCCATAGGGAGGTGCGCCATGCCTGTCAACCCTATTATTGCCCAGGTCGCGCCCCTGGAACATGTCGCCAAGGTGGTGCAACAGGAGCAGGACTCCGGCCTGATGAAACAGTTTACCTTGCAGGCGAGCGCCGCGGAAGCCTTAAACAAGGCCAATGAACAAGTGGAGAAAAGTTCCGCCGGCGAAGCGGGGCAAAAAGTAACCCGCCGTTTTGACGGGAAAGGGAAGCATAAGCAGGGTCAAACTCCGGAAAAATCTTCCGCTGGAAATAAAGCGATGGGGGAAGAACTGATGGAAATTTTTGACCAAAACCCGGAAAACGGCCTCACGGATGACGCCTGGACCGGAAATATTGTAAACGTAAAGGTGTGAACGCGCGTGTTCTTTTATCTGTCTTTCCTGACGCTGACTTTGATTGAAATTGCTCTGTTCATTGCCCTGCTGCGTTTTTTCAGGCGGTTGCAAAAAAGTGAACGGCTTTTAACCGAACTGCAGACCAACCAGGAAAATATTTTGGATAAATTGGCTCTGAACGCCGGACTGGAGCAGGAACTCATGCAAAGTTTCACCCAGCGCCAGCGTGAGTTGACCAATCTGGATGTTTTGCTGGAAGAAAAAGCCGAAAATTTGCGCAAACTTTTGGAACAGGCCGAAGGTGTTCTCAGATCTCCGCAATTTTTACGCGAGATCATCATAACCGGCATCCGCCAGGGCCAGAGTCCGGTGCAACTGGCCAAAAGCACCGGTCTTTCCGTTGATGAGGTCGAGTTAATCCTTTCACAAAATTAAAGTATCAGCCGGCCCTGAAAAACTATATAACATATTTGCATTATTGAATATAATGGACTATATCATGTCAAGCCGCCTGGATAAAATGCGCCTCCTGACTCCGGGGCCGACTCCTTTGCCGGAGCGGGTACGCCTTGCTCTTTCAAAAGATATGCTTCACCATCGTAAAGGCGCTTTCAAGTCCGTCATGGCCGAAATACAGCGGAAGGCGCGGGTGCTTTTCGGCACCGGCCAGGATGTTCTGACCCTGGCGTCTTCCGGTACCGGCGCCATGGTCGCGGCCATGCAGGGCATGTTTGCTCCCGGCGAAAAAGTTCTGGTTATCGAAGGGGGAAAATTCGGCGAGCGCTGGACGGAAATAGCGCGCAGCCACGGCATCATTCCCTTGCCCTTGAAAGTACCCGCCGGACAGGGCGCGGATCCCGAAAAGGTAAAAAAAATCCTCCAGGCGGACGCGGATATTCACGGCGTTTTTGTGCAACTGTGCGAAACTTCCACCGGAGTGCAGCACCCTGTGGCCGAAATTGCCGCAATAACTTCCAAAACCCCGGCCTTGCTGGTGGTCGACGGCATTTCCGGCCTGGGCATAACTCCCTGCCCCATGGATGACTGGGGGCTGGATGCTCTGTTAACCGGGTCGCAAAAAGGGCTTATGCTGCCCCCCGGTCTGGCCTTGCTCGCGCTTTCGGAAAGAGCCTGGGAAAAGGCCGCCGCTATAACAACGGGCAATTATTACTTCAATTTGCCGGAAGAGCGCAAGAATATCAGAAAGAATCAAACCCACTTCACTCCCGCCATCGGCCTCCTGCTGGGCCTTGATGAAAGCCTCAATTTATTCATGGAAGCCGGTATGGACAACATTTTCCGCAAACAATGGGCTTTGTGCCGCATGGCCCGCGCAGGAGTGGAAGCCATGGGCCTTTCCCTTTTTGCCGCGCAACATCCGGCCTGGGGTGTGACCAGCGTGAGCCTGCCGCCGCGGATCCCGGCCTCGCAAGTGCTGGATATTGCCGCCAACAGCTTTAACGTCATTCTGGCCGCAGGCCAGGGTGACTATAAAGAACGGATTGTGCGCATAGGCCATATGGGTTGGGTGGATTGGGGCGACTTGAGCGCCGGGCTCCATGCTCTGGCGGAAGCCTGCAAAAGCCTTGGCGCGGAAATAAATTCCGGCGGCTATCTCGAACAGGCCCTGGCCGCTTACCGGGAAGCGTGGGAAAAAGGTTATGCGTCTCTTTGATTGGAGCAATTCAATTTTGAGACGCTCCCGAGGTGCTTGACGGCGGCGCCCGCCGCGCGGAAAACGCTGTAAAAAAAGGAACGGTCATGTCAGCAGAAGATGATTTACAAAAGGACGCGGAAAATTTCACCGCCGAAGACAGCCCGGCGGACGCGCCTGAAGGGACTTCAGACGGAAGCCCGCAAAACAAGACGGAAATCCCGCTGCCCCAGGTTGATTTTTCAACTTTTTTGCTTTCCCTGGCCTCCAGCGCGCTGGTGCAACTGGGGGAAGTCCCCAGTCCTGAAGACGGAAAAAAAGCGGAAAACCTTCTCCTGGCCAAGCACAGCATTGATATAATATGCATGCTGCAGGATAAAATAACCCATGGGCTCAACCCTGAGGAAACCCGGCTTCTGGAAGGCATTCTATATGAACTGCGTCTTAAATATGTAATAAAATCTCAGTAATTAGCCGGCCCTTAAGGGTTTGCTTTGGAAGTCGAATGAGAGGGCGTATGATAAAAGCCGGATTGGTCGGAGTGACCGGATATACGGGCATGGAACTGGCGCGTCTGCTTTCCCTCCACCCTGAAATGGAGCTTGATTGCGTCACTTCACGGGCGGATGCCGGAAAGCTTGTGGAAGACATCTACCCGTTTTTGCGCGGTTTCAAGTCGGGCAAAGTGGTGATCAGCTTCCCGGAAACCAGAGAACTGGCCGAACGCTGCTCGGTGGTTTTTCTGGCCGTACCGCATGGCTCCGCCATGGAAATGGCCGGGCCCCTACTTGACAGCTCGGTAAAAGTCGTGGATCTTTCCGCGGATTTTCGCCTGCGCTCAACCGCTGTTTATGAGGAGTGGTACGGTCTGAAGCATAACCAGGCCAAGGCTCTGAGTAAAGCCGTTTACGGGCTTCCGGAGCTTTACGCCCCGGAAATCCGCGAGGCTGAACTGGTGGCCAACCCTGGTTGTTATCCCACCGCCGGTATTTTGGGGCTTTACCCGGCCTTGAAAAATTCTCTTATCGAAACCGAAGACATTGTAATTGACGCCAAGTCCGGGGCAACGGGCGCGGGGCGCAAGGCCAGCGTGAGCACCCTTTTTTGTGAAGTGCAGGATACTTTCAAACCCTATGGCCTCCCCAGGCACAGGCATACGCCGGAAATCGAGCAGGAGCTTTCAGCTATTGCCGGACAAAAGATGACGGTTTCGTTTAATCCGCATCTTTTGCCAGTGAACCGGGGAATTTTGGCTACTATTTATACAAAGCCGCGTTGCGGACAGGCGGCTGAAACCATCCATAAAATATATGCGGAAACCTATGCCCGGCACAGGTTCGTGCGGGTACTGCCGCCGGGGTGCCTGCCCGAATTGCGTAATGTGCGCGGCACGATGTTTTGTGATATAGCGCTGGTTCCTGATGAACGTACAGGGAGGCTGATTATTTTAAGCGTCATTGACAACCTGTGCCGCGGCGCTTCGGGGCAGGCGGTTGCCAACGCCAATCTTATGCACGGCCTGCCTGTGGAAACCGGTCTCGAATTCGCGCCGCTCGCGGTTTAGAGCATTTCAACATTGAAAATGTTGAAATGCTCTGGCGGCGGGCACCGCCGCCCGCCCCGCAGGCGTAGGCGAAACTTGCTTCAGCCGTTGCTGCGCAGCAGCTTGCGGATGAAGACAGCAGCGACGTTTCGCCGTCAAGCGCCGGAGGGAGCGTCTCAAAATTAAATTGCCTTAGTCCGTATCTTGCGTGAAGGCTTTCAGAGGCCAGGGCGAACACCCTTGATGGGGCGGTATGAAATTCTGCAACCAATTGCCGGCGAATTTGAACATAGAGCCGGGTCTTCTGTTGCCGTGCTGCATCGGCGGAGAAAGGGCTCCGTCCATTCCGTTTTCCGGCGGGGCACTGAACGTCGCCGCTTACAAGGACTTCATCCGCCTGGTGGTGGATATCTTGCAAGCTGATGCGGCCGTTTGCAGGGGATGCGCGTCTCTTTTCGAGACGGACGAAATCCCGGGTCCCGGCGTGTACGACGACATCCGGTTCAAGCTTGTCACGATCAACCACCACAGGCATTTCTGCAACTGCAAGTGCGTCTACTGTCCATTCTGGGGTACAGGAGATAAAAAAAAGCTGCCGGATATCCTGCCCACCATCCGCAGCCTTATGGAACAGGACGCGCTGCATCCGGACTGCAATATCAACTGGGGAGGGGGCGAGTCCACGATTCTTCCCGAATTTGAAGCTTCCTGCTCATGGATACGCGGTCAAGGGTACTGGCAGTCCGTGCATACCAATGCCTTGCGTATTTCTCCGGCTATCGTGGCCTTTTTGGCCGAAGGGCGGGGATCGATCAATCTCAGTCTCGATTCCGGGAGCGCTTTGGGGTACGCTAAGGTCAAGGGGGTCAACGGGTGGGACAAAGTGATCAATACGCTCAAAGCATACCGTGCCGCGGCCAAAGACGCGACGGCCCTGGAAGTGAAATACATTATTTTTTCGCAAAATAACGCCCGGCAAGAGATTGAAGGCTTTTTCAGCCTCTGTGCGGCGCTGGATATCCGGAATACCATGTATACGTTCGAAGGAGGAGAAATTTCGACGGGCAGATTGCACAAAGATACGATTTTCGCGGCCGCTTTGTTCAAACATCTGGCGAAGACAAGCGGCGTCCATTGCTCCGAGTTTTATGTCAGCGACGATGCGAAGCGGACGGTGGAAAACATGCGGCAACGCTGCTTTGGTTAAGGAAACGCTGATTTATTTCCTTGAGTGGGCTTTGCCCCTGCCGACTCCCCCGGCAGGAGAATGATTTCTCCTGCACTCTCATTGTTATTTCGATGAGATATAATGAGGGGGTTCGGGGGAAATCATTTCCCCCGGCGGGGTTTGGGGCGGAGCCCCAATTAATCAGTGTTACAGCGTACTAGAGCATTTTACGCTTGAAATGCTTGCTTAACGGCGGGCAAAGCCCGCCTGCAAGCATTTCGCGGCAAGGATTTGCAAGCAAATCCTTGCAGAGCAGTCCAACTTTTCA
>JAISBT010000184.1 GCA_031266055.1 Deltaproteobacteria bacterium
GATGATTTGTAGATCTATTTTTTTCTCTATTTTAATCTTTTATTACAGGATATTATAGGCATAAATCCGGCTATTTTGGGAAACTCCTGTTACTGACGATCATTTCCGCCTGCCCGCTACTTTCTCCGGTCCAGGGCGAACCTTCGGGGAAAGTCACGTTATACCCTCTGACGTTTTTTATGACAGCATCCGTTATGTCGACCGGAGGATATATTTTGACGTTTTCCCATTGGCCGCCAAGCACTTTCGACTTGATCCACTCTCCCCCCCGGATAGTGACATTGCGAAGGTTGAGGCTAAAAATATCATCATCCGGTGTAAAGTATGGATTTTTTATTGCGGAATCTGTTATTGTCACATTACCGCCAAGAGCATAATAGGGAATTACAGTAGACCAGTTTCCAATAATATAAATAAATGTATTTTTATCACCATACGTCTTGAATCCTTGGTATGTTTCAATCTTCTCTCTGTATTTATTGTTTATAAAATACGCCCTCCCCCCCCCAAAAATATAAAGCCAATAAGTCAGAGTTAATCGCAACACATATTTTTGCTCCTGTTATTCCGCTGTCCGCATAGCATTTATCGATATATGCTACATCAGGGCTCCCTGCCAATGAAGCATTGTGAAATGTACTGTTCGTGATATAAACTTTGCCTTCGTCGTGGACGAAACCTGTGTTCTTCACTATGCAGTTATCAATCCTGACTCTGTTTCCCGTGCCGCTGAAAAACGAAGGGCGATGCGAACCGAGTCCGTTGATATCGGTCATGTTCTTAAATATCACCAAGTCTCCGGTGCCGGATAGTTTACCGCCATGGATTTTCACTCCATCGAGAACAACATTGGAGAATTGGGAATAGATCAACTCCTGAGGCTCTATTCTGCCGAAAGAAGTCACAGGCTGCATGGAGCCTCCCTTAAACAGAACTTCTTCATATACGCCTCTGATAAAACGTGACCCTTCAAAGTTACAGTCTTTAAAAATCACATTCTTGAAACGTGGACGGCGGAAGATCACTTCCTTAAATGTCACATTTTTCAGGGTGACGTTTTCAAAGTTCAGATCCTCCAGCTCGCCGTTTCTTAGCGTCAGTCCATTCAGCAGCTCCGGCTTCCAGTTCAATTCCGCAGTGGTGCGCGGGACAAAGATATATCCATTCTTGTGGGCCACGTATACGACTCCTGTGATGAAGATAAGAATACAAATCAGGAATAGTTTCCGATTTTGCCGGGCAAACGTGAACAGGTTCATGGTTTGTACTCCTCAATCAGGTATGGTACGCATCACCTATCAGAATGACCTGTATCGACAGCGCTCCGTCATGCCGAGTCGGAGGCGAATGACCTGTATCGGCAGCGCCCCGTTCAGTACTCGGCCGGCAGCGGCTGAAAGTCCTGCGGGCGGACAAGCCAGACGGCCGCCTGGCCGCTCCGTTCAACGATGGAACTGCCCATGACCAGGAGGTTGCCGTCCTCGGTTATTGACAGGGCATTATATCCGGGGGGAGGGGTTTCTCCTCCCGGCCACGCTGTCCAGTAGCTTTCAGGCGCGAAATCGGCATTGAGCAGGAACAGGACTGCGGGAGTGCACAGGCACAGCCTGCCGTCTTTCAGCACCGCGACGTCGTAGATGAGTGCCGGCATGATTCCGTCGCCGGGGGTGACCACAGCCGTTTTCAGCACAGCGTTCTTTCTGATGTCATAGACCCCAAACCACCATTGAGCGGGCTCGACTATGCCCCATAAAAGGAGGCTATCCTTGGTCAGCGCGCGGCCCGACAAGGTATTCATACTCGGAGCGTCCGGCAGCAGTTCCTCCAGCAGCCTGGTTTCCAGGAGAACGCAGTCCGCGTTAAAGCGGGAGATTGGCAGTTGTTTTCCCGGTTCTCGGTCTAAGGTTACGAAAAAAATTTCAGAAGAAGGAACCGGTATTATACAGCTCGGATTTTCAATCAGAGAGAAGTGGAGGGGAGCCTTGCACTTGCCGAAGTTACTTCCTCCGTGCTTGAAAGTCGCGACATGGGTCTTAAACAAATCTCCTTCTTTTTCGTAGCAGACGATCAAGCCGAAATCCGCGGCTTTTGCCGCGGCCAGGACTCTCCCCAAACTTTGTCGATAAAGCTCAAAGAATTCCAGCGTATTGTCTTTTTGTTTGTAGAATCCCAACCTCTTTTCATCATTTTCATCGTTTTTGCCGATGCCGGCGGCCAGCATTTCTCTTCCGTATATCCCGAGAGCCAGACCTCGAAACGGTATTTCCCGCCAGCTTTGCCCCTCCAGATTTTTGTCCGTGCGGGCGATGCACGATTGCAGTTCATGAATATCGTTGGTGATGAAATAGTACGCATCTCCGCCATCGACCGAAGCTGTGACACCTCCCTTACAGGGGAAGACCGCAGATTGCGCGGAAGACACGATTCGCCCACCCGTGAGCAGGAAGAGAACCGCCAGAACAGGGATCAGTGTTTTCACCTTTTTCGTATCGCTTCTCGTGACATACATTGCAGGTACCTCATATCGCAAGATGTATCATTCTTTGCGTCTTCAGCCTTCATCAAGGGGGCGTCCAGGTTTGCGCTTTATACGGGATCACAGAGAACCGCACCGGCCTCGTGCCTTCGTTATAGTGGAAATTTCAACGAGTTCCAAGTTCCACGCAACTGAGTACTCTGGATATCCGCCGGGTGCATACGCTCATTCACGTTGCCGAGGTCGAGCCCGATTGGAGCGGATTGCTGTTGAAAATAGCCATCCGCCTCTGCGGCGCGGAATTTGGGGCGATACGTCCTGTACGCGGCTTCGCCGGGGATATTGCTTTTGCGGTGAAAGTCTGGGATATTCGCCGCAAATGGTGCGGTGATTATGCGTTTATTTCGGCGTATCCCCTGGAACGGATAATCCCCCACGCCCCGGGAGGCGCAATGTCCCCGCACGACAAACCCCATGCTCTGGCCCTTCTTTCCGGGGGTCTGGACAGCATTCTCGCGGCCAGGCTCGTTCAGGAACAGGGAGTCGCCGTCCGCTGTCTGCATTTCGTTTCGCCCTTTTTCGGCAAGCCGCACCTCGTGCCCCGCTGGGAAAAACTGTACGGGCTTCGCATCACCACCGTCGATATCGCGGAAGAGTTCGCGAAGCTTCTGGCCGATCGCCCCTCCCACGGCTTCGGCAGCGCGCTCAACCCCTGCGTCGACTGCAAAATCCTCATGCTGCGCCACGCGCGGCGCATCCTGGAAGAGACGGGGGCCTGCTGCGTCCTTTCCGGAGAAGTGCTCGGGCAGCGCCCCATGTCGCAGCGCCGGGACGCCATGAACGTCGTCCGGCGCGACGCCGGACTGAAGGGAAAACTGTTGCGGCCCCTGTGCGCCCTGCACATGGAGGAAACCGAGGCGGAAGCCGCCGGCCTGATCGACCGGCAACGGCTCCTGTGCTTTTCCGGCAGGGGGCGCAAGGATCAGCTCGCGCTGGCCGAACGCTTTCGCCTGCCCGAGATTCCCACCCCCGGCGGAGGCTGCCGCCTGACGGAAAAGGGAAACGCCCGCAGTTACTGGCCCGTGCTCAAATACGCTCCGGCGCCCGGAGCGGCCGATTTTTTCCTGGCCAACACCGGACGCCAGTTCTGGCACGCCACGGACGCCCCGCCCGCGTATTGGCTGCTTGTCGGGCGCAACGAAAAAGACAACGCCAGGCTGGCGGATCTGGCCGGGCCGCGCGACCTTGCGTTCACGACCGTGGATTTTCCCGGCCCCCTTGCCCTCGG
>JAISBT010000124.1 GCA_031266055.1 Deltaproteobacteria bacterium
CGTCTACCTCGGATTGGTTTCGGATACCGGCAATTTCACCTTTTCCAACACCAGCGCCGACAGTTTGGGCATGGCCGCGCGCATCGTGGCCGCGGGTCTGAATGTGGCCGATTTCACAAGCCGCACAGAAAATATCTGGTCCCTTGCGCGCATGCGTCTCTGGGGCAAGCTGATGAACAGCGTTACGCTGCACGCCGGCGGCGCGGTATCCTGTTGTCTGGTCCGCAAAGCCTGGCTGGAAAAGGCCGGGTTGAGCGCCGAGGACCTGGAAGGCTTTTCCTCACGGCTCCGTTGTCTGCAAGGCGTGCGCGTCGGGCTTTTCGTGCGCGAGGAAGCGAAGCGCAAGTGCAGGGTCAGCCTGCGTTCCATGGGCGACTTCGACGTGCGCGCCGTGGCGGCTCAGTTCGGAGGGGGAGGACACCCCTCCGCCTCCGGAGCGACCTTGGCCCTCGACCCCGATGCCGCGGTGCGCGTCATGCTTGAGAAACTTGAAGCCGGATTGCTGAGGGAATCCGCTGACCCGTTTTACAGCATGAAGAATCAGACCGCGCTTGAAAAATCCGTTGCGCAGTTACATGCCGGGCAGTCAGTGACGAAGACGCTTGCTGAACTGGAAGACATGGCCGAGTGATGGAAATAAAATTCAACTTGGAAGCATGAGAGCAATATGTTGCACGGCAAAAACAGGACAAACGGACAGTAAAACGAATCAATGAGTTGCTGAAAAGCATTGTGCGCGGTAGTCCCTTTGCCTGACCCGCCGGGGCGGCGTAATTAGTGAAGATGCTCAGGAAATGACAGTCTTGGGGATAATGTGATGTCCAAGGCCTATTTCATATGCGGTACCGGCACAGATGTAGGGAAAAGCGTGGCCTGCGCCGGTCTTTTGAAAAATATGCCTTCCGGCCAGGCGATAAAAATTGTACAGACGGGTGAAGAACTGTTTGACCAGAATCTTTATGCCGAGGCCTGCCCGCAGAGACAAAGCAAAACCCTTCGACATTTTATGGCGCCTGCCTCCCCGCATTTGGCGGCAAGTATGGAAAAGCAGGCTATAGATATTATTGCGCTTGCTCAAGAGGTGCATACAGAAGCGCTTACGGCGGAAGTGACGTTGTTGGAAGGCTCAGGCGGGATCATGACGCCGCTGTCCGAAACGGATACCTTCCTGGATTTTATGGTTGCTTTGGAGTATCCGGTGATTCTGGTCATCGGCAATGTACTGGGGGCGATCAACCACGCGTTGCTGAGCCTTGATGCGCTTCAAAGAGCCGGTCTGAATGTTGAAGGGTTGATTTTCACCCATCCGGACGCCGGGTATACAGAAAATCATCCTGTTTCCATTGATAATATGGAGATCATCAAAAAGTACAGCCAAGCGGATATCCTGGGAGTTGTGCCGCATATTCATGAACTGTCATGGGAAGGCAGCAGGAAAGATGCTTGGAGCGCAGTCGCAGCCTTCCTGAAAGAAGCGGCAAATCGCTTGGCCGAGCCTTGCCGGGAATCTGATCCGGCGTCAGAAGCCGTTTCCGACTTTGACCAAGAACATGTGTGGCACCCGTATTGCCCGGCTCCGGGGATGGGTGAACCCAACTGGCTGGTTGCAAAAACCGCGGGCAATTACATCTATCTGAAAAACGGACGGAAACTTTTGGACGGCATGTCATCTTGGTGGTGCGCCGTTCATGGGTATGGCCGACCGGAGCTGACAGCCGCTTTGAATATGCAGGTGCGGGCCATGTCGCATGTGATGTTCGGCGGCCTGACCCATGAACCGGCTGTTGATCTCGGGCGAAGACTCTTAAAAATACTGCCTCCCGGCCTTGAAAAGATATTCTGGGTTGATTCCGGCTCGGTGGCCGTGGAAGTCGCTTTGAAAATGGCCGTCCAACACTGGCAGGGGCGTGGATTTTCAAGAAAGATAAAAATGATCAGCCATTATGGAGGGTACCATGGAGATACGCTGGGAGCCATGAGTGTGGGGGATCCCGTCAACGGGATGCACTCCCGATTCAGCGGATTTGTGCCGGAACAAATATTTGTGCCCCGACCTGCGGTACCGTTTCACGCGCCTTTTGACGAAAACAGTCTGACCGCATTGGCCGAGGCAGCGGAAAAGCATCATCAGGAATGCGCGGCGGTGATCATTGAGCCTGTAGTCCAAGGGGCCGGGGGAATGTGGATGTACCATCCCGATTACCTGAAGGGCTTGAAAGAAATTTGCCGCCGATACGACCTGCTGCTGATCTATGATGAAATAGCTACCGGCTTCGGGCGCACCGGAAAAATGTTCGCTACTGAATGGGCCGGGGCAGACCCGGACATTATCTGCTTGGGCAAAGCCTTGACCGGTGGAACCATAACCCTTGCCGCCTCCGTCTGCACAGCTCATGTCGCTGAAAGCATTTCTAAGGATGGGAATTCTCTGATGCACGGCCCTACCTTTATGGGCAACCCATTGGCCTGCCGGGTGGCTTTGGCGAGTCTTGCTCTTTTACAGTCGTCGGATTGGGCCGAGCAGGTGCGCTCCATCCAGCATACTCTGGAAGAGGGGTTGGTCGGCTGCCGCAACATGGCCGAAGTGCGTGATGTGCGTGTGCTGGGGGCCATCGGAGTCGTTGAAATGAACCGGCCGGTCAATGTGTCCAGGCTTCGCAAATACTGTGCGGAGAAACATGATATCTGGCTCAGACCCTTCAACAATCTCATTTATGTCATGCCGCCCTATACCGTAACGGCTGATGAATGTGCCCGTTTAAGCAGCGCTGTCAGCTTGGCTGTTGGGAGGAGAGAATGGGCTTAGCCGTCTTTATTGCCCTTGATGAAAGTCTGGAATAAGATTCATTCGGTTTGAGCGGACTTTTGTCAATAGCAAATTGCGCTGCCGGCTTTCATCAACCCTGCCGGGACAGACAAACCGGTATGAGTAATTTATGAGAAAACCAAACATATTTTTCCTGTAATTTCACTGTATTATATCTCATAAAATATTTGTAAAATATTTGTAAAATGTCAGGAAAACATGCCCATTCGACGTCAATCGTTGAATTCGCAAATCGGCGAATCCGATTTCCGATGGACAGAGCGACGTAAGCGTCAAAAAAACCCCATCTTTGCGAGACGGGGTTTATATCATACAGGGGAGGCGGGTTGCGGGTAGGTCAGGCAGGTTCCCGTTTTACAGCAAAGGGGAGCAAGCGTTGCAGGTCATCGTCATTTTTGGCAAAGGGGAGTTCTGTGAAG
>JAISBT010000172.1 GCA_031266055.1 Deltaproteobacteria bacterium
GTTTGAAGTGTGAAGATCGCAAAGCAAAAAACGTGGTTTTTGCTTTGCTCCGCCGCCTTAAGGCGGCGCACCGGGCTTGTTCGCCCGGCGTCAGTACGCTGTTCTATACGAACTTTTAAATGTTACAGCGTACTAGAGCATTTCAACATTTTCAATGTTAAAATGCTCTAGCCCGGAAGATCGGGGACAGGGCCGGGGTCAGGTGGGGGCAGGCCTTTGAAGCCTTTGGCGATATAAAAACTTTCAAAGCTTTCCGGCCGGGAGCTTTGGGGTTTGAAAGACTTGACCAGACTGAATTCTTTACGCAAAGTCCGGCTGAAAGCCTGTACGCCGGGGCTCATAAAAAATTTTACCACAAAGCTGCCCTCAAGCCGCAAGTTGGCTCTGGCCAGAGCAAACGCCTCCAGAACAAGCGCGGCGGAACGGGCCTGATCGGTGAACCTGTTGCCGGTGGTGCTTGGCGCCATATCGGATATAACCACATGAAACGGGCCGGTTTGCCATAAAAGCCGCATAAATTCGGGGCCGGGATCAAAAACGTCCGCTTGCGTAAACGTCACCTGCGGAGGAAAAGCGACCTTGGAACCCTGTAAATCCAACCCCAACACCCTTCCGGCAATTCCTATGTATTCGGCCGCGGCCAGAGACCAGGATCCGGGCGCAGCCCCAAGATCCAGCACGCGCATACCCGGCTTGAATATTTTAAACCTGGCCTGTATCTCTTTAAGTTTATACACCGAGCGGGCGGGGTAGTTCTCCCGCTTGGCCCTGAAAAAATAGGAATCCTGTATTTTTTTCATTACCCGCGTTACCGCCGTCTTTTCAACCGCCGGTCAAGGCGTATGGCAGGCCGGGCGCCCAAATGCCCTCGGCGCCAAACTGAAAAAGACCTTAACCTTTCCCGCGGAAAAAAAACAGGGTTCAACAGTTATTATTCCCATAGGGCAGCGCTTCTCCGCTGACCCACCAGTTAATAAGCCTGCGGGAAAGGGAAAATTCATGCGGCAGATCCGGCGGTAAACCATCACGCCGGAAAAAATCTGCGGAAAGCAGCTCTGATTCCTGAATTTTAATTTCCCCGGAAACATAGTCGGCAAAAAAACCCGCCATCAGGTTGCTTGGGTGCGGCCAGGGTTGTGAGCCGAAGTAGCGGATATTGTTTACAACAAGTGAGGTTTCCTCCAGCACTTCACGCCGGACGCAGGCTTCAAGCGTTTCGCCCGCCTCCAGAAAACCGGCGAGAAGCGAGTGAAATATGCCGGCCGCCCTGTGCGCCCGACCCAGCAAAATTTCGTCTCCACCCGGAGCAAGGCTGTTTTTTCTGGAAACCACAACCAATATGGCCACGGAGACAGGCGGAAAAAGCTCCTTGCCGCAGGCCGGGCATTTTTTACTGATCGCGGAATCCGGAAGGTTTCTGTTGCCGCACGCAGGGCAAAATTGGGAGTTGACATCCCAATAGGCGAGCTCGCGGGCGCGGGTGGCCAGACTGTAAAGTTCTTCTCCCAACAATTCATAGGCCCGATAATGCAAATCCAGGCCGGTATAAGCCGCTGCGCCCGCAAGCCCGGATCCCGGAGCTTTTTTACAGAGCGGTGAAGCGCTCAAGGCCATGGCCATACAGGGGACGCCCCGGTACTCACCCACCCGCTGCACCAGATAATTCGTGGCGAGAGGTGGAACTTCGCCGCGCGGCAGGACGCGTTTTCCCGCGTCATCCTCACGCAGCAGAAGCAAAGCTCCGTCAAACATAAACCACAGAGAATCCTGACCCATAAAAACCCTGGCCCCCTTTTTTCATTGTTTATACTCCATCTTGTATTAACTGCCTATGCTTTTTTTACACTTTGAGCATTTCCCGGATCTTCAGCGGCAAGATGAACCGGTGCATTGGAAACCCGCATAATGCCGCAGGGAATGCCCCGAAAACAATCCCAGCCCAAGGGAACGGCCGTATGGCCGGTCAGCAGGACACTGCCGCCCTCCCTCGCGTGTAACGCCATTTCTTCGGCGACGGTTCGCTGCCAGGCTTCGTCAAGAAAGGCGAACGGCTCATCAAGCAGGATCAGGGGGCGCGCCGCGGCAAAGGTACGCGCCAAAGCGAGACGCCTGAGCATGCCGCCGCTCATGGCCGCCGGAAATTGCCCGTCTTCCAGCCCGAAACGGCCGAGCCACTTTCGCGCGCACGTTTCCGCCTCCTCTGCCGGCACGGTCAAGGGAAGGATGTACCGCACGTTTGCCGCCGCATTGAGCCAGGGAATCAAGGCGTTGTCCTGAAAAAGCAGTGCAATCTTGCCGCCTGCCTGTACCGTTCCGCCATCCGGCGGCACAATGCCGGCGATTATCTCAAGAAGCGTAGTTTTGCCGATGCCGGAGGGGCCGGTCAGGCACAGGATTTCACCGGCGGCAAGCCGCAGGGACGCCGACTCGATTACCGCGCTTTTCCCGTACCTCTTTGTCACGCCCCGCACCGCAAGCATCATCGGACTCCCCTGGTTTCCAACGCCGCCGCTTTCCGGCGTAACGGCGTAATAACGGCGCATTCCAGAAAAACACCGAGCATGATCAGCACGAGGGCCCAAGCGTTAAGTTCTTCCATCTGCAATTTATGGTAGCTCCAGAAAATACGGGCGCCGATCCCCTGATGGCTTCCCAAAAACTCAGCCACAGCGGCGGATTTCCACGCCGTTGCAAGCACGGTTGAAAATCCCGCGAGCCAGTACGGAAACACGCCGGGCAGCGCATAAGACCATAAAATCCTGCGCCACGGAACGTCATACAGACGGCTTGCGGCCAGAACGCGGCGATTGAGCCCCATGACCCCTTGGGCGGTCGTGCTGAAAACAAAGGGCACGGTCGCGGCAAAAACCGTCGACACCGGCACTGCGGATCCGGTTCCGGCCCAGACCATGACCAGAGATATCCAGACGACCGGGGGGCAGGACTGCAATGCCGCCACCAACGGCGACGCGAGTCTGAACAGCCTTGCGTTGAACCCGGCCGCGACGCCCAATACGACGCCAACGGCATTGGCCCATAAAATTCCCGCAATACCCCGGCCAACGGTTATAAAAAGTTCTGAAAGCAGTTCCCCGCTCCGGACAAGGCCGGCAAAAGCCCGGATAACGGATTGCGGCATCGGGGCCAGTTCCGACCCGAAGACGAGACTGGCAACAAGCATGAGTCCTGCCACGGCAAGAGCGGAAAACAGATAAGGGGGCAAAAAGCCCATTATTCCTCCGTAATATCAAATCGCATTCAAACGGGTTTGAATGCGGAAAGACACGCCCGCTCCGGCGCTTTACGGCGGCAGTCAATGCCTCCTGCGCCTGCGCGGCGGGCTGCAGGTTCTGCCTGCAGCCGATACCAATTTGCTCCCTATTGGCCGCAACTTGGTATAAACAAAAAACCGGCCCCCATAAGCGCATCCATAGCGCCGGGCGTCCGCAACTCCGGCAGCGCCATACGCAGAAAATCCTCGATCTCCCGGCGCGCCTCGTTGGCAGACAGCACCAAAAGCATGTCCCGCTGTAACGAATCCAGCAATACAGCACGCCCCAGCATGGACACCACCTCTTCCGGCAACGCGTCCACGGCGGCTTCCGCATTGCCTTCCAAATCAGCAGCGGCCTGCTGCAATATTTTCAGGAAAGAGAGCATAAAGGCCGGATTTTCGGCCGCGAAATCCCTGTGTACGGCTATACCCACCCAGGGCAGGCGCTTTTCGCCGCCGAAACGCCGCGCGTGTTCTTCTTCCAGGCTGACCAGCACCCGGATGTCTTTTTGCCTTGCGAGCAACGCGGAGACCATAGGTTCCGGCAAAACCGCGTAAGGATATTTCCCGCGCAGCATTTCAAGCACAAGCTGCTGCGCGGACATGGGAGCCAGAGTAAATTGAGGCCCGCCGCGTACCGTCATGTTTTCAAGAATACCGGCGGCGGGACTTTCCCGGGGAGCGACCGGCAACGGCAGGCCGTTTTGCCGCAACTCGGCGGCAATTTCTTCCAGAGCGGACGGCGAAGAAGAAAAGTCCCGCCTGCCTGTGCCGACCAGATAAAACTTTTTCCAGCCTGTTACGGCCACCACGGTCACAGGCGCTCCCCGCCCGGCGGCTTGCGCAAATCCTTCCAGGTGGCCCATCCACATATCCCCCTTGCCGGCGAGAATAATACCGCGCAGATCATCAAGGGTTTTCCAGTATTCCACAACGAGTTCCCGCCCGGCGGGCCATCCGGCGCGAATGGCGGCCCACAGGGGAATCTGCGGCGTCGTGGCGTTCATCGCCGTATACAGCGTCAGGGGCCTTTCCGGATTCTCCGCCGCGCGCGGCGGAGAATCCGGAAAAAAGGCCGTGACGGCCAGCAGGAAAACAGCGGCAACGCGCCGCGGCAGCCGGCGTTCCATCAGAAGGTCACGCTGTAGTTCAGCGAGGCTGAGATGCCGGGTTCCCAGACGGTGTAGCCGCGCTGATGCGCGAGGTAATTGTAGTATCTGGTATCCAGAATGTTATCGATGACAAGGGAAATGTCGTGTTTCAACCTGCCGGTTTCAAAACGCCAGCCCGCGGCGGCGTTCAGCGTGATGATGCCTTTGGTGTCGTCAACGCCTTCGGGAGTATGGCGCTGGGGCGCGATCATTAAAGTGTCCGCCTTCGCCCAGAAGCCGTTTTCATGGGAAAAATCTATGCCCACCCGCCCGGAAACAGGCGAGACTCCGGGCAAAGCCCGGCCTGTGTTCTCGTCCTTGCCATAGAGACCGGTCGCGTTGCCGAAGAGGGCCCAGTTGTCCAGGAACTGCCAGCGGGCCTCCAGTTCCGCGCCGTAAATGCGCGCGTCATCCACATTCTCCATTCTTCTTGTCGTCGCGTTGACGCTCTTTTCCGCGATGTAATCGGTCACAATATTGGCGAAAAGCCGCAATTCCGCCTTCAGAGGCTTCTCGTCATAGCGCAGCCCGTATTCGGCGTACAGGCTCCGCTCGGGATCAAGGTCGGGATTTCCGAACAAGCTCACGCCTCCAGCGAGGTTGATGTACTTGAAACGCTCCATTACGTCCGCCGCCCGGTAGCTGGAGGCCAGAAGCAGGGACTGGGACCAGGCCGGAGTCATTTTCCAGGTCAGCCCGGCGTGCAGATGCCAGCCGAGATCGCTTTCGTCCGTCCTGCCGTTTATTACCATGGGATTGGGAGCGGCACCGCCAGTAGCAAAATCAGGCAAGACATTATACAGGGGATCAGCTTCCGTATTCAGATAGTCCAGGCGCAGGCCCAGGTTGAGCGTAAGAGCGTCATTCAGCTTCCAGTTGTCTTCGGCGAAAAAGCCCACGGAAAGCTGCTCGGCATCCGGCG
>JAISBT010000117.1 GCA_031266055.1 Deltaproteobacteria bacterium
TGACTGCCTGAAAACCGAAGTTACGGAAAAATTTTACTGCCTCCGGCGGGCAGGGGAAATCATTTCCCCTGCACCCCTGATTTGTCAGCCGCCGCTACGCGGCGGCTGACTTCCGCCGTCAAGCGCCGCAGTGTGCGTGCGGTATGCACAGGGCCGAACCCCCGCCGGGCTGCGGCAAAAGCAATGGAGTTTGAAAAATATGGTTTTGATCAATACGCATTACCAAAATTTGGCGGGCAGCTACCTGTTCGCGGAAATAGCCAAACGCCTGAACGCCTTTGTCCGGGACAACCCGGATAAAAAGCTCATCCGTCTCGGCATCGGCGACGTCACAAGCCCTTTGCCTCCATGTGTAATCAAGGCTTTGCGCCGGGCCGTGGACGAGCAGGCCACAGCGGAAGGCTTCCGGGGCTACGGCCCGGAACAGGGCTACGCTTTTTTGCGCGAAGCTGTTCTTGAAGACGCCTTTGCCGGCCTTGGCCTTGCCTCTGACGAGATTTTCATCAGCGACGGCGCCAAAAGCGATGTGGGAAATTTTCAGGAAATCTTCCATGCGGACTGCGCCGTTGCCATCACCGACCCGGTTTACCCCGTATATGCCGATTCCAACATCATGGCCGGGCGCCGTCTTATTTACCTGCCCTGCGTGTCTGAAAACAATTTTATACCGGAATTGCCCGCAACCCGCCCGGATTTGATTTATCTATGTCTTCCCAATAACCCCACCGGAACAGTATTGACCGCCGCCCAGCTCAAACTCTGGGTGGATTACGCCCGCGCCGAAGACTGCATAATTTTCTTTGACGCGGCTTACGAGGCGTATATACACTCTCCAGGCATACCGCACAGCATCTATGAGATTGAAGGGGCCAGAGATGTGGCCGTGGAGTTCCGCAGCTATTCCAAAATGGCCGGGTTCACCGGGCTGCGCTGCGGCTATGTGGTAGTGCCCAAAAGCGTACAGGCCGTGAGCGCGGATGGAGCGAAAATATCCGTGCGCAGCCTGTGGATGCGCCGTCAGAGCACCAAATTCAACGGATGCGCCTACATAGTGCAGCGTGCCGCGCAGGCCGCGCATACAGCGGAAGGAAAACGGGAAACCCGGGAGCTTATTGCCGGGTACATGGCTAACGCCAAGGTCATCCGCCAGGCTTTTGAAGCTTTGGGGCTGAAGGTTTTCGGCGGTATCGACGCCCCCTATGTCTGGGTAAAATTGCCCGCGGGCCTGGATTCCTGGAAATTTTTCGACGCGCTGCTGCAAGGGGCGACTATAGCGGGAACCCCCGGCGCGGGCTTCGGCCCGAGCGGTGAAGGCTATTTCCGCCTGACCGGCTTCGGCAGCAGGGCCGATACCCTGGAAGCAGCGGAAAGGCTGCGCCAGTTCAAGATCTGAGACGGAGTTTTTTGCGTTTTACGCTACGGCAGGCGAGGATGGGGATTACATTCTCGCCTGCCACAGCTGTTTTTTACCTTGTTCTACCTTAACCGTACAACAAGACCATGACCGTAATACGTGCTGTAATTTTTTATGGCTCAAAGTTATACTCCAAACAATTTATTCTATTTATACTGTTTGGCGGCTTGGCTGCACTTGTTAACCTTATAGCCGGCAAGTTTTTATACGATATATATGATATAGATATTCCTTATACGCTATTGGTCTCTATTTCTGCATTTTGCGGCATGGTCGTCAATTTTTCGTTAAATTATTTTTTTAATTTTATATACCACCCAAGGTCAGTATTACAACATTTTATTTCATTCTTCTTTGTATCTATATTTGGTATTTTATTAACTTCATTTTTCGCATTTATATTTTTAAAATTAATTTATATCATGAAGTTAGAACAATTTACCCTGTTAGGAATCATATTTACACAAAAATTTGTGGCGCATTTTTGTTCTATCGGTGTAGTTGTTTTCTATTCTTTTTTTGCGCATAAATATATAAGTTTCAATTCTGGTTTGCTCAAATTTGTAAAGATCTTTCTTATGCCAAAAAAATGATGAGTCTTGCGGAAAAAGGCTGGTGCAATGCTACCCACTGCTGCAATTGTCATTATGGGCGGCGGCCCCGCAGGGCTGACTGCCGCTCTGGAGTTGACCGGCAAAACAGCGCATAATGTAGTGCTTATTGAACAGGAAACACAGGTCGGCGGGATTTCCCGAACCGTCAACTATAAGGGCAACCGAATGGATATCGGGGGGCATCGGTTTTTTTCAAGATCCGATACCGTCATGGAATGGTGGCAAAATATTTTGCCCGTGGTTTCGCTTGATCTGGCGGAAAAGCGTGACGATGTCATGCTTGTACGTAACAGGCTGTCCAGAATTTCCTATTTACGGCAATTTTTTGATTACCCCATTGCGTTGAAATGGGAAACCTTGAAGAACCTTGGCTTTGTCCGCGTTCTTTCCATGGGAGCAGCGTATTCCCATGCAGCGTTGTTTCCCAGGAAACCTGAAAAGAGCTTGGAAGACTTTTTCATAAACAGATTTGGAAAAACACTTTATGAAACTTTTTTTCGCGATTACACGGAAAAAGTGTGGGGTGTTCCCTGCAACCAGATCGCATCTGCCTGGGGAGCACAACGAGTCAAAAATCTTTCAATTATTCGCGTATTACGACATGCAATCATGTCGCTATTCACAAAATCAACGGATATAAAACAAAAATCAACAGATACAAGTCTGATTGAACAATTTTTGTATCCAAAATTCGGACCTGGCCAACTTTGGGAAAATGTTGCAGGTAAAATTATGGCGCATGGAGGAACTGTATTGCTGCACCATAGAGTCACCGGCATGGAGATGGAAAATGGCAAAGTTACATCTGTTCATGTCGAGGATACGGCAACCGGCGAAAGAAAATCGTTCCCCTGCAGTGCCGCCATATCATCCTTGCCTCTGCGGGAGCTTATTCCCATGCTGGATGCAGTTCCAGAGGAGGTTCATGCCGTTTGTAAGGGCCTCGTGTACCGGGACTTCATAACCGTAGGATTACTTGTCAATAAATTACGCATACTTAATAGGCAAAAGGATGCGGCATCCGGTTCCCGGATACAAGACAATTGGATTTACATACAAGAACCTGATGTGCGTCTCGGGCGTATTCAAATATTCAACAACTGGAGTCCCTATTTGGTTAAAGATGCGGACAAGGTCTGGTTGGGACTTGAATATTTCGCGACTGAAGGGGATAGCTTGTGGGCGCTGGGGGACGGGGAGGTTATTGATATGGCCGTACGCGAACTTGTACTGCTCGGTTTTATCCGGGCAGAAGACGCTGTGGATGCGACAGTGCTGCGCGTAAAGAAAGCATACCCCGCCTATTTTGGGACGTACCCGCAAATCGGCAAGGTACAGGAGTATCTTGACTCCATTCCCAACCTGTACCCTGTCGGCCGCAACGGCATGCACCGCTATAATAACATGGATCATTCCATGCTTTCCTCCATACTGGCTGTATCATGCATTTTGGATCCTTCCCTGAACAAAGCCGAAATATGGAATATCAACGAAAGCGGGGAGTACCATGAGTCCAAATAATTTCCCCGGTCAGAATTTTTTCCCCTCGGTTGCTTTGCTGCGCAACTCGTTCGCAAACCAGACAACACCGTAAAAAGAAGCCAGATAGAACCAGAAAAGATAACGGCGCACCGCATCCGGGGCAATGAAAAAGTATGGCAACACATATAGAAGTCCTGAAGCGACCACAAAATACGGCACAAGATCTGCAAATTTCTTTTTGCGGACAAACTTATACAGCATTACGCCGGTGACCAGGATTGAAAAAATAAAGTAGATCAGGCCGGTCTGACCCATAAACGAAAAATTACGCAATAAATCCAGCATGATCCTCTTGCGTAAGTTAAAATACCTACTTGGATGTTTTTTTACTTTTTCAAACCAGGCTTTTTGCAGTTCCCCAAAGTCGTCCTCCGCCCCGTTAAAATCACGGTATACATCAACTCCTAAATCTCCTTTTGACCGGTAATAGGTGTTTATGTAATGGAAAGCTGCGACAATGTGGTGTGTTTCGACGAAAAAAGCGAAAAAAACGTCACGGTCAAGAGGTTCCCAACCCCGGCCGTTGACCGGTGGGGGCAGGTCAAAGGTTTTCGAGCGGTAATTCAGCTTCCAGATATCTCCGTATAAAATTTCCTGCAGGGAATACTGCTTATGCGTGGTCAGTACCCTGTAAGTAATCAGGTGGGCGGAAAACAGCATAATTCCCCAGATAACCAGGGTGAGCGGCAGGATGAACGTAAATTTCCGTTTCCCGGTAAAACAGATTAAAAGCAGGGACAGCAAGGGCAGCACGGCAAAAATTGCATTGTGGCGTACGGCCGTGCCGTAAAAAAGCAGCAGCAGAGCCGTAACCAGCGCGCCTATGCGCCAGAGGAGTTTTTTTGAAGGGGAGGGGAAGTTCAGGATAATGCCCAGCGCAAGGGTGTAAGCCGCAAACATGGCTGTATCCTTCCAAACAAAGCGCAGCATGGGCACAAGTTCAAACAGACCCAAAAAAACGAACAAGGCCAGCGCGGTAAAAAATTTCCATTGCGCGCCACCGGCGAAAGAAGCCCAGAAGTTTTTGGCTCTGCGCAGGATCAGGGCCGCTCCGCCCCAGAACATGAAGACAAAGGTCATATAAAGAACTTCTGTGCCGGTGATCTGCATACCGGTGACGCTGTTCCAGATATCATTGAGTATTCCCCAGAAAGCCGCGAATATCGGAGGGTGCCAGTCGTGGTATTCTTTGGACAGCATGTCGGCGCGCTGGGACATGGTATCGACATTGGAGATGCCTGGAAAACGATAAAGTGACGCGGCAAGACACAACAGCAAGGCGCACCCGGGCCAGAGGCGGGTTTGACGCATACTCGTATGGCTGAAAGCGGCAGCTTCAACTTTAAGCGGATTTATAACCAATTACATTTTCCCCGCCTTGGTTGCTGAGCTTGTTTGATTCATTAGAGCGTTTTAACGTTGAAAAGTTGTACCGCTCCAGCAATGCTCTACCGACGCAGCATCTTGACCGAGCAGAAGCTGCCGCACATGGCGCAGGCTTCTTCGGAAGCGTGAGGTTCGCGACGTTTCGCGACCACAGCCGGATCCAGGGCATGCTGCGCCATGGCGGCCCAATCCAGCCGCTTTCTGGCTGCGGACATGGCCTGTTCCCGCTTTTTCGCCCGTGCGCGCACCAGCGGGTTGGGCGAAGACGTCTCGCCCGCCTGGGCCGCGACCCTGGAAGCCATAACTCCTTCCCGTACATCCGCCGCGTCGGGCAAAGTCAGATGTTCCGCCGGGGTCAGGTAGCAGAGAAAATCCGTTCCGGCCCGGACGGCGGCAGCCCCGCCTATGGCTCCGGCAATATGGTCGTATCCCGGCGAGCAGTCTGTCGTAAGGGGGCCGAGCACATAGAGCGGCGCGTTGCGGGTCAGGCGCTTGATGCAGGAAATCTGGGCCTCCACCTGGTCAAGGGGCACATGGCCCGGTCCCTCAATCATGCACTGCACTCCGTATTCCAGCGCCCTGGCCGCCAGTTTCCCCAATTGTATCACCTCGTCCCACTGGGCGGCGTCCCCGGCGTCCTGCCCGGCGCCGGGACGCAAAGCATCGCCCAGAGACAGGGTGACGTTGTGTTGCCTGGCAATGGCCAGCAGGCGGTCAAATTGTTCCAGCAGAGGGTTTTCTTCCCCGTATTCGCGCATCCGCCGGGCATGGATGGCCCCGCCCCGCGAGACAATGCCCAGCACGCGGTTTTTGGGGTCAGCGGCCCAGGCGGCTGCCTCCCGCGTGATGCCGCAGTGGACGGTCATATAATCCACGCCCTGCCCGGCCTGTTTCTCAATTTCTCCGAACAGTTCGTCCGTCGTGAACAGGGCCGGATCCTTGCCTTCGCGGATATAGCGCTCCGCCACGGCATATACGGGAACCGTGCCCAGGGGGACAGGGCAGGCGGCCAGGATGTCCTCCCGGATGGCGGTGAGATCGCCGCCGGTGGAGAGATCCATCACCGTGTCCGCCCCGGCCTCAAGAGCCGCGCGAACCTTGGCTATTTCACAGTCCAAGGTTCCGGACAGGGGCGAGGTGCCTATATTGGCGTTGACCTTCACCCGCGCGGGCTGGCCGATCAGGATGGGCCGCAGGTTTTTGTGCGCGGGGTTGCCGAGCAGAACCATGCTGCCGTTTTCAACAGCGGCGCGTATGACGGAGGCGGATAATTCCTCTTCTCCGGCCAGACGTTCGATGGAAGCGTCAACAAGGGAAGCGAGAACCGGGTTGTATGTAAAAATGGACATGGTTTTCTCCGGAAATGAAACAGTGTAAATGCTCTATGCCCGGATCACCCGGGGGTCAATATGCTCAAGGTCGGGCGAACCGGTGATGCTCATGGTTCTCTTCAGTTCAAGAGTGAAGCTTTCCAGAACGTTTTTCACCCCATCCGCTCCGGCGGAGGCCAGCCCGGCCATGACCGCCCGGCCCACGGAAACGCCGCTCGCGCCCAAGGCCAGGGCTTTGAATGCATCCATGCCTCTGGAAATCCCGCAATCAACAAAAATGGGTATCTTGCGTTCAATCACCCGGACTATGTCGGGTAAAATTTTGACCGGCGGCACGGCATAATCCAGAGCAATGCCGCCATGGTGGGAAAGCACAATTCCGGCTGCGCCCAGTTCCAGCGCTTTCCCGGCATCCTGCGTACTCAGGACTCCTTTCAGGATAAAGGGCAGGCCGGTAGCCTGAATATAACTTTTGATCTGCCCGGAAGTCTTGGGGCTCATGGGGAAAGGCGGCGGCACATTGGTCCTGCGCCCGAAGAAGAAATCAATATCCATACCCACGGCAAAAGCGCCGTGTTTTTCCGCCTGGGCGAGCTTTGCGAAAATCAGATCCGTATCCGTATAAGGTTTGACTATTTTGATGACTTTCGCGCCCGTATCAATCATGGCCTTGAGCTCATCCTCGCCGCCTATGCCGGCCCACATGACCGCCCCGGCCGCCGCGGCGCCTTTGGCGACCTCGGCCATGCCGCCGGGATGGACTTTATCTAGTCCGGACAGGGCGGCGGTCATAACGGGGGTGGCAAAGCTTTCTCCAAAAAGCCGCATTTCCGTTGAAGCTTCCGCAGAGTCCAGGACACGCAACTCCACCAGCAACGAATCAAAATAAGCGCGGGTTATCCCGGCCGAGCCGGCGGGATCCGGCGTATGGCTGTGCGGGAACCCCTTGTTTTCCAGTTTTTCATTGCCGTCTCGCAACAAATCTTTAATGTTCATGTTTGCTCCTGAATTTTTATGGTTGGCGGATATATTGCGCGCGTGTTCAATGCCCCGGGGCATTAAGGGGCTGTGCCATATCCGGCTTGGCGGAGACTGCGCGGGAACGCCGGAAAAAAGTCCGGAGGCCGCGCTGCGCTTTATCCAGGTAAATATAGTACACCGGGGTGATATAGAGGGTAAGCAGTTGGGAGACAACCAGGCCGCCCGCGACCGCCAGACCCAGCGGCTGGCGGGCTTCTCCTCCCGCGCCCAGACCGGCGGCTATGGGCAGGGCGCCCATCAGCGCGGCCATGGTGGTCATGAGGATGGGTCTGAAGCGCACAAGCGCGCCCATGACGATGGCTTTTGCGGCGTCGTTGCCTTGTTCGCGCTGGGCGGAAAGGGCGAAGTCAATCATCATGATGGCGTTCTTTTTTACAATGCCCACCAGCATAATGATGCCGACAAAGCCGTATATGTCCAGGTTTTTGCCGAAGATGAGCAGGGTGGCCAGCGCTCCCAGAGCGGCGGCGGGCAGGCCGGAAAGAATGGTCAGCGGGTGGATGAAGCTTTCGTAAAGTATGCCCAAAACTATATAGATGACCACAACGGCCATGATCAGCAGCGTCCACAGGTTGTCCAGGGAATCCTGAAAAGCCTGGGCCGTGCCTTGAAAGCTTGTGGAAATGCTGTCCGGCAGATCCGTGGCCGCCAGGCGCTCGATATCCGCTACTGCTTCGCCTATGGAATGCCCTTGGGCCAGGTTGAAAGAAATGGTGACCGAGGGCAGTTGTCCGGTATGGTTTACGGCCAGGGGACCGGCGGCGGTGTCCATGTCCACCAGTGTGCTCAGGGGCACCAGCGCGCCGTTGCTGGAGCGTACGTACAGATATTTAAGGCTGTCCACGTCATCCATGAACTCCGGCTTCAGTTCCAGAATAACCATATAGTCGTTGGTAGGCGCCAGAATGGTGCTTACTTCGCGGGTGCTGTAGGAATTGGACAGGGCGTCCTCAACCTGGGCGGCGGTCACGCCCAGGGCCGCGCATTTATCGCGGTTGATATTTACCCGGAGTTCAGGGTTGTTGAGCATCAGATCCGAGTTTACGTCAATAATGCCCGGCAAGGCGGCCATTTTATGCATAAAGCTGTCGATTCCGGCGTAAAGAACCGTTGTATCCGTACTTTGCAGGGTAAACTGGTACAGGGCTTTGGAGGAAGTGCCGCCTATGCGCAGAGGGGGCGGCTGGATGACAAAGGCGCGCACGCCGGGCAGCCTGGATATTTTTGAACGCAGGCGTTCAATAATGCTTTGCAGGTCTTCATCCCGGTCGGCTTTTTCATGATAGCGCAAAAAAAAGGACATATTGTTCATGGAACTTTGCGGCCCGCTGGCGCCCACGGTGCTTGTCCAGCGGATAAGGCCAGGCTCCTCGCCGATCATGTCGGCTATTTGCTTCTGGTATTCCAGAACCGCCTCGAAAGAAACGCCCTGCATGACTTCCACCGTAATGCTCACGTTGCCGATGTCCTCAAAGGGCATAAAACCTTTGGGGGAGGTTCTGAACAGCGCGGCGGTGAGGATAATCAGGGCGAAAGAGGCCAGGAGGGTTTTGCCCTTGTGGCGCAGCGCGGCTTTAAGCGTAAATTCGTAAAAAAGGAGCAGGCGGTGCATGGTTCGTTCTATTTTTCCGTAAAAACCTTCCTGCTGCCGGGCGGGGTTATGCGGTTTTAAAAAACGGCTGCAGAGCATGGGGGTGAGGGTAAGCGCGACTGTGCCGGAAACAATAATGGCCGCCGCGATGGTGACGGCGAACTCGTGAAAGAGTCTCCCCACGATGCCGCCCAGGAAAAGAACCGGAATGAACACCGCCACCAGTGAAATGGTCATGGAAAGGATGGTGAAGCCGATTTCCCGCGAGCCGGCAAGAGCCGCCTGCATTGGGCTTTTGCCGCCTTCCATGTGACGCACGATGTTTTCCAGCATGACAATCGCGTCATCAACCACAAAACCCACAGAAAGGGTAAGGGCCATGAGCGAGATGTTGTTCAGGGAGAAATTGCTCAGGTACATGATTGTGCACGCGCCGATGATGGAGAGCGGCACGGCGAGGCTGGGTATGAGGGTGGCGGAAAAATTGCGCAGAAATATGAAAATGACCGCAATGACCAGGGTTATGGTCAGCAGCATGGTCAGCTTAACGTCAGTCACGGCGTGGCGTATGGTTTCCGAGCGGTCAAAGAGTATTTCCACGTCAATGGCTGCCGGCACCTGGGCGCGCAGTCCGGGCAGCATGTCGCGTATTCTGTCCACCACCTCCACGGTGTTGGTGCCCGGCTGGCGCTGGATGGCCAGAACCATGGATCTTTTCCCGTTATACCAGCTGCGGCGCTGGTTATCCTCCACAGAGTCCGTCACATTGGCTATTTCGTGCAGGCGTATGGGCGCGCCGTTGCGCCAGGCCACTATCAGGGGGCGGAATTCATCCGCCGCCATAAGCTGCCCGCTGCTGCGGATGGTATAGTCGCGGCTCGGCCCTTTAAGCACGCCCACGGGCAAATTGGTGTTGGAGGAGCGCAGGGCGTCGGCTACTTCATTTACGCTTAAATCCGTGGCAGCCAGTAATTGCGGGTCAATCTGCACCCGCACGGCATATTTCTGCGAACCATATACATTTACCTGAGCCACGCCGTTGATGGTGGAAAGGCGTTGGCCCATGAAATTTTCGGCGTACTCGTTCACATCCGACTGGCGCATGGTGTCGGAAGTGACGATAAGATAAAAAATCGGGCTGTCCGCCGGGTTGACTTTGCGCATATTCGGCGGGCTGGGCAAATCCGTCGGCAGGGCGCGCTGGGCCGCGGCAATGGCTGTTTGCACGTCCTGAGCCGCCGAATCGATGTTGCGCTCCAGGTCAAATTGCAGGACTATGCGGCTCCGCCCCAGGCTGTTGACGGAGGTCATGGAATCAAGTCCGGCAATGGTGGAAAACTGCTTTTCCAGCGGGATGGCCACAGAAGCGGCCATGGTTTCCGGGCTTGCTCCGGGCAGGGTGGTAAGTACCTGAATGGTCGGGAAATCCACGCTGGGTAAATCCGCCATGGGCAGAATGCGGTAGGCCATCAGCCCGGTGAACAATATGCCGAGCATAAACAGGCTGGTGGCGACAGGCCGCTGGATGAAGAGGCTTGAAATGTTCACCTGGACAGTATCTCCACCCGGGCGCCGGGAAACAGGTTAAGCTGGCCGTCGGTGACCACTTCTTCTCCAAGCGCGAGGCCGTCGGTGACCTGCAGGCGGTTTTTATCCAGAAGTACGGTTTTTACCAGCCTGGGCTGCACGGTTTTGAAACGATCCGCTTCGTTGCCGCTTTCTTCCGCAACGTACACGTATTGTCCGTTCAGTCCTTCCAGAACCGCTTTGAAAGGTATGACCAAAGCATCCGGTATGGATTCCATGACAATAAACACCCGCGCGAACTGTCCGGGCCAGAGCCGCTCGTCGCTGTTTTCAAAGCGGGCGCGCATGGCTATGGTGCCGGTTTCCCGGTTCACCGTGTTGTCAACGACGGTAAGCGTCCCGCGCGCCGGTTCGCCGCGGTCGCCTTCCGGCAGCACGCTTGTTTCCACCGTCCCTTTGCGCATGCGCAGGTTCAGTTCGGGAAGATATTTTTCAGGTACGGCAAAGCTTACTTCCGCCGGGCTGAGGGTGTTGATGACCAGCAGGGTCTGGTCATTGGCTTTTACGATGTTGCCCGGATCCACCAGAATTTCTCCGATCCGCCCGGAAATGGGCGCGAGAATTTGCGTGTGGCTCAAGAGTACTTCAGCGCTGTCAATGGCGGCCTGGTCGTGTTTGATGGTAGCGTCAAGGGCGGCTACTTCGCTCAGGCTCTGCTCATATTGCTGCTTGCTCAGAAAATCGCCGGCGGCCAGGGATTTGTAGCGGGACAGATCCTGGCGCGCCTGGGCCAGTCTGGCGTTATCCCTGTCCAGCACAGCTTTCGCCTGGTTCAATTCAGCCTGGAGGATGCGCTGATCCAGCGCGAAAAGCGGGTCTCCCGCGTGGACGTAATGGCCGGGCTGCACAAAAGATTGCAGAAGCTGCCCGCTGACCTGCGCGGAAATTTTTACCGAAGCGGATGCCTCCACATGCCCGACAACAGCCAGGGTCTGCTGTACGTCGGCAGGTTCCACCAGAGCCGTGCGCACGGGAACGGGAACGTTTCCGGGCTGGTCGCCGGAGGAGTCGCTTTGACAGGCAACGATCAGGAATATAAAGCCGACTGAAAAAAAACAGCGGAAACAATGTTTAAACATATAACCTGCCCGTAAATCCTTGCCGCGAGATGCCTGCGTAACGGCGGGCGAAAGCCCGCCGTTACGCAGGCATCTCAAGCGTAAAATGCTATAAGTTACAGGAACAGAGGAAGCGGCTATTTCATGCGATAGGTGATGCGCCCCCTGGTGAGATCATAGGGCGACAACTCAACTTTTACTTTGTCACCCGGCAAAATGCGGATGTAAAATTTGCGCATTTTGCCGGAAATATGCGCCAGCACAACATGCTTGTTTTCCAGCTCAACCCGGAACATAGCGTTGGGCAGGGCTTCCTGCACGATGCCGTCAATTTCTATAGCCTCTTCTTTTGCCATGCGGCCTCCTGAATATTATGGTATATGCAAGCAATAGTTTTTTTCACAGATTAGTATTAGTGTCAACAAAGTAGTACGCTGTACCACTTAAAAATGTGGATAAAACAGCGTACTAACGCCGGGCGGGAGATCCGCGCTAAACTTTTGGAGTATAAATGCTTGAACTGGTAGCTTTTTTATGCGGCGGGGCGGTAATGACCCTGGAAATGACCGGGTCGCGCATTTTGGCGCCTTATCTCGGAGGCTCCATCCTGGTGTGGACGGCTCTGATTGGAGTGATTCTGGCTTTTTTGTCTGTGGGCTACTGGCTGGGCGGAAAGCTCGCCGATAATTCTCCAAGCGTAAAAAAGCTTGCCGGGATTATTCTGGCGGCCGCTTTCAGCGTTTTGGCCATAGGCCTGTTCCATTCCGGGTTGCTGGCCGCTGTCGGCAAGCTGGGCCTGCGCACGGAGTTTGGCGCGGTACTTGCCGCGGTGGCGCTTTTCGGCCCGTCCAGCCTTCTTCTGGGCATGGTTTCCCCGTATATTGTCAGAGTGGCCTTGCAGTTGCGCGGCACGCCGGTGGAAAAATCCGGAGCGCTGATCGGGCGCTTCGCGGCGCTTTCGGCCATAGGCTCCATTGCGGGCACTTTTTTGGGCGGATATTTTTTTATTTCCTGGATTGGCTCCAGGATGACCGTGTATATGATCGCCGCGCTGCTTATGCTTGTGGCCGCGCTGACAATTTCGGCCGGGCGCCGTCCGCCCGGCAAAAAGCGTAAAGCGCTGTTCATCGGCCCGGTGCTGGGGCTTGTTGCCTGCGCGCTTTTTTCCGTCCTCCAGTTCTACCGGCAATATGACGAGCTTGCCCGGGGCGTGGTAAAGACCGATACCCGGTACAGCCATATTGTCATAATGGACGCGCGGACGGCGGAAGGGCGCGTACTGCGCCAGTTGTATACGCCG
>JAISBT010000119.1 GCA_031266055.1 Deltaproteobacteria bacterium
GCTCTGATAGAGCACATAACCAGTCTGCGTTATTTGAGCGGCCAGCACCCTGAAACCGGGAAAGACGGGGTTTCGCGCTGGGTGGACGGCAACGAGGAGGAAGTAAAGGTAAAAATCAATCAGTTGGTGAAAACCATGCACGGCGAGCACGTGCAAAGCCTGATGCGTACGGGCAGATACGCCGAAGCGGAGAAGTTTACCCGTGAGCATATGCGGGAGTTCGGGGATAAGGCGAATGATACGCTGCTGAGGATCGAGGCAGGGAAAGAGGCGTGGGCGCATACTCCGACAGGTGAACTGGCAAAAGCCCTGGGGCAGTTTATTACCGGATATGCCGTCGGGGGTGTGGGCTTGAAAGGCGTCAAGGCCGCTACCACAGCGGGAAGGATTATCAAGGGCGCGGCACAGGGAGCCATTGCGGACTTTGCTTTTTTTGACGGGCAGGAAGAACGTCTTTCCAATCTGGTGCAGGAGTTCCCTGCTTTGCAAAATCCGATCAATGAATTTCTTGCGGCCAAACCCGGCGATGGCCAAATGGAGGGCCGGTTCAAAAACGCTCTTGAAGGGTTGGGCTTGGGCGCAATGACGGAAGCGGCCATACTCGCCTTCAAGTCTTTGCGTAATGCCCGGATTGCCAAAGCCAAGGCCGAGCAGGCCGGGCCGGAAGCCGTGCAAAAGGCAGTGGAGGAAGCCGCTACAAGGGAAGCGGGCTTGAAGAGCCTGGGAGACACGAACGCGCCGCTGGTGCAGCCGTTGCGGGTTGAAGACATAGTTCCTGCGGAGCCGGTTAAAACCACAGCGCATGAAAGCGGCGTGACGGTGATACCCAGAGCAGACCGGGAACGCCGCCACGCAATCATGAATTCCGTGGACTTCAATAAAGCCAAAAATGGCGATGTGGAAGCTGCCGAGAGTGTGGTGGATAAGGTCTGGACGGAAAAACAGACGCGGGAACTTGCCGCCAAACTTGATCCAAACAAAGAGACGGTTTTCATTTCCGTGCCGAGCACTTCTGGAAAAAATGAAATTCCCAATGCTTTGGCGCAAAAGCTTGCGGCTGAATTGGGGGGAGCGCCTGTTGATTCCAGGGCCATATACAAGGTCAATGCCGCTAAGCCCATGAAAGCGGTACCTGTTTCCGAGCGGCCTTTCGCCTCGCGGAACTACACGTTGGAAAACCCGGAGGCGTTGCAAGGGCTCGCCGGAAAGCAGGTTGTCATTGTTGAGGATATTTTTACCACAGGAGCGTCAGTCAGACAATTCATAGGCGCCTTGCGCAAGGATGGGATTGATGTTAGCACAGTGGCCGGATTGATGGGCGATGCCCGTCTTGACGCGCCCATGCCTCTGGTGAACAGACTGCAAAGCATGTTGAAAGAGGCAGGATTGAACGTCAAGAGCCGCCAACTGGCGCAAGCCTTGTCAGGCGGTGAAATTGAGGTTATAACCAAGCTCGTAGGCAAAACACGGGGGCCACATGAACGAAAAGAACTTACCAAAAGAATACAAGGGTTACTCGACAGCAGAACTGGTGACGTTCTGGGACGGCATGAACAGCCAAGGGCCGGAGGAGCCGAAGGTGTCTCTGGAATTCGTGTCGGTGATGCACGATCTTCTGAAGGAATATCGTCTGGCACCGAACGATTGGAGCCGGGACAAAGTGGAGAGAAAAGCGGATATGGTACAGGCGAAGAAGCTACTCGCGCCCTTCGGGATCGATCCGGCTCCATGGGTGGACGCGGAGGGGAACAGGTTACGGACGGAGGGATCGACCACTTCTTCATAAACTTTTCCCGCATTGACGCGCCGGAAGATGTCAAGACGGTCATGCAGAACATGGCCGACAACTACCGGGGAGAAATTGACGCCGCTCGCCGGGGCGTCCGTACCTTTGAACAAACCGCCCTTTCCGCCGAACAGGAAGATGCCTGGAAAATCCTCGCGGAGCGCAGAACGGGCGAACCCCTGAACGCCGAACAAAGCCTCGCGGCCCGCAATCTCTGGGCCAATTCCGGCCAGAAGCTGAACGAACTCGCCGAACTGGCAACGCAGGCTCCCACCGAAGAAAACCTTTTCGCTTTCCGTAAAATGCTGGAAGTCCATCGGGCTATTCAGAATGAAGTTATCGCCGCCCGCACGGAAACAGCCCGCACCCTTGGCGCGTGGCGCATTCCTTCCGGGCCGCGTGAACTGAATTTACGCCAGATGAAGGAAGTTCTGGACGGCACGGGCGGCGTGGAATCCGCCCGCGATCTGGCCGCCCGCGTGGCAAAACTTTCTAAGTCTGGCATGACGCAAGAACTGGAAACCCTGGTTGCCAAAACCCCGCTGCAAATAACCCGCGAAAGCTTGCAGGAAGCCTGGGTCATGGCTCTGCTTTCCGGCCCCAAAACGCACATTGTCAACACAATGAGCAATGCCACCGTGGCCTTGGGGGAAATCTTCGAGCGGGCCGCAGCCGCGCGCATAGGCGCGGTTTTGGGCGACACCGAAGGCGTGGTAGCGGGTGAAGCTCTTTCCATGCTGAACGGGCTTGTCGGCGGCGTCAAGGATGGATTGCGGCTGGCCTGGAAAGCCTTCAAAACCGATCAGGGCGGCAGTTGGGGCGGCAAGATTGATTTGCCGCATAATCCGGCGATCAGTGCGGAAAATTGGGGTCTGGCCAAAGAAGGCGCTTTCGGGCGTTTTGTGGATTTGCTCGGCAATGTCGTGCGCCTGCCGGGGCGGGCCTTGGTAGCGGAAGATGAATTTTTCAAATCCATAGGCTACCGGGCGGAACTGAACGCCCAGGCTTACCGGCAGGCCACGCGGGAAGCGGCGGCGGGGAGAATCGGCAAGGAGCAGGTGCGGGAGCGCATGGCGGAATTGCTGGAAAACCCGCCGGACAATATTCACATAGCCGCCGTGGATCACGCCACTTATTCCACTTTCACCAACACGCCGGGAAAGTTCGCGCAATCCTGGCTTGGCATTACCCGCAAGTTTCCGGCCATGCGCTTTATCATGCCCTTTGTGAAAACCCCGGCCAACATCTTCAATTACGCCGTGGCGCAACGCTCTCCCTTCGCGCCGCTCTTTCGCAGCTTCCGGGAAGATATGGCGGCGGGCGGGGCCAGGCGGCAACTGGCCCTGGCCAGGGTAGGCGGCGGGACAACCATCATGCTGGCCACGGCTGATCTAGCCTTCAACGGGCAGATTACCGGAGGAGGCCCGGCCAACCCGGCGGAAAAACAGGCGCTCATGCGTACCGGCTGGCAGCCGTACAGCGTCAAAATCGGCGACAGGTATTTTTCCTACAACCGGCTTGATCCCGTCGGCAGCGTCATGGGGATTGCCGCTGACATTGCCGATATTACCACGCACATGGATCATGAAGACCGGGAGGTGGACGCGGATGAGGCAGCGGTTTATTTTGCCGCGACCATTGCCGGAAACGTCCTGAACAAAAGCTACATGCGCGGTATGTCGGAAATGGTGGATGTACTGGCCAACCCGACCATGCGGGCGGAAAGCTTCGCCCAACGCTTCGCCGGTTCCTTTGTGCCTACCGCTCTGGCCGAAGCTGCCAGACAGCAAGACCCGTACCGGCTGGAACTCAACAGTCTGCTTGATTCCATGAAATCGCGCATCCCCGGACTTTCCAAAAACCTGCCCGCCCGCCGTGACCTGTGGGGCCGCGCCATCAGCTACCGCAGCGGTCTGGGCAGTATCTACGACGCTGTTTCCCCTATTGCCTCACGGCGCGAAAATCCCGAACCCATAGACCTTGAAATGCTGAAACAGGAAACCTATGTCGGCGGCATCAAGCGGCAGGTCATGTTTGACGGGGTGACGGTGGATTTGACGCGGGATGAATTCAAGGGCGCGTATTCGCGCTATGCCCAGCTTGCCGGCAACACGCTCAAACATCCGGCCTGGGGTAAAGGCTGCATGGATTATCTGAACGATGTGGTAACAGGCAAAAGCCCCATGTCCGCAGCGTATGACTTGCGCTCGGACGGGCCGGACGGCGGCAAGGCTCTGTTTATTCGGGCGGCGGTAGCCGAATACCGGGAACTGGCGCGAAAACAGCTTCTTGAAGAATATCCGGAATTGCGGCGGTATGTGGAAGGAAAGAAAAGCTCCTCGCCCGGAACTGTCCGCCTCACTAGAGCATATTCACTTTGAGATTATCGCTTAACGGCGGGCAAAGCCCGCCTACGATAATCTCGTGGCAAGGATTTGCGCGGCAAACCCTTGCAGAGCGGTTCAACATTTTCAATGTTAAAATAAATGCGTTATCCGTCCATTCCAAGGGAAAGATTCGCCGGTTCATGGAGAAACCCGCCGGACGCCGTCCGCGGCGTCCGGCTCATCAGGGGTGCAGGGGAAATGATTTCCCCTGCCCGCCGGAGGCATTAAAATGTTTTGGAAGATAACCCCGGCCTTGCCGGAGCATATTCCGGCCATTGCTGCCGACATGCGCGAAGCGGACAGGCGGGAAGTGTGGGCCAGCCACAGGCACAGTCCTGCACAGGCTTTGGAAAACGCCCTGGCCCATGCGGATTTGGCCTGGACATGTCTGGTGGAGGAGGTTCCGGCCTTCATGTGGGGTGTGTCGCGGTACGGCAGCCTTATTTCCCCTGTCGGCTCTCCCTGGCTTTTGGGGACGAATTTGTTTTTCAACGCCCGCCGGAAGCTGCACCGGGAGTTCCTGCGCCAGTGTCCGGCCTATGTGGACAGGATGCAGGAATGTTTCCCCCGGTTGGAAAACTATGTGCATGCGCAAAATGTTCTTTCCATCCGCTGGCTGAAGTGGTGCGGGTTTACATTGGAAAGGGAGCCGGAAAGTTTTAACGGCGAGAATTTTTATCTGTTCTGGAGGAATGCGTAATGCGTAAGCCGGCAGCTGTAGTGGTACGGCAGGTCAGTGTCGCCGAGGCGTTTGCAAGCCGGACGTTTCCGGCGCTCTGCCGGGAATATGCGGAAGAATCGGCCATAGCCGGACTGCCTGACCCGCAGGAAAAATTGTCGGCGTATCAAGCCTTGGAAGCAAGCGGAAGTTCTGTTTTTTGCGCGTATGGCGCGTTTCTGGGAGATATGCTGATTGGTTTTGTCGCGCTGCTTACGCCGGTGTTGCCGCACTATGGAATTACTATAGCCGTGGCCGAAAGCCTGTTTGTCGGCAGCGCATACAGAAA
>JAISBT010000149.1 GCA_031266055.1 Deltaproteobacteria bacterium
AAGCAAAAAACGTGGTTTTTGCTTTGCTCCGCCGCCTTAAGGCGGCGCGCCGGGCTTGTTCGCCCGGCGTCAGTACGCTGTTCTATACGAACTTTTAAGTGTTACAGCGTACTAGCACAGAAAGCGGTTCAGGCGGCGTATATTCAGATGGCATATGGCCGTTGCCAGCGCGTCGCCCGCATCCTCTCCCCAGCTTTCTTTCATGCCCAGCATTCGGGCTACCATAAAGCTCACCTGGCTTTTTTCGGCTCTGCCGTTCCCGGTGAGCGTTTTTTTGATCAAAGCCGGTTCATAATCCGCCACCAGAATATCCAGAGAAGCGCAGGCGCCCACGGCAATACCTCTGGCCTGCCCCAACTTGAGGGCGGTTAAAGCGTTTTTCTGGGTAAAGACGTTTTCTATGGCCGCTTCGTCAGGCTGATACTGACGTAAAACTCCGCGCAATTCTTTAAAAATTATTCCCAGGCGTGCGGAAAAATCTTTAACTCCAGGCCGGATGACGCCACAGGCCAGGAATTCCAGCACCCCGGATTTTTCGCGCACAACCCCCCAGCCCATGCGCTGCGAACCCGGATCTATGCCTATGACCACTCCTGAATCCCCGGCGAGCCGGATAACCTTTTCCGTACTTCCCGCCATTATGGTTCACCTTGCCGAACAGACCTGTTTCAACGCTTCCCCGACCAGGGAAAATTCCTCCACTTCCAACGTACGCACGTCCAGGCAAAACTTGTCCTCTTCTATCCTGCCCGCCAGGGGAGGGTCGGTTTTTAAAAAACGCCCGCGCAAATTTTCAGCGCTGAACTCCGGTACAGCAATACACACCAGGCTGGTGGGCAGAAAACGTTCCGGAAAAGAACCTCCTCCGATAAGAGAAGTTCCGGCGCGCACGTTGATTTCAGCCTGGATCGCCCCCTGGCCGGTTTTCAGGGCAACGCGCAGCATACGGGCCAGTTTCAGGGCTTTTTGCCGCAACCGGGCCTCCGCCACGCAGATAAGACGCAGAGTGGGTATACGCCGCGCAGCCAGTTCCGGTTCGGTATGCAGGCGCAAGGTGGCCTCCAGTGCGGCTACGGTCATTTTATCTATGCGCAGCGCACGGTTAAGGGCATTTTTTTTAATTTTCTCGACATACTGTTTGCGTCCGACAATAATCCCGGCCTGCGGCCCGCCTAAAACCTTGTCTCCGCTGAAGGTTACAATATCCGCCCCTTCAGCCACAATTTTTTGTACCGTGGGTTCATCCGAAGCTATACGCGGCAGGCCGGCAGCGGCAAAATCACAAAGGTTTCCGCTGCCCAAATCCACCAGCAGCGGCAGCCCGGCGTCACGGGAAATTTTCCGCAGTTCCTCCGGCGCAACGCTGCAATGAAAGCCGATGATCCTGTAATTGGAAGTATGCACGCGCATTAAAGCGGCGGTATTTTCGTTTATGGCCGCGCTGTAGTCGTGGGGATGCGTCCGGTTGGTCGCCCCCACTTCGCGCAGCACGCAGCCGCTTTTGGCCATTACTTCCGGGATGCGGAAACTTCCGCCGATTTCCACCAGCTCGCCCCGCGAGATCACCACCTCGCGGCCTTTGCACAAAGTGTCCAACACCAGCAGTACCGCCGCGGCATTGTTGTTCACCACCAGGCCCGCCTCAGCCCCGGTCAGCCGGCACAGCAGCTTTTCCACATGGCTGTACCGCGTGCCGCGTTCGCCGGTTTCCAGATTGAATTCCAAATTGGAATAATGAACGCAGGCCTCGTAAACCGCCCGGGCAGCCTCTTCCGCCAGACGCGAACGGCCAAGGTTGGTATGGATGACCACCCCGGTGGCGTTTAAAACCCGGCGAAAACCGGGGCGGACTTTATCCGCCAAAAATTTCCGCAAATCAGGCAAAATATTTTCCAGGCTCAACTCCTCAGCGGAATTTATTCCGGCCGCGCGAATACCCTTGCGGCACGCATCCAAAAAATCATTCACCAGCCGGCGCAGCATTGCCCTGGGTAAAGCCGGTTCATGGAATTCGGCCAGTTCCCTGAGTAAAACGTCAACTGAAGGCAGGGCAGAATAAAGATTTTTATCCGCGATCATGATGTTCCTTTTTTTGTAGTATCCTGTCACGCCTGTACTGTCGTAACAGGCGTGAAGATCACTTCGCCGCCTTCCAGATAGTGCGGGTACAGCCGGTAAAATTCCGCCAGCAAATACAGAGAACCGCAAACAAGCAGCGGGCGACGGCAAGTATTCATATCCATATTCAGAGCTTCAGGCAAGCGTCCGGCAAATTCGGCATTGGCCAGACGGATGGCCTCGGCCATGCTCGCGGCGGGTTTTGCCTGCGGACCGATAAGGCGCGCCAGTTCTTCCGCGTCCATCGCCCTGGGGTTCCCGGCAAGCTGAACCGTCAAAATCAGACCGGGCGCCAGTACGCGCAGATGCGGCGCCAGACTGTCCGGCTGCTTGTCCTTGAGGCAGGTAAAAACAGTCACCAGTGGAGCTATATTCAGCAAAGCCAGGCTGTGCCCAAGAGCGGCCAGGGCATGGGGGTTATGTCCGCCGTCCAGAATAACCGGCGGATGCGGCAAATTGCCCTGCGCAGCCGGTAAGGCGGCAATAAACTGCAAACGCCCGGCTATCCCGGCTTGCGCAAGACCGCGGATTTCCGCTTCCTGGTCTTCCCTGACGCCGAGCAAAGGACGCATGGCCCGCCAGGTAAACAGGCTCAAAGCGGCATTGTCAAGTTGATGCCGGCCGCGCAAGGCCAGCGGAACTTCCGCGCTGCCCGTCCTTACGGAATCTTTTCCGCCTGCGGCGTCTTCTTTTACCGGCGGCAGCAGCGCCGGAGGCAAAAAGTCCGCGCCAGGACAAAAAGCCAGAGGAACCTCCAGGTTTGCGGCGACGTTTTCCAGTTCCGCTCTGACTTCCGGACGCTGCGCGGCGGAGAAGGCGGGCTTTCCTCCACGCATGGCGAGGGCTTTGTCGCCGGCAATACCCCGAAGGCTGAAGCCGAGAATATCACCATGATCCACAGCAATGGGCGTAAAAAAAACCACATCGGCGTCCAAAGCCGTAGTGGCGTCAAACCGGCCGCCAAGTCCGGTCTCCATAATCGCCGCCTCGACCTTGGCCTCGCGGAACATAAACACCGACATGGCCGTAACCAGCTCAAAATAGGTCAGATTTTCACCGCCGTGCGCCAGAACCGCCCCGGCAGCCTCAAGCCAGGCCGCTTCCGGCAGAAGTTCACCGGAATACGTCCCCGCGTATGCGGAAGGTTTAAACAACCGAATGCGCTCGCGCACAGAAAGAAAATGCGGCGAAGTATGCAGTCCGCAAAGCAACCCGTGGCTTCGGGCCAGAGAGGCCAGAAAGGTGCAGCAGGAACCTTTGGCGTTGGTACCCACGCCCTGAACCACAAAAAAAGGAGGCCTTTTTAATCCGAGCCTGGATAAAACCGCTGCCATGCGCTCAAGACCAGGCCGCATCCTGAACAGCCCCAGTTGCTCCAGATATTGCTCAAAATCCCGCCAAAGGCCGAATTTCCCTTGCTGACACGCGCGTTTCCCGCGCTTGCCCTCACGCATAAAATAAACTCCCTGGCATTTCAAACGTAAAATGCTCTTACGCGCACCGCGCCGGACGGCAAAGACCTGCGGCCGGTTTTACAGATTTCCGCATGGAAATCTGAACATCAGCCGTCCGGCTGATGTCACCGCGAAGCGGCGAGAGTCGACCGAAAACCACGTTTTTCGGTTGACGATCCTCCGCAGGGAAAAGTTTACTTTTCAATGCGGATATAAGTATGTCCGCTTTTTCCTCTGCCTTTGGGTCGTTTTTCCTGCCTGGATACCACAGGTTTTTGCGCCAGGGCGAAGCGGATTTCCCTGCGCGCCGGATCGGCGGATCGCGCCACAAGCCGCAGGGCTTGGCCCAGCCTGTATATCGCGCCGGTATGCAGGCCGAGCAGCAACTGTTGCTCCGCATCCAGCCGGTACAAATCGTCACTCAATCCCTCCACGGGCACAAACCCCTCCACCGGCATTTCCGTAAGCTCCACATACAGGCCGAAGGAGGAAAGGCCGGCCACCACAGCGGAATACTCCCTGGACGGATCTTCCTTATACCGGCGCTCCAACAGCAGGGCCGCGCATATTTTATATATATCCCGTTCAGCTTCTATGGAATTGCGTTCCGCATTGTTCAGACTTTCCGCCAGTTCCGCCAGGTCGCGATCCCCGGGCAGGGGTTCCCGCGCAGCTTGCAGCCCAAGCCGGTGGCGCAATGCCCTATGCACGGTCAAATCGGCATAACGCCTGATCGGCGAGGTAAAATGACAGTAAGCGGACGAAGCCAGGCCAAAATGTCCTTCCGCGCGCGGGGTGTAGCGCGCCTGCATCATGCTGCGCAAAAGCAGACGGTTTACCGCAAATTCTTCCGGTTTACCCCTGGCTTGACCGATAATTGCCTGTAAATCCAGCGACAGCCCGGAAAGAAAATCTCCGTCGCGCGAAGACCGCGAACGTCCGCTTTTGAACGCGCGATCAGCCAGACCGCCGGCCGCCAGGGCGCGATGCAAAACACGCAATTTTTCCGGTTCCGGAGCCGGATGAGCCCGGTAAAGAAAGAGCGGCCCGGACGGTAAAGCGGCAAGATACCCGGCCACAGCTTCATTGGCCGCAATCATGAACTCTTCAATGAGTTTATGGGACGACAGGTTTTTCCTGAAAAGCAAATCCCGTACTTCGCCCTCAGCATCCACAATTACTCTGGCTTCCGGCAGGTCAAAAGAAAGCGCTCCCTGCCTTTCCCTCCGCCTGAACAAAATTTCAGCCAGCCGGCTGGCCGGGTCAAGCATGGGCAAAAAGGGGGACAGCTTGCTCAGGCTGCTTTGCTCCTTCAGTTCCAGAGCGGCGTGAACTTCCTCGTAAGTCAGCCTGGCCTTGCTTTGAATAACGGCCGGATAAAAATGCCGATCTTGAGGTTCTCCCGCCGCATCAAAACTTATTTGCGCCACCAGAACCAAACGGGGAAGGCCCGGTTGAAGGCTGCACAAGCCGTTGGACAAAACTTCCGGGAGCATGGGTTCAACCGAGGCCGGAAAATAGCTGGAATTGCCCCTGGCTTTGGCCTCGCTGTCCAGCGCGCTGCCCGCCGCGACATAATGGGCGACGTCCGCCACGGCCACCAGAAGAATATATTCCGGGCCTTTCCTTTCGACGTAAACGGCATCGTCAAAATCGCGCGCATCCGGATCGTCTATGGTCACAAAATCCAGCCGGCGCAAATCCCTGCGCCCGGTCTGCGGGCTTTGTCCGCAGCCGGTACCGGTTTGCTCCTCACAGACCGCAACCCGGCATGACCCGGGATCGAAATTTACGGGAAAAGCCGCGCATTCATCCAGCACCGCCTGCGGAAAAGATCCGGCTATATTATGCTCCGTTTTGACCAAAGCCTCATAAACGGGAAGGCTCCGCCGCCCCCGGCGGCCTCCCGGCACACGCACGGCCAGGGCGCGGATCAGCCCGTCTTTTCTTTGTTTTTCCGGCGGCAGCGGGATTGCCGGCAGAATGTCCCCGGCGTGTATATCCGCGGCTTCCTCCGCCAGCGGAGACATATCCACCAGCACGTAACCCCCATGCCTGGCGTCCAGGGGTCTGGCCAGACGAAAGGGCGGAGCGTCTTCATCTTCCGCCCGCACTTTTTGCGGAAGTATGCGTACGGGAATTTCCCGGAGGGAACGTTCCAGAATTTCCACAACCCGGCCTTCAGGATTTTTGCCGCGCCGGACGGGCGAAAGTTCCACTATAACCAGGTCATTATGCCGGGCGCCGTTCAGTTTGCCCGGATGAATATAAACTTCCTGATTTTTGCAGGGAGAGTCTTCCAGTATTTTCACAAAACCCATGCCCTGCCGCTGCAGGCCGATACGCCCGCGGAACCGCCCGAAAGCCCGGCCGGGCTTTATCGTGGTTTTCTTCATATGTTTACCGAAAATATGCAAAAAGCCGGCTGACCCGGCTGGCGAAAGGAGAAGCGCAATTTACTTGCCCGCAACGTTTCTTGGGTGTATGCTCCGGAGAATTGCTTGTCAATATTGCAGGCGCGCCGTATTTTGAACCATATATCGCTACGCCGGACGTGAAATCCGGCTTGCTCCGCCGCCATTTGGCGGCGCGGCGGCTTATGCCGTCGGCGCGAGGAGGGATTCATTCCCGACTCGCGCCAGAACAACAGGCGAGGCGTGGCATAACCATGGCACGCGACGACGATTATCTGGAGAGTTCTTCATGGCAGCATATCAGATTCCTCAGTTGGAGCAAATGTATAAAGACGCGCGCAAAGTTCGCCGGAA
>JAISBT010000008.1 GCA_031266055.1 Deltaproteobacteria bacterium
GGGCGCGGACAAGAACGTTGAAGATGCTGATGATAATGAAACGCCGCAACACCGGGTAACGCTCGGCAAGCCGTTTTATCTGGGGGAATATGAGGTGACGCTGGCGCAATGGGCGGCGGTGATGGGGAATAATCCGAGACGTTTCAAAGGACGGTATAATCCGAGACGTTTCATAGGATGGAATAATCCTGTGGAGCAGGTATCTTGGGATGAGGTTCAGGAATTCATCAAGCGTTTGAACAAACAGGAAGGACATACCCGTTACAGGCTGCCCACGGAGGCGGAATGGGAGTACGCGGCCAGAGCCGGAAGCACGGGCGTCTACAGCTTTGGCGACGATGCCGGGCAACTCGAAAAATACGCGTGGTACGGCGAAGATTCCAGGTGGGGAGGATCAACACATCCTGTGGGCCAGAAGCAGCCCAATGCCTGGGGTTTGTATGACATGTACGGAAATGTCTGGGAGTGGGTTCAGGACTGGTATGGGAAAGAGTATTATTCCAATTCTCCCGGAACTGATCCCAAGGGGCCGTCTTCCGGCTCGTCCCGCGTGCTACGCGGCGGCAGTTGGTACGACATCGCCAAGTATTGCCGCCCCGCCTACCGGATCAGCTTCACGCCGGGCATCCGCCGCAGCGACATAGGGTTCCGGCTGGCTCTCTCCCCGGAGTAGCAGGCAAGGGGGGACAGGCGGAGAGAGCATTTCAACATTTTCAATGTTAAAATGCTCTAGTACGCTGTAACACTTAAAAGTTCGTATAGAACAGCGTACTGACGCCGGGCGAACAAGCCCTTGTTTCATTCATCCGACAGCAGATTGTCGATGGTGCGGATTGCTTCTTCATATTCAAAAAGCAAAATTGACTGGTACACGTTACCCAGTCTGTCCTGGACATTTTTCGTCCATTTTCTTGACCGCAGATTTTCCACGACATTGTCCATCACCCCCACGTCAATGGCCGACAAAGCCTCTCTGAGCGTGGTGAGACGTTCCGTCAAAAACCGCTTGTCGTCCGGTTCGCTGCTCCCGGTATCCAGGATCTGATTCAGGCAGTGTGAAATATTTTTCGATATGGAAACAAGTTCCCCCAGGAACGGTTCGGCGTACTCCATAATGAAAGCCATATCGTTATTTATTCCAGCCAATTCAAGCTTGCTGGCGCGTTCAGCAAGAGCGGACGCGCCGATACTGGCGGACGCGCTCTTCAGCGCGTGAACGTATGTTGTAAAAAGAGCCATGTCTTTTTCTTGCAATGAATTGCGGATTTGCTTGCTTTTCTCAAGGCAGTCCCGATGGTATACATCCAGTACGCGCAGGTAGTTGTCAAAATTGCCTCCGGTCATGGATATCCCCGCTTTGGTATCAATGCCGTAAATTTCAATTCCCGGCCGGGATAAAGGCGCAGCATCCTCTTCCGCATGTTTTTCCTGTTTTTTCCTGGGAATCCATTTTTCAAGCATGGCATACAGCTTCGTGATTTCTATCGGTTTCGCGATGAAGTCATTCATGCCGCTTTGCAGGAACAACGTCCGCGCGTCGGGCATCGCGTTGGCCGTAAGCGCTATGATCGGCAGCCGCGTGTAGTATCCGTCCTTTTCTCCCAGAGCGCGGATTTTTCCGGTGGCCTCAATACCGTCCATCTCCGGCATCATATGATCCATAAGCACGAGGTCATAGTGCTTCGTTTGCACCAGCTCAAGCGCCTCCTTTCCGCTCAACGCGCAGTCCACCAGCATCTGGAAAGGCACCAGCAGCCCCTCGACCACGCGCAGGTTGGTGTGGATATCATCGACAATCAGCACACGGGCTTTCGGCGCAATGAAACGGATATTCCTGTCTTCAGTTCTGTTGAATTCCGTATTGTCCGTCAGCCCGTTGAGAATGGCCGCGATGGGGATGGAATAGGCGGGCATGACAATGGACGCCACTCCGGAGCCGCGATGAGGGTTGCCTACTTCGTACTCATCCAGCACGACAATCAGGGCATCAAGGTTCAGACGTTGTTCAACCTGCTTTACTCTCTCGAAAAGAAGCGCCGAAATGAACAGGTGGGAATAGAAATTATTTTGTATCTCCTGTAAAAATACGGCCGGTGACGTAACGACAGTGCATTTTACGCCCAGATCTTCAAAGGTACGGGATATTGAATCCGCGTATATTTTCCTTGATTCACACACAATAACAGATTTATCTTCACGATGTTCCACCTTGGCGGAAGGAACATACTGGACAATCCGCTGGGGCAGGGTAACGACAAATGTACTGCCGACGCCGTAGCGGCTGGATACGGTTATGTCTCCGCCCATGGCCAGACAAAGACGCTTTGTAATTGCAAGACCCAGGCCGGTGCCTTCCACTGCCCTGTTCTTCCGCAAATCCAGTTGGGTAAACTCTCCAAACAGCTTGCCCAAATCCTTCTCTCTGATGCCGATTCCCGTGTCCGCAACCTCAATGGTCAGAATTGCGGTGTGTTCGCCTGCAATCTCGGCATCAATAACAAGGGATACATGGCCCTCCTCGGTATATTTTATAGCATTGGAGATGACGTTGAACAGGATCTGCCGCAAACGCGCCACATCGCCGGTCATATGGTGGGGAACACGGCAGGCGGTATTCATTGTGAACAGCACGGGTTTGTCGATCAGCCGCATGCGGATTACGTTGATAACGTCATTGAGCAAAGACGGGAGCGAATATTCTTCATCCACGATAACCATCCGGCCTGACTCAATTTTGGAAAAATCCAGAATGTCGTTGATAATGGCAAGAAGATTCACCGAGGCATGCCTGGCGCTTATGGCCTGCTCCCGCACGGCGGGGGGCAGATCTTCGCGCAGCATCAGTTCGTTCATGCCCAGGATGGCGTTCATCGGCGTCCTGATCTCATGGCTCATACGGGCCAGAAAGGCGCTCTTGCTTATGTTTTCCTGCTCCGCCCGCTCCTTGGCCCGGGATGTGCGGACAAGGAGATAATTCAGGATCAGCAGCATGAGCGCGAGGGCGGCGATGCTGGACATGATCGTGTAGCGCTGAAACCGCATAATATCGTCGAATTGCTCCGCGGACACATCCACTCCCACCAGGCCCAGCAACGTTCCGGCGCGGGAGAAAATGGGAGCGTAAGCGCTGATCAGGCGGCCATAGGAATTTTCTGAAAAGGACTCGTTAATGGATGCGGACTCGGTTTCGTAGGCGCGTCTTCTGGTGTCGGTCAGCAAATCGGTGGAACCGGGCGGGGAAAAAAACCTGGCGTCCTCTTTTTCTCCATCCAGCACGAACATCATTTCAGTGTCGGATATACGTATTTCCGTGTACAGAAAGCGGATGTTGTCATTATTGGCGTAGCGGATTTTTTCCAACTGTTTTTTGATGTATTGGTAATATTCACTCTCGGTGTCCAGCGTCCGGGTGAAGATCTGGTAGTTTTCCGGCTCACGCTCAATAAGCACTGCAACGGCGGTGGCAACGCCGAGGCAGCGGTTCCCCATCTGCCGTTTCACGGTTTCGGCTGTCAGGTAATAGTTGAATACGCCGTAACCTCCCAGGAGGGCGGCAAAAAACAGAAAAAAGAGGAAAGGAATCTTGGTGAAAAAAAATTTGACTGGCATATCCGTTTATTCCCTTGCAACCATGACTGGAACCGCTTTTGAAAAATTTTTCGCGCTGAGAATGACCGGATTCACGGCCTTTCTTTACGGATGATGGCGGCGAACACGTTGGAGACGGACAGGAAAACATCGCTCAGTAACGGGTCAAAATGGATTCTCCGGCCTTTCATGATGATTTCCTGCGCAGCCTTATGGGAAAACGGCCGCTTGTAAGGTCTGTCCGATACGAGCGCGTTGTATACATCAACAATCGCCATCAAGCGACCCTGAAACGGAATATCCCTTTCCCTCAGTCCCAGGGGGTAGCCGCTCCCGTTCCAGCGTTCATGATGGGCGGCGGCAAAAAGTTTGGCGCTGTCGAGAAACGTTCTTTTCCCCACATCATACTCTATGGCCTCGATCATCTCTACACCGAATGCGGTATGGCTTTTGACCGCCGCGAATTCTTCCAGCGTCAGCCTCCCGGGTTTCTGGAGAATTTCGTCGCGGACAAAGAGTTTTCCAATATCATGCAGTTGGGCGGAAGCGATGAGGGTCTCTTCGTTCCACCGCGACAGTTCCTCGCTGTAAATTCCCTTCCGGCGCATCTCCGCGGTCATGGCGGACAGATAGCTGTAAATATGCCCGGCGCCCTGAATTGCGGGAGCACCCGCGCTGTTTTCCGAGAGAAAGATCAGCGTATCCAGCAAGGAATTCTGTAAATCAAGCGGCAAAGATCTCCGCTGCATGGCGAGAAGCCCGGCAGCCCCCTCATGCTTCGCGATCTGCTTTCGCTGCGTCGCCAGAAAAATATGCCGTCTGATCATGTTGATCAGCAGTACGGCCGGGTACGGCTTGACCACAAAGTCCGCCGCGCCGAGGGCCAGTTTCATTTCATGGCTGGCATAGTCATACCGCGCCGAAAGAAGGATTATGGGAACTTCGGCTGTTTCAGGTTCCGCTTTGAGCAGGCGTATGGTTTTAAAGCTGTTCGTGCCGGGCATGTCCACATCCAGCAAAATCAGATTCGGGCTGAAGACGCGCAATGCCTGAAACAGCTTTTCGCTCGACGGTACGGTCAACACGTCAAAGTGCGAACACAGGGCGCTCTTGCCCATGGACAGATTGGTGGCGTCGTCTACCAGAATGATTTTTTTTCTGTCCTCCATCCATTACCCTCCGTTCAGGTGTTATAACGTATCAGCTTACCGGTGTTGACTGAAGGCCGTTGTCCGCCTGGGCGGTTGCGGCAACCGCGAATTGATGCGCAACGGCGGCGAACACGCCCACAAGCAACGGATCAAAGTGCGATCCGTTGCCTTCCAGAATAATTTTTCTGGCCTGTTCGTGCTCCAGGGGTGGCTTATAAGGGCGTTTTGTCACAAGCGCGTCATAGACATCGGCGATTGCCATCATGCGACCCAGCAGAGGGATTTTGTCCCCTGAAAGTTTTGACGGATATCCGGTTCCGTTCCATTTTTCGTGGTGATACAGGGCGAATATCCTGGCGTTCAGCAAAAAGTCTTTTTCGCGGGTCTTCTGCCCGATCATTTCGATGATGTCCGCGCCCCAGACCGGGTGCAGCTTGATCATCTCAAATTCTTCCGGCGTAAGCGCGCCCGGTTTTTTCAGAATGACGTCGGGCACCATAATCTTCCCCACGTCATGAAGTTGCGCGGACAGAAGCAGAAACTCCGACTCCTGGCATTGTGCGACTTCTTCGGAGTATATTTTTTGCCGCACCGTTTCGTCCAGCAAAATCTTTAAATAATTTTGCGTCCGCGTTATATGGCCGCCCGTTATATCATCTCTGCATTCAACAAGTTCAGCCACCGTACAGAGCACAGCGTTTTGAAGCTCCACAACGGTTTTCGTTTTCTCACGAACAATATCCTGCAGGTTGTCATTATAGCGCTTGAGTTCACCTTGCTGTTTCTGAACCAGCAGTTGCGTTTCGATGCGTTTTCGCAAAATGGGCGGCGAGAATGGCTTTGATATGTAATCTATGGCGCCGAGAGTGAACCCGCGGAGTTCACTGTCCACATCACTTTTAGCCGTAAGGAAAATAACGGGGATATCGGCGGTTTTATCATTTTGTTTCAGACGCTGTATGACCTCGTAGCCATCCATATCAGGCATGTTGATATCCAGCAGAATCAGATCCGGGTGAATCATATCAAGCAGCTGGAGCAATTTTTTCCCCGACGGTATGGTCAGAATGTCGTAGTCGTCACTGAGCGTGTTCTTGCCCACGGTCAAGTTTGTAATATCGTCGTCAACCAGAACTATTTTTTTGTGTTGTGTCATGTTCTTGCTTCGGTTTGTTCACTGTTGAGTGTGGAATCAAGAGAATTGAGCGGTGCGGGCGCAGGGGCGTCACTAACTCAAACCCGCTATGACGCGCCGCAATTCCACCACTGTATGGGAAAGCTCCTGTACGGCGGACGAAGACTGGGTCATGCTTTGCGAGGTATCGGCCACCACACGGCTGATTTCTTCCAGGGCGCGGTTGATTTCCTCTGATGTGGCGCTTTGCTCTTCGGCGGCGGTGGCGATAGAGGCCACTACCGAAGAGTTGGTGGAAGCCATGTTCACAATTTCCGTCAATGCCGCGCCGGAATGACTGGCAAGTTCCGTGGCCTCACTGATACTCTGGGCCGCGTTGCCCATCTCGTCAGTATTGGTAGCGGCGGACTGCTGAATGGACTTTATGCTGCCCCCCACCTCATGCGTGGCGGACATGGTTTTTTCCGCCAGCTTGCGCACTTCATCGGCCACAACCGCGAAGCCGCGTCCGGCTTCCCCGGCCCTGGCCGCTTCGATGGCCGCGTTCAGGGCCAGCAGGTTGGTCTGGTCGGCAATATCCGAGATTACGTTCATGACGCCGCCGATGTCCTTGGCTTGGGAGCCCAGTTCGCGCATGTTTTCCTGGAGTCTGGTGGCTGCCGTGTTGACTTTGTTGATGGATTCGACCATCTGGTTGACCAGGCGCGCGCCGGACTGGGCGTTTTTACGGGTGTTTTCGCTTTGTTCCGAGGCCTGGGCGGCGTTGCGGGCCACTTCAAGCACGGTGGCATTCATTTCGGCCATGGCGCTGGCCGTGGATTCCACTCGCCCGCGCTGCATTTCAGCCCCGCGCGAAACCTGCTCCACCTGTGCGGAAAGCTGGCCGGAGGCGGCGACCACGCGGTCGGCGATTTCCGAGGCCTGCCTGACCACACCCAGAATGGTTTCCTCGTGCTTCTTTGTTGCGGAGATGTCGCTCAGAACCTCCATGCTGCCCACGGTTTTTCCGCTTATATCGAACATGGGCATGCAGGTAACGCTGAAATACGCGCGTTCGCCGCCGGCAGCGCTGATCGAGGTTTCACCGCCTACCGCCGTTTTATCGCGCCGGCTCAACCTGCCGAAGCATTGCTCCGTGTTGCATTGCCCGGTCTTTATCTGTTCCGCGCAGGAGAGGCCGGCTTTGTTGCCGCCGGCCAGCTTCCGGGCCGGCTTGTTGAGGAATTCAAGTTTGAGCTCGCTGTTGGCGGTCACGATTGACACGGGCAGGCTGTCAAAGACGTTGGTGTAGGAGTCGCCTACCACGTTGACCGCGTTGGCCAGCTTGGAAAACTCGCCTTGAAACTGAGCCAGGTTCAGGCGGCTGAGGAAGCGGCCTGAACTGATGTCATTGGCCAGGTTGTCGCACTTGCCCACGATATCCGTGAGCACTGCGGTAATTTTGCGGATGGATTCGAACATCAGCCCCATTTCGCCCTTTTCCTTCACCACAAAATTGCTGTTGAACTCGCCCAGGGAGACCTTGTCAACGTAGCCGGCCATGCCCTTGAGCATTCGGCTGAGCCGCATGATCAGGAAAATGGCCAGCGCAAGCCCCAGAATTGTGCCGGCCAGGCTGGTGAGCAGCATCCGGCGCTGCGCTGAAAGGCCGGTGGTGACCGCATCCGAGGCATACTTCCCGGCATCGGCGTTCACCAAACCGCTGAGCTGGCCGGTGCTGGACTGTATCGCGGTGAAGCTGTTCCGCAGGGTCTCGATCTCGTCGGAGGCCGAGGCGTTAAGCGCCTGCAGATCGGCAAAGCCGGTTTTCACATTGCCGAAGGCGGCCACCAGGGCGGCGTAATCTCTTTGCCCCGCTTCCGAGGTCATGACCGTCCGCATGTCGCCCAGAGCATCGTCCACGGTCTTGAAAGCTTTGGCCGCCACCTCCGCGTCCGCGGGGTTCCTGTTTTCCGCATAGCGGGTCATGCTCATGCCGGCGAAGTGTATCTGCTCCCAGGTATTGGCAACGTAATAGATCGCTTCGATGTTCCCGGTACGCCGGGCGGTATTGGCTATGAGCACCAGGACGTCGCGCATTTTGTCCAGGTTCGGGCGGCAGACATCGGTGAACTGCGCATAGGCCTTGAGCGTGTTGTCCTGAATCATGTCCAGCAGGGCGCGGCTGTTGTCTATGCCCGCGGCGGCCTGCTCAAGGGACGCCTTGCGTTCGGGCCGTTCCGTCAACAACAGGGCGTTGGCCCGATTTTCCGCGGCCTTGCCGAGACTGGCGCGCGACCTGTCCATCATGCCCGGATTATGCGAAGACATGAAACGCTCAATGGTGTATACGGTGGAGTAAAGATTTTTTTCCAGATCGCTCAAGGTAACGTTCAGCTCACTGATTCTTTTGTACAGGTTCAGAGTGCCCATAAATTCCTGAAGGCCCCGATATCCGATAAAGACTATAACTCCGGAAAGAAGAATCATAAGCAGAAAACCGACAACGATATTGTTCTTGATGGTCATGATCATTTCCTTTTAGAGCGGTGCGGGGTTTAATAGGGCATTTTAACACTGAAAATGTTGAAACGCTCTGGCGGCGGGTGGGCGCGGATCCTGGGTGCAGACGGCAAAACGGCCCTGTTTCCATCGGGAGGCAGGGTTGAAAAAAACGGCAAAAACGCGCTGCTCATAGTGAAAAGCGCGTTACACAGCGGAGTTGTGTGTGTGTGTGTGTGGGTGTGTGTGTGTGTGTGTGTGTGTGTGTGGGTGTGTGTGTGTGCA
>JAISBT010000023.1 GCA_031266055.1 Deltaproteobacteria bacterium
GAACAAGCCCGGCGCGCCGCCTTAAGGCGGCGGAGCAAAGCAAAAACCACGTTTTTTGCTTTGCGATCTTCACACTTCAAACGTAGCGAAGCGAAGTTTTAAGTGTGACATGGTACTAAAATGCTTTGCCGCTGGTCATATGGCGGCACAAGCGCACCATCTGGTTGGTGAACCCCGCTTCGTTGTCGTACCAGATAATGAGTTTAAGCAAGGTTTTGTCCATTACGGAGGTGAGCAGCGAATCCACCACTCCGCCGTAAATGCTGCCCACATAGTCGCAGGAAACCAGAGGTTCATCCGAGTAGCCCAGGTGATCCCGCATAAAGCTTTCCGCGGCGTTTTTCAAGGTGGCGTTTACTTCCGCGACCGTGGTGGCCGTATTGAGTTCACAGGTCAGATCTACCAGGGATACGTTGGGCGTGGGCACGCGCACGGCCAGGCCGTCCAGTTTGCCTTTAAGCTCGGGAATGGCCAGCCCCACGGCTTTGGCCGCCCCGGTGGTGGTGGGGGTCATGGAGAGAGCGGCGGCGCGCCCGCGCCGCAGATCTCTGTGCGACCCGTCCAAAAGGCGCTGATCCATGGTGTAGGAATGAATGGTAGTCATCAGACCGTGTCTGATGCCGAAAACATCGTTGATCACCTTGGCTGCCGGCGCAAGACAATTGGTGGTGCAGGAGGCGCTGGATACAATGTGGTGCCGCGCCTGGTCGTACAGGCCGTGGTTGACGCCCATTACCACGGTGAGGTCGGCATCCTGCGCGGGCGCGCTCACAACTACTTTCCGGGCGCCGCGTTCCAGGTGGCCGGAAAGGGCCGCGTGGCTGGTGAGCGTCCCGGTAGTTTCCACCACCAGATCAATGCCCAGTTCCTTCCATTTCCATGCGGCGGTTTTTTCCGAAGTCACGCGGATGTTGCGGCCGTTTACTGTTATTCCCTCGGATCCGGCGCTTGTTGTTCCCGGAAAGGGGCCGTGTACCGAATCGTACTTGAAAAGATGCACGAGGGTTTTGGCGTCGGCTCTGGCGTTTATGGCCACGAGCTCCAGATCCTGATCGTCAGCCAGAAGGCGCAGCAGGTATCGTCCGATTCTGCCGAACCCGTTTACAGCTATGCGCGCCATAAGTAATCTCCCCGGAAGTTAAATTTTGCCGGAACAGCCGAGAGCTGTGCGTATTTTATGCTGCACCATGTTTTTTACGGCTTCCCGGGCCGGTTTGAGGTAGCCGCGCGGATCGAATTCTTCGGGATTTTCAGCGAAATATTTGCGGATTTGGGCGGTCATGGCCAGGCGGATGTCGGAATCTATATTTATTTTGCATACGCCCATGCCGGCGGCTTTGCGCAGCAGTTCTTCCGGCACTCCTCTGGCTGAACCCAGCTTTCCGCCGTATTTATTGGTCATGGCCACAAATTCCTGGGGTACACTGGAAGCGCCGTGTAAAACCAGCGGGTATCCGGGGAGTTTGTCGCTGATAATTTGCAAACGCGTAAAATCCAGCGTGGGTTCTCCGGTAAACTTGTACGCTCCGTGGCTGGTGCCGATGGCTATGGCCAAAGAATCGCAGCCGCTTCTCCGTACAAAATCCACCGCCTGATCCGGGTCGGTATAAATGCTTTTGGCTGAACTTACCGCTTCTTCAACTCCGGCAAGACGCCCCAACTCCGCTTCAACCCATACTCCGCGCTGGTGGGCGTATTCCACCACCTGCCTGGTCAAAGCCAGGTTTTCCTCATAAGGCAGGTGGGAACCGTCAATCATAACAGAGGTAAAGCCTCCGTCAACGCAGTCCTTGCAAATTTGAAAATCCGCCCCGTGATCCAGATGCAGCACAATGGGCAAGTCACATTCCAGCAAGGCGGCTTCAACCAGTTTGACAATATAGGTTTGCCCGGCGTATTTGCGCGCCCCGGCGGAAACCTGCAGAATCAGCGGGGCGTTTTCCGCGGCTCCGGCGGCGGTAATTCCCTGGATGATTTCCATATTGTTGACATTAAAAGCGCCCACGGCGTAGCCTTCTTTATAGGCGCGCGCGAACATTTCCTTGGGTCCGGTAAGCGGCATGGAAAAGCCCTCCTGCTGTTGGACAAGTTATTCGATTCGATTCAGGCAGAAAATGTTAAAACGGAACGTCATCCATCCCGCTGACTTCGGAGGGGAAGGGCGACCCGTAATCCTCCTGCGGGGAGGTTTGCGCTTTGGCGGCTTTGCCCTGGCCGGTCTGGCCCGCAGTGTGGGCGCCGCCGTAAGCCTCTTCTCCGGGTATGCCCGGCGCGGAATTTTTGCGATCAAGAAATTGCACCCGGTTGGCCTTGACTTCCGTCGTGTAACGATCCTGGCCCTGCTGATCCTGCCATTTGCGGGTTTGCAGGCTCCCTTCCACAAAAACCAGGCTGCCTTTGGAGAGATAAGTTTTGCAGTTTTCAGCCTGACGCTGGAAGACCACCACCCTATGCCACTCGGTACGGTCAACTTTGTTGCCCTCGCGGTCGGTATAGGACTCGTCGGTGGCCACGCTCATACTGGCAACAGCGGTGCCGTTGGCCGCATAGCGCACTTCCGGGTCTTTTCCCAACCGTCCGATGAGCATGACTTTATTCAGCATTTGATATTCTCCTTGAGCCTTACGGCAGTTACTACGCGAAGGGGTTATTGTTTTAAAAGGTTGATGGCGCTGCCCAAATCATCATCTCCGCGTTTGATGGGTTCACCCGCGGTCACTTTTGGTTCCGAGCCCGCAATAAAAGTCAGGCTGGCGATGTGCGCGGAGTCTTTTCCCGCCAGATATCCGTTGCTTTCGTCCACATTCAGGGTTACCAGGCCGGAAGGCATGGCGAAATCCTCATTGGGGTAGATCTGTTCTATATCCAGGCTGTACTGGGTGAATATGGGCACGGCCGTCCGGGAGCCGGTTTCGGATTTACCCATGGGTCTGCTTTCGTCATAGCCGACATATACTGTACTGACCAGGAAGGGGGAAAAGCCGACAAACCAGGCGTCGCGTTCCTCGTTGGTGGTTCCGGTTTTTCCGCCGATAATGCTCTTGACCGGCTTTGCCCGGAAACCGGTGCCGTGGCGTATGACGTCTTTCAACATGGAACTTATGATGTAGGCGTTCTGGGGAGTAATGGCCGGGGCTGTTTCCGGCATGAAATTGACCACGGTTTGCCCCCAGCTGTCGGTAATGCGCTGCACCAGGCGCGGGCGCACGCGCTGCCCGCCGCTGGCGAAAGGAGTAAAAGCCTCGGTCATGGCCATGGGTGTTACCGCGTAAGAACCGAGGCTCACGGAAAGATCCACGGGGATATTTCCGTCAATGCCCAGGAGGTGGGCGCGTTCTATAACGGCAGGCAGGCCGATTTGCTGGGCCAGGCGTATGGTGCAGAGGTTGCGTGATTTCACCAGCGCCGTGCGCAGCAGCGTCGGCCCGTAAAACACGCCGTCAAAATTGGAAGGCCGCCACAGGGCGTTGAGGCCCGTGCCGAATTCTCCGACCACAGGAGCGTCCTTGATGATGCTGGCGGCGGTAAAACCCAGATCAATGGCTGCCGAATACACAACGGGCTTGAACAGGGAACCGGGCTGCCGCTTCGCCATGGTGGCCCGGTTGAAGTAGGTGCCCCGGTTGAAGTAGTTGCCGGGCGGCGCGGTATAGCCGCCCACCAGAGCGACAACATCGCCGCTTTCCGTTTCTTCCGAGATCAGGGCGCCCTCAAGTGCGGGCATTTGTTCCAGGCACAGTTCTATGGGGGTTTCCGCAGTCACTTGCGCTGAAACATAAGGTTTTATCGCGGCGTTCCCGCCTTCCATACGGCCGCCCGCCGGAGCGCCCACAGGGTTGGCCCGGCCTTGCGTCCCGACAGCGGAAACCCAGACAATATCGCCGACAGCCAGAAATTTATCCGGCGTCCGCGCCTGCCCCGGTTCCGCAGCGGAGCGGTCAAGGTTGGGTTCCCGGCACCATTCGGCCATTTTGGCGCTGATGGCTCCACGGTATGCCCCCAGGCGCACTTGCGCCGCTTTGGCATTCACTTCCACCACCACGGCTTTGACCCATCCGGCGTCATCCAGGTCTTGCGGGTTGAAGGGGTGTTTTTCCAGATAGGCGCCGATTTCTTCCGGGGGGACGCTTTCCGGGGCGCCCCGCCAGCCGTGGCGCTTGTCGGCGTCCAAAAGTCCCTGGCGCAGGGCGGCGACAGCGGCGGCCTGCTGCACCGGTTCCATGCAGGTATAAATATTCAGACCGGCGTTAAACAAGGCGTCATGTTCATATCGTTCAAGCGGCAAAGGCAAATCACGCACATTTTGTTCGCTCAAAAAGCGGGTGAGTTCGCGTTGCACTTCATCCAGATACCAGGCGCCGATTTGGGGCGGTTCGGGCATACTGCCGTAAACCAGGGGGGCCGCGGCCGCGGCTTCGTATTCGGCGCGGGTAAGCATGTTTTCGTCCAACATGCGCCGCAAAACATAAAGCTGGCGGTTTTTTGCGCCTGCCGGGTCAAGTTGCGGATTGACCTTGGAGGGCGCCTTCGGCAGGCCGGCCAGAACGGCGGCCTCGGGCAGGGCAAGCTCTTCAACATGCTTGCCGAAATAAGTGCGGGCCGCCGCTTCCACGCCATAGGCGCCGGAACCGAGATAAATCTGGTTGAGGTATATGTTCAGAATATCGTCTTTGGAAAGATAGCTTTCCAGGCGGTAGGCCAGGATGGCCTCTTTCAGTTTGCGTGTATAGCTGCGCTCTGTGGTCAGCATAAGACGCTTGACCACCTGTTGCGTAATGGTGCTTCCGCCTTCGGAAATAGTGCCGGAGAGCGTATTTTTGACAAAGGCGCGCAAGATGGCTTTGAAACTGATGCCGTCATGCTCGTAAAAAGAAGCGTCTTCAGCGGCGAGGAAGGCTTTGGGCAGATAATCCGGCATTTGTCCCAGACTTACCAGAAAGCGTTTTTCATCGTACCAGTAGCCCATAACGCTGCCGTCACGGGCATAAATTGTGGTTACCTGCGGGGGACGGTAGTCTGAAACGCGGGTGAAGCTCGGCAAATCGCGCGAGGCCCAGTAAATGATGCCGGTGCCCGCAATAGCGCCCAGTATGCCTAAAACCAGGAAGACAATCAAAGCTTTGAAAAGAATTCGTTTCATAAGTTTTAAGCCGCCGCTAAAAATATATTGGAGTTGCGACTATTGTCGCTTAACGCGACGCTGGTATTGTCGCTTAACGCGACGCTGGTATTGCCGCTTGACGCGACACTAGCTTGCTTTTGAGAAATTTTCAATGTTTTAATGTTATTTTGCCGTGCCTTTTGCGCTTGAAATTGTCGCTTGACGGCGAAGCATCGCTGCTGTCTTCATCCGTAAGTGCTGTGCAGCAACGGCTGAAGCGCGGTATCCGTTAAGCGGCTTGCCGCTTTACGGATAGCGACAGCGGTTCTCCGCTTCGCGCTCTGTGTAACCAATTGCTGTCTTCATCCGTAAGCTGCTGTGCAGCAACGGCTGAAGCAAAGGTTTGCACGGCAAACCCTTGCCGAGCGCTTTATACATTTTCAATGTTAAAGCGCTCCAGCCCCCAGTCCCGGCGCAGATGCGCGTAAAGGCCGAAAAGTTCCTGTTTGTCTGTGGAAAAGGCCCGCATAATTGAAGGCAGGCTTTTATGCGCGACCGCCAGACAGGTTTCGGACTTGAAGATTAGCAGGCGGCTTTTAATCACCCAGAAAGGGAAAATGCGGCAGTACCACGGGCGCGCCTGTACGGACAAAACGCATCCTGTGTCCGACAGACACGCGCAGGCCCCGTCCGGGCGCAAACGCATATGCAGGTGTTGCCCTCCGGCCGGGTAAAGCTGTTTCAGGAGTTCTCCGCCAGCCGGGAAGAGAGCCCGCATGGCCGCGTAAAATTTTTCATCATTGGAGGCGTGCGCAAAAAGTTGCGCGGCGGTTACGCTGTGTGTACCATGAGAATGAGCGCGGAGGTCTTCGATGATTCTCCGCTGTTCGTTTACGGAAACGGGAAAACATACGCTTTCCCGGTCAGCGGGAGTATTGTCGGGGGCAGCCTGCCCGATCCGGCAGCAGGTCAGCCCCTGGCCGGCGCAACGGGCGCAGATATATCCCGCCTCTTCCGCTGCAAGCTTGTTCCCGCGCGGCATGGGAAATACTGCCCTATTTTCGGGCGGTTCTTGATTTTGTGCCGCGTATGAGCTATAACCCGGCGCAGGAGTAAATAATTTTATTTCGAGATTCACCATATGCAAGATTTTTTGCCCAAAGGCCCTGTTCCCCCCTGCCACGGCATCATTCCCGCCCGCTTCGGCTCAACTCGTTTCCCGGGCAAGGTTCTGGCCGATATTCTCGGTAAACCCATGTTCTGGCATGTCTGGTCAAGGGCCTGCCGCTGCGGGGAACTTGCTTCGGTGACTTTGGCCACGGACGACGGGCGCGTTGCCGAGGCGGCGGAAAAATTGAAAGTTCCCTGCGTGCTGACCTCCGCGGAACACCCGAGCGGTACGGACAGGGTTTTCGAGGCGGCCCTCGCTCTTAAATTGCCTGCGGATTCCGTGATTGTCAATATTCAAGGTGACGAACCCTGCCTCATGCCGCATATGTTGAGCGATCTGGTAAGTCCTTTTGCCGGGAGCGCGGTCAGGGTATCCACCCTGGCGCGTAAAATGCGCGCGGACGAAGCGGCGCAGCCGGACAAAGTCAAGGTGGTCTGTTCGCGCAGCGGCAGAGCTTTGTATTTTTCCCGCGCGCCGATTCCCTTTGCGCGCGATTACCCTGGCGGGCTTGCGCAAAATGGTGCGGACAAAGTGGTTTTTTTGGCGCATATTGGTCTTTACGCTTTCAGGTTTGAGGCGTTGCGCGTTTTTACCGGCCTGCCTCCCTCCCGCCTTGAGCTGACTGAAAAGCTGGAACAACTGCGTCTTTTGGAGAACGATATTCCCGTTCAGGTGGTTCAGACTCAAGGCCGAAGCCTGGGGGTGGACAGGCCGGACGATTTGGCGGAAGTCATCCGGGTATTGGAGCGGGTTGACGAAAATATATAAACCACCGAAAATGTCACACTGATATCCGCATTGAAAAGTAAACTTTTCCCTGCGGAGGATCGTCAACCGAAAAACGTGGTTTTCGGTTTACTCCCGCCGCTTCGCGGCGACATCAGCCTGATGGCTGATGTTCAGATTTCCATGCGTAAATCTGTAATTGAAGAAAAAATTTAACCTTATTCAGAGAGCAATATGTCAAAAGAGTTGTTTGAAGCCCGCAAAAAATTAAGCAGCGTGAGTTCTCTGGCCAAACAGGGCAAACTTACCAATGCTGTGCAGTGTTTTCACCGCGGTCTGCAAATCATGCTGGCTGAATCTCTTTTAAAGTCTGAAAAAAGTGAATTTGCCCGTTTTATTGAGGCCGGCGTGCGTGAAATAAACAATAACAAGCAGATGCGCGAACAGTTTCAGATCAGTTTAAGCTATGCTCCCGGCCACGAAAGCCTGCTGCTGGATAGTGTGCGCGCTCTGCTCGAAGCCATGGAACAGAGCGCCCTGAGCGAAGCGGAGCAGGCTTTCAAGGCGCGCGAAACCCAGAAAAAAGCCGATCTGGAGCGCCTGGCCGGCGAACTTGCCGCGAAAAATATGGAGAGCGCCAGGAGCCTGGCGGAAAGCATGGCTGCGGACTATTCCGATGATGCGGGTCTGCTGGTGGATATTTCGGAAGCTTTTGAACATGCCGGTTTGAACGATGAAGCCATCATTTATATGGAAAAAGCCCGCAAACTTGATCCGGATGCCGCCTATATTCTGAATAAGCTGGGCATCCTCCACCGGCGGGGAAAAAATATGGAAGAAGCTGAAAAAATGTTTACAGCCGCGGAGCGGCACACCCCGGATGACCCGTACATCCATTTCAACAAGGGCCGTCTCTATGTGGACTGGCAAAAATGGAAACAGGCCGAAACTTCCGCCTGCGCCGCGCTGGCTTTGTTCCCGGAATTTGGCGAAGCAAAAAAAATGGCCGCCTACATTGCCAAACGGGTATAAACCGCATGAACGACGGGCGCAACGCAAAAATTTTGATTATTGACGACGAAACCGGCGTACGTTTTTCTTTGCGCGGTATTTTGGAAGACGAAGGCTACCGGGTGTTTGAGGCGGAAAATGGCGAAACCGGGCTGCAAGTGCTGGAAAAAGAGGAAGCGGATCTGGTTTTTCTGGATATCTGGCTGCCGGGCATAGACGGGCCGCAGGTGCTGGAAAAAATAAAGGCGACCAGGCCCAGCCTGCCCGTACTTATGATATCCGGCCATGCGACCATTGAACATGCTGTACAGGCCATTAAGCAGGGGGCGCACGATTTTATTGAAAAACCCCTTTCTTTGGAAAAAGTTCTTATCTCGGTTGCCCGCGCCTTGGAGTTCCGTGAACTGCAAAGGGAAAATCTGGCTCTGCGCTCCACTTTGCCGGAAAAACGCACGGAAACGCTTCAAGGTGAATCCCAGGCCATCATGACCTTGCGCAGATACGCGGATATGGTGGCCCCTCTGGATACCTGGGTGCTGATTACCGGAGAAAACGGCACGGGAAAAGAAGTTGCCGCCCGCTATATCCAGGCGGCCAGCAACCGCGATTCCATGCCGATGGTGGCCGTGAACTGCGCCGCCATTCCTGAGGAATTAATTGAAAGCGAGCTTTTCGGGCATGAAAAGGGCGCGTTTACCGGCGCGGAAAACACCAAAATCGGCAAGTTCGAACTGGCCCACCAGGGGACGCTATTTCTGGATGAAATCGGCGACATGAGCGTCAAAACGCAAGCTAAAATTTTGCGTATTCTGCAGGAGCAAAAATTTGAGCGCGTGGGCGGCAACCGCACCATACGCGTGGATGTGCGGGTTATAGCCGCCACTAACAAAAATCTTGAAGAGGCCATAGCCAAAGGCGATTTCCGGCAGGATCTTTACTACCGGCTGCGTGTTTTTCCTCTGCATATGCCGCCGCTGCGCGAAAGAGGCGGCGATATTCTGCTGATGCTGCAGTATTTTACCCGGCGTTTTCAGCAGGAATACCGCCTTAAACCCATGAGCTTCGACCAGTCGGCCAGCTTCGCGCTGCTGCATTACTCCTGGCCCGGAAACGTGCGCGAACTGAGAAATTTTGCTGAACGGATGATCATTATGTATGAGGGGCAAAACATCACCGCCGCTATGCTGCCGCCGGAAATTCTGCGCACGGCGGAATTCAGTCCGCCGCAACCTGCTGAACAAGCGTCGTATACCGGGCTGCCCGCGGCTTTGCGCGATAATGACTTCAAAGCTATGCGCAATGCCTTTGAAGTTTTATATCTCCAAAGCAAATACAGGGAATTTGGCGGCAATATAAGCAAAATGGCCGAAGCTATCGGTCTGGAACGCAGCTACCTGCATCGTAAGCTGAAATCCGTAAGCATACCGGCGTGAATGTCAAAGCGCTTTAATCGCTTTAATCGCTTTTTTCGCTGCCATTGCTCCATTTCAGCATGATTTGCCCCATGTCTTCAGCCAGGGTGGCGGTGATGGTGTAGAGCGGGTCAGAGGAAATTTTGCCGCGAGTGGTGAAAAGGACGTAATCGCGGCTTTCCGGTTTGGCTATGGCCCCGGCCTGGGCCATGGACCAGACCAGTGACCCGGAGCTTACATCGTAGGCTTCCAGTTGCAGAGCCACGGAGCTTGACGCCGCTTCGCCTCCGGACAGCAGTCTGGTCACATAGCCGCTGACCATAAGATCCGCCCCTCTGGATCTGGCTATGCGCATGGCGCTGTCTGTGCGAAAAGGCCCCGCTTCCGGCAGGAACTCCATATATTCAAAGATTTCCATGGATGCCCAGGTTTGCCAGAACAATTTGCTGATGCCGTAACCGGCCAGTTCCGGATTGCTTATGGGTTGCGTTACCCTGAAAGGCACGAACAGGACTTTCAGCCCGGCCGCTTCTGTTACCGGGTAAATATGCACCACCGGCGGTTCACGCCGGACCAGCTCTTCCCTGACAATGACCGGGGGCCGTGTAATTTCAAATTGAAGGGAATTGTCAATTTTTTGTAAGGTATCGTCAAAACCGGCGCAGCCGGCGAAATTCAGCAAGGCCAGCAGAGCAAGCAGCGCCAGGCCGGGCAGGCGTACTTTTTTAATGCTCTCCGCCGGAGAATTGGGCGCGGTACGGCCATTTTCCCTGTGGCTGTCTATGTGCCTGGGGTAGAACTGGGTGCGGGCGTGATTTGGCATGTCGGCCTCCTATGGCATTTTACGCTCGTAGCGACGCGAAGTTTTAAGTGTGACATGGTGCTGGAACGTAAGCAAGATTGATGCCTGAAGCGCAAAACCCTTGTAAGAATGCCTCGGCCTCTGAGCGGGCGGGAGTGTCCATGATCGGATTGTTGAAGTCCAGCGTACGTTCTTTTGAGGCGCGGCTTTTTGCCGGCGTATTGCTGTGCAGCCTGCTGGCTGTTTCTCTGGGCTTGTTGTTTGAAATCGCCCGGGATCGGCGGGAGCTTCTGCGCTTTTTGGAAGAGCGCAGCGGAGAAAAGGCGGAGCTTTTGCGCCTGATGGCCGATGAGCCGTTGCGTAAGGGGGATGACGCCGGGATGCGGGAAATTTTTGCCGCCCTGGCGGACGAATTTCCTGAATCCGTTTTTTCCATGGCGGGTATTGACGGGATGATCACATATTCCACCAGCGCAAAAGAAGTCAAAGAGCCTTTCAGCAGAACTTTGCGCCGGGAACCGGCGGAAATATACAAGCAGGGGCTTGAATCCGGCGCCGGGGCAGGCCCCTTTGCGCGGCTGCTGGAAGACGGCGGAAGACGCAAATTAATGCTGGTGGCGCCCATTGAAAACAGGCCGGAATGCTATCATTGCCACGGCTGGAGCAATTCCATGCTGGGCGCTTCCGCCGTGCTTACGGATGTTGAAGGCGAACTGAGCGCGTTTTTTTGGGAGAGCTTCGCCCGCCTTGGTTTTTGGCAATTCGGCGCCCTGTTGCTCACGCTTGCGCTGTTTGTTTTTTTACGCCGGCGGCCGGGAGGCAAGTCGGAGGGTGGAGAGGAGGAAAAGGCGGAATTCCTGCGTCTGGTTCCGGAAGCCCGGAGTCTTTTACGTGAACATGGCGCTGCCGCCGCCGAGCTGGCCGGACAGATACAAGCCGTATGCGTCCTGGTTCAAAGGGCAAGGGATGCCCTGGCCTCCGGAACGGCGGATTTTGCCGGGACTATGGACGGGTTCGGGGCTTTGCTCCGTAATGCGGCGGCAGCGGTTCAGGGCGTCGGAGACAGCGCCTCAAGCGGGCAGGGCGCATTCCGGGACGGGAGTATACTTATGGAGCGGATGCGGCGCTGCGCGTCGGTTTTGCCGGAGCTGCGGCAGCGGCTTGAAGATTTGGCCGGAGGAAGCGCAAAGGCCGCTCAAAGCTTGCTGAATGTTCAGGAATTGGCAAAACGCGTCAATTTTCTGGCTCTGACCGCGCTTGCGGATGTGGGGGATAATGCGCCGGGGGCGCTTCTGAAGATGGCGGGAGTTCTGCATACCCTGTATGACGATATTGTTGCATACGAGGAAGATATGCGCGGCGCGCTCGGCTGGTGTGAAGCCGGAGGCCGGGAGGCCTTGGAGCGTTTTGAAAGCGTCAGACGCGCTTTGGAGCCGCCGGAGGAAGCGCATATGGAAAATCTGGATGCGCAGAGAGTTTTTCGGGAAAAAAATCCGGCTGCGGGCGCGCGGGCCGCGGCTGCGCTTGAGGAGCTTGCGGGCGGCGCGCGGGAGTTGCGGCGGGCGGCGGGCAATCGCGCCCTGGAGGAGCAACTGTTGCAGATCCTGGGTGCCCTGGCGGAAGCTGAAGCGACAACATCGAATCTGGCGGGGGTTTCTGAAAGATTGCAAGGTGTTCTGTATAAGTTGGAGGATGGAGTCGGCTGTGGATTGAAACGTAAATCGTATGGGATTCGCCCGGAAGGGGAAAAAACTTGAAAAGGTTTTATGCGTTTTTATTTTTGGGGCTTCTTCCGGCTTTGCTGGCCGTCGGCGGCTTATCCGAGCCAAAAGCCGCGGCGCGGGCAAATGCGGTCATTGCGAAGCGTATGGGTACCGCGGCGGCGGCTTCACCCTGGACTCCGGCAATGGAAGCGGCCGCTCCCGCGCCAGATCCGGCCGGTGAGACGGATTTTCCTCCCGCCTATGTCGGTTCGCCGTCCTGCCGGGACTGCCACCTGGAAATATACGAACGCTTTGTGCGCGGATCCAAAAAAGCCCGCACCCGGGAACAGGTGGAAAAAATGCTGCCCAAGCTGACGGGCGAAGAGCAGCAAACCTGTTTTCAGTGCCACGCGACCGGCTATGGGCAGCCGGGCGGCTTCATAAGCTACTTCCAAACTCCGGATCTTGGCGATGTGGGCTGTGAAGCCTGCCACGGCCCGGGGTCTGCGCATTTACAGAGCCAGAGCCAATGGCAAATGCAGGATGACCCTCCGGCGGAAACGATTCGCCGGCGGCCGGATCCGCAAACTTGCGCTTCCTGCCATACCCCGGAACGCGGAGGCGGGCCGGATGCGGTCAGAATGTTCAGCGGAGCGCATTAGAGCGTTTTAACATTGAAAATGTTGAAATGCTCTGGCGGCGGGTACCGCCGCCCGCCCCGCAGGCGTAGGCGAAACTTGCTTCAGCCGTTGCTGCGCAGCAGCCTACGGATGAAGACAGCAACGATGTTTCGCCGTCAAGCGCCGGAGGGAACGTTTCAAAGTTAAATTGCCTTTTAACGCTGTCCGCTCGCGGCAGATTTTTTGCATGAACATTTCCCGCAGCCTGCGCAGCGCAGAGGGGGCACGGGGATGATCCCGAAGCTCCCGCGCAGGGCGCTGTATCCCGCTTCCGTTTCCTTGTCGGGTTCTCCGGATGCGTTTGCGCCGACATGAACGGAGACAATATGGCTGCCGGTGCGATCAAAAAAACGGACGGCATGATCCGTGCCGCCGCGCTCCAGGGGCCTGGAAACGAACCAGATGGAAGCGGTCATTTCCTTCAGGGCGGGCGTAACGGGGAGCAGGCCCGCTGCCGCGGCGCGCGGCATATCGACATGCAGGGCGGCGCCCAGGGTGACGGAGGCGTTGCGCCAGCCGCGCGCTGTTTTCCAGATGGCTTCGAAATCGCCTCTGCCGGCGCGCAGGCGCATGGCTTTCGGCATGGCGGTAATGACTTCGACTTCAGATACGCGCAGTTCTTCAGCCAGCCGCGCGGTGGACAAGTCCGGCTCCGCCGTCAGGCGTCCGCGGACGGCGGCGACAAGCTCCCGGGTGACAGACATGGGCAATTCCCCCTTTTTTATATGATGTTCAGTTATTCCACATCCAAATTAAAAAGGCGTTGATTTTTAATTTGGAATTGGCCTCCCGAAATGTTTCGTACTTCGGGAGGCAAGTCGAAACGCAAACTTTCACCAGCCGGAAGATAAAAATTGCAGGACGCAATTTTATCTGGAATCCGGGTTACAGAACGGCCTCGGCGACCCGCCTGGCCCACTGTTCAATATTCTCTTGTTCCGGATTCGGATCACCGTCTATTTTCAGAGTATCCACAACATGCGCCCCAAGCTCTTTCAACTTTTGCGTAATGGCGTCCACCGCCCCGCAAAAATAGGAATAGGAACTGTCCCCGCACCCGAAGACGGCTACCGGTTTGCCCCCGGCCTGGATACGGTCGAAATGTTCAAACAGCGGAACAAAGTCGTCTTGCAGTTCAATGGAATCACTTCCCCAGGTGGAGCAGCCGAAAAGCGTCAAATCGTAATCCTTGCACAAGGCCTCAGCCTCGGCCCCGGCAGCGTTGATTTTTTTTACCGACATGCCCGCAGCGCAAAGAACCTGCCCGGCTATGTCCGCGACATACTCGGTATTGCCTGTGGTGGAACCGTATACTATCAGTGCTGATGCCATATTGCCTCCTTTGGAGCGGTTCAATATTTTCAGGTTAAAATGCCTATAAATGAAAATGAATTTGAAATTCATTTTCATTTATAGGCAAAAGCCGCCCTTGTCAAGAAAGAATATTCCGGCGTAAAATACTGTGTGCGGTCAAACACCTGTGGAGAGTTCTTGACTAAATGGCTTTATTATGGTGATTGAACAGCAGGTGACATTTATTTTACCGCTGTGTAAGGATATTATTGAAGGATATTATTTATGAGTGATTATAAAAACACCCTTAATCTGCCGCAAACCAATTTTCCCATGCGGGCCAATCTGGTGCAGCGGGAGCCGGAAACTCTGGCCTTGTGGGAAAAAGTCAATGCCTATTCCGCCATGGTGGAAGCTAGCGGCCAAAAAGGGGCATACTGTCTGCATGACGGCCCGCCCTACGCCAACGGCAACATACATCTCGGCACGGCCCTGAACAAAATTCTCAAGGATATTGTGAACAAATCGCGCAATATGCTGGGTGAAGCCACTTTTTATGTTCCCGGCTGGGATTGCCACGGTCTGCCCATTGAACACAAGGTGGAGCAGGATTTGAAAGGCAGGAAAAAAGACTTGCCCGCGCATGTCATCCGCAAAATTTGCCGCGAGTATGCCGGCAAATGGATCAATATCCAGCGTGAGGAATTCAAGCGCCTGGGCGTTTTCGGCAACTGGGACGACCCCTATATTTCCATGGATCCGAAATATGAATCCATTACCGCCCGCGGACTTGCCGACTTTATGGCCAAGGGCGCCGTGCAGCGCAGTAAAAAATCCATTCACTGGTGCGCATCCTGCCACACGGCCTTGGCGGAAGCGGAAGTGGAGTATTACGATCACGTATCTCCGGCCGTTTATGTGCGTTTTCCCCTGACCGACCCCAAATTGCGGCAGAAACTGCCCAAGGCGGATCCGGGCAGGGTTTACGCGATAATCTGGACTACCACCCCCTGGACGATCCCGGACAACCTGGCCATTGCCGCGCATCCCGAGTTTGACTATGTGCTCGCGCAGGTGGGCGGCGAACAATATATTCTGGCGCGCGATCTTTTGCCGGCCTGCGCCGGAATTTTCGGCTGGGAAGCCCCGGTTGTGCTTATGGAATTCAAAGGAGAACTTCTGGAAGGGTTGATCGCCGGACATCCGTTTTATGACCGGAAATCACCCTTTATATTGGGCGGCCATGTGACTCTGGACGCCGGTACCGGACTTGTGCATACCGCCCCCGGACACGGACGGGAGGACTATGAAATCGGCGTCAGGTACGGGCTGGAAATACTTTCCCCTGTGGATGACGCCGGGTGTTTTTACAATACGGTGGAGTTTTTCGGCGGCATGAATGTTTTTGCTTCCAACGCCAAAGTTATAGAAAAATTGCGGGAAGTCGGGCACCTTTTGCGGCATGGCGAGATCAAACATGCTTATCCGCATTGCTGGCGCTGCAAACAGCCGGTAATTTTCCGCGCCACCACCCAGTGGTTTATCATGATGGAAGCGAATCAACTGCGCGAAAAGACTCTGGAGGCCATCCGGGACAAAGTGCGCTGGATTCCGGCCTGGGGCGAGGAGCGCATCCATAACATGATCGAGTTCCGCCCGGACTGGTGTATTTCCCGCCAGCGTAACTGGGGCGTGCCCATTATGGCGCTGTTGTGTGAAAATTGCGGCGAAGCCTGGCATGATCTTGAATGGATGTATGAAATGTGCGGGCGTTTTGCCCGGCACCCCACAGGCTGCGATTACTGGTTTGAAGCAAGCCTGGAGGACATTGCCCCGCCTGGACTGACCTGCCCGCATTGCGGCGCGGCCAGATGGAAAAAAGAAACCGATATTCTGGACGTGTGGTTCGATTCAGGCACGAGCTGGGCGGCGGTGCTGGAAGAACGCGCGGATTGCGCCTACCCGGCGGATCTGTACCTGGAGGGATCAGACCAGCACCGGGGCTGGTTCCACAGTTCCATTCTATGCTCCATGGGCATCCGCGGCATTCCTCCCTACAGGAATGTGCTCACCCACGGCTACGTTGTGGACGGCGCGGGCAAAAAAATGTCCAAATCCATCGGCAACGTGGTGGCCCCGCAAGACGTCATTGATAAATACGGCGCGGAAATTTTGCGCCTGTGGGTTTCCTCGGTGGATTACCGCGAAGACATCCGTTATTCGGAAGAAATCATCAGCCGCCTGATTGACGCTTACCGCCGTATCCGCAACACCTGCCGCTTTCTTTTGGGCAATCTGCACGATTTTACACCGGCCGCGGCCCTGCCCCGGGAAGAACTGGATCCGCTGGATCGCTTCGCGCTGGATCTGGCGCTCTCGACGCATCAATACGCGCAGGACGCTTACCGGGACTATGAATTTCACAAGGTGTTCCACTGCCTGCACAATTTTTGCGTGACGGATCTTTCTTCCTTCTATCTGGATGTAATCAAGGATCGTCTGTATTCCTCCGCCCCGCGGAGCCGCGCGCGGCGCTCGGCCCAGACGGCCTTGCACCTGATTTTGCTGTCTCTTCTGCGCGACATGGCCCCCATACTCTCCTTTACCGCCGAGGAAGTTTTTCAGAGCATGCCGCAGGCTTTAAGGCCGGAACAAAAGACGGTCTTTGCCCTGGCGGAGCCGGATTTATCTGCTTTCAGCCTTGCCGGGGAAGAGCGCGGCGCTTGGGAAACCCTGCTTAAAATTCGCGGCGAAGCCACAAAGCTGATTGAGCCTCTGCGTAAAAGCGGGGAGATCGGCCATTCACTGGATACGGCGCTTGGCCTGTATGCCGGGCCGGAACTGCTGCGCAGCCTGCAAAATTTGCGCGCGGACTTGCGCGCGGTGTTTATTGTTTCCCAGTTTGAACTTGCCCCGCTGGAAAAAGCCGTCCCGGAGGCGGCGCAGGCGGAAGAAACAGCGGAGTTGCGGATTGCCGTTTCCAGAGCCAGGGGAACAAAATGCGCCCGGTGCTGGGTGTACAGCGAAGAGATTGGCCAAGACGCGGCGCACGGGGATGTATGCCCGCGCTGCTCCTCTGTGTTGTCCAAGGCTGATCCGGACAGCTTGTTATGAACGACAGGGCGGAGCGCATGAAGCGGTATTGGTGTATAGGCGGTATCGCTCTTGTGCTTGCGCCGCTCGATCAGTTGACCAAGCATCTGGCGGAGGGCGCGCTGCCTTTGCGGCCCGCGCGGGTGGTCATTGACGGCTTTTTCAATCTGGTGCGGGTGCAAAATCGCGGCGCGGCCTTTGGTTTTTTGAACAATAACGCTTCTGACCTGCAGTTTTGGTTTTTCGCCCTTGCCACAGTACTCGCGGTCGCCGGGGTGTTGTATCTTGCCGGAACGCTCCCGTTGCGCGCTTACGCGGCTTTTTGCTGTTTGGGCCTTATTCTGGGCGGAGCTTTGGGGAATTTTATTGATCGCTGCCGCCTGGGGCACGTGCGGGATTTTCTGGATTTTTACTGGGGCGAATGGCACTGGCCGGCTTTTAATGTGGCGGATATTGGCATAACCCTTGGAGTATTCGGGTTTATTGCGCTTACGCTCGCGCAGCGGAGCAAGGACAAAAATAAGTGCTCCCCGGCCGGGAAATAAGCGCTGAATTGGATTCAAATATTAAAAATTTAATGCTATAGGTAGGTAATTATAGTTGCTGCACAACCTGGAGCTCGTGTTGCCTTCGGTACCCCTGTGGGTCAAACTGGCAGCGCTGGCGTTGCTGATTCTGCCCAATTTATGGTGTATTTGGCGGGCGATGCGCAAGGGTTTCAAGAATCCGCCGGAAAAATTTTTCTGGTTGGGCGCGGGCATTCTTTTGCCGGTGCTGGGAGGTTTTTTGTATCTTGTGTGGGGACGAACCAGAATTAAGGATAAAACATTATGATTTTACGCCGAACAGCAAGCTTGTTGTTGATTGCGCTTTTCGCGCTTTGCTCCTGCGTCGGTTCGAACCGGGACACGGAAGCCATCTACAGCCGTTTGAGCAATACGGAAAAGCAAATTAAAGATATCAACAGGCAGCTTAATATGACCGGGGAAGGGGTCGTGCCCGGGCAGGCTGACATGTGGGCGCAAATTCAGGCTATGCGCCAGGATCTGAATCAGGTTTCCGGGGATCTTGCGGATTGGCGGCAGCAGAATTCCGAAGGTGAAAATTATGCCGAACTGCGGGCCAGAGTCAGCCGGATTGAAAGCGCCGTGCGTAAACTGGGCTCCGTATTGGCGGTGGAACTGAACGAGCTTGAGCCGCCGGACTTGTCCGCTGTATCCCCGCAAATGTCTTATGCGGTGGATAGCGGCGGAGCCGGCGCTTTTTCGCCCTCAGCCGGCACGCCGGGTTCGGACGCCACGCCGGGAACCGGCGCGGGCATAGCTTCCGGCGCATCCGGAGCAGCGCTTTCAACACCCCCGGCTGCCCTTGCAACGGCGCCCGCCTCCGGCGCCGGGGAGCCGGTAGTGGCCCAGCCCTTGGAGCGCGGCGCGGATCTGGCGTCTACCCTGTACAATTCCGGAACCAAGGCTTTCAGCGACCGTAATTATCAGGATGCGGTCAAAATTTTTCAGGATTTCGTCAAGGTTTACCCCAAAAACAGGCTGACCGGCAACGCTTACTTCTGGCTGGGGGAATCATACTATCAGCTTAAAAACTATAATGGAGCCATCCTGGCCTATCAGCAAATCATAGAAAATTTTTCCGGCAGCAATAAATTACAGTCGGCTCTGTTCAAGCAGGGCGTTTGCATGTACCAGAAGGGTCAGCAGGAGGCCGGGAAAGTCCGGCTTAACGAGCTTATAGCCAAGTACCCCAAAAGTCCGGAAGCCGACCGGGCGCGTCAGTTTATCAGGCAAAATTCTTAGCCGGGCGCATTTATGCAGAATCCAGTTTCTTCTCCTATGCACCTGTTCGGCATAGATAAACGCAGCTATTCCAGGGTGCCGGTATATTTTCAGGGGCTGTACCGGAAATTGTCCCTGCCGGATGAGCCGCAAATATGTCCGCGCCAGTTCAGCGCTGAAGATTCGTCTTTGGCCGCGCAGCTTTCTTCCAATTCCAAACTTCCCCCGGCTCTGGTGCGCTTTATGGTAACCCTGGATGCCAAAATGGACAGCATCCTGGCTTTGTTGCAAAAAGACCGCTTTGACGAATTTTTTCCCAACAAGCTTATGGTAACGGAGGTCAGCGCTTCCGGCGTGCTGGTGCAGTGCGGCGATTTACGTATTGACGACTATATTGAGCTTGTGATGTTTCTTGGTGAATATCCTCCGCGCATAGCTTCCGGCATCGGGCGGGTTTTGAGACCGGGCGGGGTTGCGGGGGGCAGCCGGGTCTTTGCCGTCCAGTTCACCGGCATACGCGACAGCGACCGGGAAGAAATCGTCAGGTTTGTATTCAAGGAAGAGCGGGAAAAAATACGCAGCCAGAAAATGAAATAAGGACGCCCGCGAGATTGGCGTAGGCCGGCGAAAGTCCGCAATGCAAATATGTTATATAGTTTTTCAGGGCCGACTAATTTAGTAATGGAGAAGAACATGACTGATGAAAAGAATCAGGAACAGGACGATTCAACTTTCGCTGAAATGTTTGCGGCGCAGGAAAAGGAAGAGCAGTCCGCCGTCCGGCTGGAAGTTGGCCGGAAAGTTAAGGCCGTGGTTGTGGCAATAACTAATGACACGGTTTTTGTCAGTACCGGCAATAAAGTGGACGGGCTGGTCGAAAAAGCGGAACTGGAGCAGGATGGAGTAAGCGCATGCGCGGTGGGGGATGTTCTTGATTTATATGTGGTGCATGTTTCAGCGCAGGAAGTGCGCCTTTCAAAGGTTGTGCGCGGCTCGGGAAGCCTTGCGGTGTTGGAGGACGCCAAAAAATCCTCTGTTCCGGTGGAAGGCAAAGTCACCGCCCTGGTCAAGGGCGGCTTTTCCGTGGACATCATGCGGCGCCGGGCGTTTTGCCCTTTAAGCCAGTTTGACGTGCGTCCGGTGGAGTCCCCGGAAAATTGCACGGGTAAAAGTTTCAATTTTATTATTACCAAACTGGAGCAGAACGGGCGCAATATAGTGATCTCCAGGCGCGCGCTGCTGGAGGCCGAACAGGCTGAGGCCAGGGAGGCTTTTCTGGCTTCGGCTCAAATTGGCGAGGTGCGTGAGGGCACGGTGGAGAGGTTTACTCCTTTTGGAGCTTTTGTCAGCCTCGCTCCTGGAGTGGAAGGCATGGTGCATGTTTCGGAGCTTTCCTGGTCGCGGGTGGTGCAGCCGGATGAAGTTTTGAATCTGGGCGATAAAATTCGGGTAAAAATCCTCTCTATTGATCAGGAAGATAAAAAAGGGCTGCGCGTTGCGCTTTCCGTGCGCCGGATTACGGAAGATCCCTGGCTTACGGTTGGCGAGCGGGTTCACGCCGGAGACAACATTACCGGAAAAGTACTGCGGCTTACAACTTTTGGGGCTTTCATAGAAATTCTGCCCGGCATAGAAGGGCTTGCGCACATATCGGAGCTTTCCTGGGAAAAACGCATCGCCAAGGCCGAAGAGTGCCTTACAGTGGGGGAGAGCGTCACCGTGAAGGTCAAAGAGGTGGATGCTGAAAAACGCCGGGTATCCCTCAGCCTGCGGGATGCCGCGGGCGATCCCTGGAGCAGGGCGGCGGAGGATTTTCCGCTGCAAAGCGAACATGCCGGCCGCCTGGAAAAGCGCGCCGCCTTTGGACTGTTTATTAATCTTGCCCCCGGCGTGACCGGGCTGATGCCCAATTCCATACTTAACGCCGTGCGGGGAAAAAACAGGCTGGCCAGGCTTTCTCCGGGCGACGAACTTGAAGTGTGTATAAAAGAAATGGATTTACCCGGACGCAGAATTACGCTTGCCCCGGTGGGTGAAGATGCCGAAATCTTGCCGGAGCATATGCCGGACGCGCAGGAGGGGCAGCCTGCGCAAAGCGGTGAGGCTTCAGGGCAGGATGCCCGGAGGAGTCCTGAACGCTCCTTCCGCAACAAGGATGGAAAGAGCAGAAGCAACGGCAGGGGAGCGGGACGCGGCAGAGGCGAGGGCGGCGCGGAACCTGCGGATTGGCGCAAACACGCCCAGAGCGCGGCCTCCGCCGGAGGGTTTTCTCTGCTTGGTTCCGCCTTGGCTGAGGCCATGAGTAAAAAGAAAGCCGCTAAACAGCCGTAGTACGCTGTAACACTTAAAAGTTCGTATAGAACAGCGTACTGACGCCGGGCGAACAAGCCCGGCGCGCCGCCTTAACCCAAGTTTAACATATAGTAAAAAATAAGCAATATATTCAGCGTATTAAAGCATGCACGTCTGCGTACAGGCACTACATGCTTGTATTTGGGACAGGCACAGAGTGTCGCTTTA
>JAISBT010000097.1 GCA_031266055.1 Deltaproteobacteria bacterium
CGGCGCGCCGCCTTAAGGCGGCGGAGCAAAGCAAAAACCACGTTTTTTGCTTTGCGATCTTCACACTTCAAACGTAGCGAAGCGAAGTTTTAAGCGTGACATGGTAATAGAGCCGTTCAGCTTTGAAAAGCGGCACTGCTCTGCAAAAGAGGCATCAACTCCGGTACATTTTCAAAGAGGTAATAATCGCAAATACGGCATAGTAAATGCTCAATCGTCAGGTGGGTTTCCTGAATTACCGGCGTTGAATCATGTTCGACATTCAGGTGAAGGTCGCAAAGTCCGGCCATATCTCCGCCGTTTTTGCCGGTCAGGCCAATAACGCGCATGGAGCGGGTACGCGCGGCCTCAACAGCTTTAATAATATTCGGGCTGCTTCCGGATGTGGATATGGCGACAAGCACATCGCCCGGGTTGCCCAGAGCCAGAACCTGTTTGGCAAAAATATGTTCAAAGCCGTAGTCGTTGCCCACGGCGGTAAGTATGGAACTGTCCGTGGAAAGGGCCACCGCCGGCAGGGGAGGACGTTCCAGCAAAAAGCGGTTGACAAGTTCCGCCGCTACATGCTGGGCGTCGGCCGCGCTGCCGCCATTGCCGCACAGCAGAATTTTGCCTTTCCGGGCAAGGCAGACCGCCATGATTTTTGCCGCATCCAGGAGCAAAGCGGCCTTGGTTTCAAAAAAAAGGTCGCGGGCCCTGGCGCTTTCCCCAACATGTTCCAAAATTACTTTCAGAGCTTTTTCATTCATATATAGTCCATGCCGATATATTATACCATTTCTACATCAAAACTGCATCCATGCAGTTTTGATGTATCGGCTGCGGCGGAAGCTTGGGTTACGCCTTGCCTCCGAAATGCTTCACATAGCGCTGCTGTCTCCGGCCGTAAAACGGCTGCCGCTTCGCCGCGACGTCCTGTCGCGGATACCGTTTCCCCATCAAACATAAAAGCATGTTTGATGGGGAAACGGTATTATATAGTTTTCAGGGCCGGTTATGTACATCCTGTACAGGCGGACGCTTTACGTTTTGGCAGCGGCGAGATAAGCCTGACGCAGAGCGGGAAGTTCCATGCTTTCGGCAAACAGCAGATAAATCAGTTTAAGGTATCGGGCATGAATGTCAGCCTTCCGCGCAAGCCGGTTTTGCACAATCTGCGTCGCATTATTGCCTTGTAGCTGCTTTCGCCAAATACGGTCAAGCAAAAGCGCCCGATGTTCACCCAAGTGCCCGGCATTAACTTTTTGCAAGCCGCTGGCGGCAACTTTAGCGCACAAAGCAGGGTTTTGCAAAAGTTGCCGTACCAGTCCGCCCAAGGCGGGAAGATCTTCCGGATTGTATATGAACAAATCTTCGCCGTCTGTAAAAAGTTCTTGCAGTCCATGCCCGATGTTCGGGGTAAGCAGGCAGGATCCGCAGGCCAGGGCTTCCATAGTTCGGAAATTTAAGTCTCCGGCAATGCAGTGATTTAAAACCAGTTTGGCTTCTGTAAAAAATTTTCTGAAATCGCCGCTTCGCCAGTCCAGGGAAGGAATAATTCGTTTAAGTTTTTGCAGGAAGGCCACCCGTTCGGGGTTCACCCGCGGATCCACTTTGCCGACAAAGAGGATGTCCCAATTTTTGGGTGAGGCGCGGGTTTGTTCGGTTGCGGTAATTTTTCGGAGGGCATAGGGCGGACACCAGACAACGCGGTCTTGCGGCAGGTGCATTCCGGTTGCGGAACTGAACAGGGGGAGATGATCCTTAAGGCTTACCAGGCAGAAATCAAAGGCTTGCGCATAGCGCGGGTACCAGGAATGCAAGTGGCTGTCAACACAGTAAAAGCAAGTAAGGCAAGGGAAAGCCTCCACTCCCAGAATAAAAGGCGGCGCGCTGACGTCGCCCAGAACAAAAAGATCCGGTGCTCCAGAGCGGCAGGCAGCCGGAAGATCCTCCCAGCGCAGCACGGAGCCTGCGGGATAATTGATATAAATAACTTCGTGACCCAGGTCGGTCAGACAGGGGGCAAAAAAAGTGTTGCCAGCCCAGATAATTTTAGCCATTGCGCTTAATGCCCGATACTATATTTTTTCAGTTTATACTGCAGCAGGGTCTTGGATAAGCCCAAAAGGGCGGCGGCTTTGACCTGCACAAATTCAGCTTTGGCCATTGCCCGGCGTATAAGAGCGGCTTCCAGCCTGTCCAGGGTGGCGGCCAAATCCAATTTGACCGGCAATAAATCTATGGCGCTTTTCAACTGCAGTTCTTCATCGCGGACTTCCGGCGGCAGATCGGGCATATCGACAGTATCGCCGGGAACCATGACCAGACAGCGTTCGATAATGTTTTCAAGCTGGCGGATATTTCCGGGCCATTCATAGCCGGTCAGATAATCCAGGGCGGTCATGGTGAATTTTTTGGGAGCAAGAGCGCCGTCTTTGGTCAGTTTTCCCATAAAGTGATTGATCAAAAGAGGGATATCTTCCCGGCGTTCGCGCAGGGCGGGCAGGCTGATCTGCACAACATTCAGGCGGTAATACAGATCGTCGCGAAAGCTTTTATCTTCAACCGCCTTGAGCAAATCTTTGTTTGTAGCCGCGACAATGCGTATATCAACCTCAATTTCCTCTGTGCCGCCCACCCGTTCCAGTTTTCGATCCTGCAGCACGCGCAGCAGTTTGACCTGCATATCCTGGGAAAGTTCTCCTATTTCATCCAGAAAAAGCGTCCCTCCGTTGGCCAGCTCAAAACGCCCGCGGCGCAGGGCAACAGCGCCGGTAAAAGAACCTTTTTCATGGCCGAACAATTCGCTTTCCAAAACTCCGGGGTTTAAAGCCATGCAGTTTACGCTGATAAAAGGGCCGTCTTTACGCGGCGAACCCAGGTGAATGGCGCGCGCAACCAATTCCTTGCCGGTGCCGCTTTCACCCAGAATAAGCACATTGCTCCGGCTGGGCGCCGCGCGCGCTACCATGTCCAAAACTTTTTCAATGCCTTTGCTGTGTCCGATAATTATTTCATGCATGTCAAAGCGAGCCTGCATGTTTTCATACAACAAACGGTAACGTAACTGCGCCTTGGCCAGGGCGGCGGCATTTTGCACGGAAAGCAGCAATTCATCGTTGGAAAAGGGCTTGGTAATATAGTCAAAAGCTCCGAGTTTCATAATTTCCACGGCGCTTTCAATACTTCCGAAAGCCGTCATTACCAGCACCGGCACGTGCGGATAATTTTTTTTCATGGTTTCCAGAACTTGCAGCCCTGAAAGCGTGGGCATTTTCATATCCGTAACGAGAACGTCAACTTCCGATTCGTCCAGAAAATCCAGTGCCATAACCGGGTCATTTATGGCGGTAACCATATACCCGGCGTCGGCGAGCATGCTTTGAAGCACCAGCAGATAGTTTTTTTCATCATCCAGGATCAGTACATGTGTGGCATTATCTTTCATAAGGGTTTCCTTGTTTCAGGCAAAATGATGCGTACCAGCGCTCCGGACGGATGCTGCGCGGCGTGTTCAGTCCGCCGGTTCATGATTTCCAGGGTTCCGCCGTGGTTGGTCACTATACTGCTCACAATAGGCAGGCCCAGGCCTGTGCCGAGAGGTTTGGTCGTAAAAAAAGGGTCAAGGAAACGGTTCAGGTCACCGGCCTCAAAGCCGGGGCCGTTATCGGCGACAGTAATTTCAACGGCGCCGGCCGGGTAGTCCGCGGAGGGCGCCGTGCGCACCGCAAGGGATATTTCCCGCCGGGCGTTTTCCGCAACCGCCTGCACGGCGTTTATAAGAACATTGTAAAAAGCCCGATACAGCAGATCTTTATCGCCTTTGATCAAATAAACGCCATATCCTTCCGGAGTGCTTTCCCCGGCGCAGTCCGGAGGCAAATAGCTTTTTTTGAGCCTTACCTGTTGCTTGGTAAATTCCGGACTCAAAAAAGCCAGGGCCTGATCCAGCAAAGCCGCGATGTCCACCAGATCCTGCCGGGGCGCTTTCGGGCGGGCGTAATCCAGAAAATTGGTTACAGTTTGCGAGAGGCGCTGGCTTTCATCGTATATAGCCTGCAGTATTCCGGCACTGTTGACATCAAGGGATTTAACGCGGCGTAAAAGCAGTTGGGCGCTGGAGCAGATAATGCCCAGGGGGTTGCGAATTTCATGCGCAATGCCGGAAATAACCCTGCCCATGCCGGCCAATTTTTCATTCTGATGCAGTTGCTGCAAAAGACGCTCTTTTTCTTGTACGCGCGCGGCCAAAGCGCTTTCCGCCCGGGTAAGGAACAGGATCATTATTACAAAAATAAGCAGGGAGGAAACCAAAATAATGGCAATGATGCTGCGCTGGAAGTCCAGGACGGAAATAACGTCCGGCGTAACATCCTGCATGAATTCCAAAACCCCGAAAACAGGCAAATCATTATCGTCAGACGCAGGTTTACGGATATCAACGGTAAGAGGAGCATAGGCATGCAGGACAAAAGAACCGGAGGGGACATTCAGACTGAAAAAAGCGGACAGCAGGGAAATTTTGCTGTCCAGTCTGAAGATTATGCTTCCGGAGGAATCGGCGGCGCTTACTTCCGCACCGGCAAGATCCGCGCGCCCCAAGTCATCTATATTAACCGCATAGACGACAATTTTTTCAAAGTTAAAAATGCGTAAATTCTGCACGTTCATGCCCTGAATAACCTGGCGGACAACTTGATCCAACCTTTCATACTGCGCGCGCTGACCCAGAGCGATGCGGCCGAAAATCGTTTCCGCGGGCAAGGCAAAAAGGCGGTACATTTGATGGTTCAGATTATTCGCCAGGAGCCTGGCAAATTCATATTGTTTGGCCAGGATGACCTGCCGGGCGCTATTGCCGAGCATGAAACAAAGGAAAATGGAAAAGCCGACAATAAGAGCCAGAAAAATCCAGCCGAGGTAACGGGCCAGATTACCGAGGGCTAAAATATTTTCAGGGGAAGGCGCGGTTTCCGGGCGCACAACCGCTTTGGAACCGAAGACCGAGCCGGACTCAATTTCAGTGTTAGAGGCTGGATCCAAGGCGGGCGCTCCGGAAGTTTCTCCAGCCGGCAGAGCGCTTTGTCGTGCGGCCGAAGGCATTTAAAAAGCCTGCGGTTCATCCGGCTGCGCAAAGTACCGGGCCAGGGCTTCTTTTTCTTCAGCGTAACCGGGGGCGCCGAGTCTGGCGTTGGCCAGGCGCTTGCCATACTCCACCGCGGGTTGATCCAGGGGGTTGATATCCAGTTGCCAGCCGGTAAAGAGGGTGGCAAGCTCCAAAAGGGCAATCATGCTCCCGGCGGCACGTTCATCGGTTTTGCCCATGCCCATGCGCACCAGGGGAATATCCCGGGCCGCCATGGCGCCAAGGGTGCCGATGGCTTCAGCCGTAAGCAGATCTCCGAAGTGTTGTCCTTTCAAGTAGGCCCATTTATCCGGCAGGGGGTTGGCGCTGTCCGCGCCAAATTTTTCACCTTTGGGCAGATCCGGGCATTCCAGGAAAAGGCATCCCTTATCTTTAGGGCCGTCTAAAAACATTTGCAGCAAAGAATGCTGGTCAGTGACGCCGACAGCCGGAAGAGGCATGGAACCTTTACCGTTTTTACCGAGGCTCTCCGACCAGAGCTGGCAAAACCAGGAGCCGAAACAGGCCCAGGCCGGAATATAGCTGAAAAAGATGAGCTGGCTGTAGTCCGCATCCATAAGGCTTTTAGCCCAAAGCGCCAGGCGCCAGGCGGGATGCCCGGCCAGATTCCCGGGGTGATCGGCCAGAGGCAGGGACAGGTCGGCAGCGCCTTCCAGCAGGGCTTTCCAGTCCATCCCGCAAAAATAAGCGGGTACGAGACCGACAGCGGAAAGAACGGAATAGCGTCCGCCAAGCTGTTCCGGCACAGGAAGGCTGGCAAGATTTTTGGCCGCGGCTTCTTCGCGTAAGGCGCCGGACGTTTTATCCGTAATCAGAAGAACATGTTTGGCCCATTCAGCGGCAAGGTGCTTATGCAGCCAGGTGCGCGCCAGGAAATACTGCGCCATGGTTTCTATGGTGCCGCCTGATTTGGAAATGACCACCACCAGGGTTTCCTGCGCCGGCAGTCTGTCCAGCCAGGCGTTCAGGCAAGCCGCGTCAACATTGTCGGCAATCCAGAGCCAGGGGCCTGTATGCGCAGGCCAGTCCTGCTGCGGCATAAAAGCTTTTTGCAAAGCTCTGGCTCCAAGGGCGGAACCGCCTATGCCAAGTAAAAGCAGGTGTTTAAATCCTCTGCCGAATTTTTGCATTGTTTCTGGAAGTTCCCGCTCAAGGGCGGCTTTGAAAGGCAGGCTGATAAAAGGCAAAGCGCCGCCTGCAAGTTCTTGTTTCAGACGAGGAACGAAAGAAGCGGCAATATCGGCTGGATTTACGCCGGGCTTGGCAAGCCTGCCCTTGACGGCCTGGCCCCAGAATAGATTGTTACGCATGGCTTGGCTCCGGTGATATAAGTGTTTAGAGCGTTTTGACATTGAAAATGTATAAAGCGCTCTGCAAGGATTTGCCTGCAAATCCTTGCAGCGAGATTGTCGCGAGACGAACTTGCTTCAGCCGTTGCTGCGCAGCAGCTTACGGATGAAGACAGCAGCGCTGCTTCGCCGTTAAGCGACAATCTCAAGCGTAAAAAGCCATAGGAGCGGTACAATTTTTCAAAGTTGTACTGCTCTGGCTACCTGCCCAGAAGGCACTGGCCGATTTTTTGCAAGGCTTTTTGCAGGGTGGCGTCCGCAGCGGCATAGGAAATTCGTACACAGTTATCGTCGCCGAACTCAATGCCGGGCACAAGCGCAACGCCGGCTTTATCCAGCAAGACCTTGCACAGGGCGGTGGAGTCCGGCATGGAAGAGTTATAAAGCTTATGCATGTCCGGGAAAAGATAAAAAGCGCCGTCCGGGCAAAGACAATTTACTCCGGGCCAGGTCGCGATGATGTCCATAGCCAGATTTCTGCGGCGCATGAAAGATTCGCGCATGGCGGCAACGCTGTCCGACGATCCGGTAATGGCCTCCAGAGCGGCTTTCTGGGCAATGGAGCAAATGTTGGAACTGCTCTGTCCCTGCAGTTTATTGCAGGCTTTGATGAGCGCGTCATGGGCCAGAGTGTAGCCGACTCTCCAACCGGTCATGGCATAGCTTTTGGAGACGCCGTTAACAATCACGAAATTTTCCGGGTGCCTGGCCCACCAGGAACAGAACCCGGCGGGCTGCGCGGGGGGGTAGACAAGCGCGCAGTAAATTTCGTCGGAAACGATGACAACATTTGAATCGACAGCCCACTCGGCCAGGCGGTCGATTTCCTTTTGGGTGTATACGGTTCCGGTGGGATTGGAAGGTGAATTGATAATACACAGTCTGGTTTTGGCGGTGCGTTTCCGCTCCAGATCTTCCGGGCTGATTTTGAACTGTTTTTCCACTCCGGCAGGAACAGGAACAGGCACCGCGCCGGCCAGTTCCACCATGGGCGGATAGCTTACCCAATAAGGAGCGGGAATAAGCGCTTCGTCGCCCGGGTTCAGCAGGCTCTGAAAAAGGTTATACAGGCACTGTTTACCACCGTTGGAAATAATAATATTATCCGGAGCGCTTTTTGCGCCCTGGCTGTTAAAATAGCCGGATGCGGCCGCACGTAATTCCGGCATGCCGGGTACGGCGGTATACTTGGTAAAACCAGTCTGTATGGCTTTTATGGCCGCATCGCCGATATGCCTTGGAGTATCAAAATCCGGTTCGCCAACGGAGAGGCTGAGGATCTCACGGCCGGAAGCTTTCAGTTCCTGAGCCAGGGTGTTGATGGCCAGAGTGGCGGAGGGTTTAAGCTGCATGACGCGTTTGGCTAGCAACATAATATATCCTTCGGTAGAGTATTGACAAAAGCTGATTTAACATAGCAGATGAACGGCTTACTGTAAATCAAAGGCGGCTGGATAAAATAGTACGCTGTAACACTTAAAAGTTCGTATAGAACAGCGTACTGACGCCGGGCGAACAAGCCTGTAGAGCGCTTCAACAAAAAGAGAGTGTGAAAGAATGAACAGCGGGCTTTATCAGAGCAGGCGCGAAAAGCTGCGCAACCTGCTTGAAGAGCAAAATCTCGGCGGCATGTTGGTGACTTTGGATGCAAACCGCTTTTATTTGAGCGGGTTTGAACTGCAAGACGCGCAAACCAATGAAAGTTCCGGGTGTCTTATCATCACCGCCGGAGGTAAAGATTGGCTTTGTACGGATGCCCGTTACGCGGAGGCGGCTTCAAGATTATGGCGGGAGGCGGATAAGGAGGAAGTTTTTATTTACTCCGGGGGCGGAACGGGCGGCTGCGCCGGGCAGATTAATCAACTGCTTAAAGCAACGGTGAAAGGCGTTCTGGGCTTTGAAGCCTTTTGCATCAGCCAGGGTTTTTTTGCCGGGGTGACCGCCGGGTTAAGCGTTGCCGGCGCGGACGGCCTGGTGGAAAAATTGCGTATCGTCAAGAGCCCTGAAGAAATAGCTCTGATGCGGGAATCTTGTAATTTGAATCACGCGCTTTTGCATTGGCTTCCCGGCTCACTGGCCTTCGGGCGGACGGAAAAAAATATTTCCTGGGACATTGAGCAGTTTTTCCGCAACCATGGAGCCGAGGCCCTGTCTTTTGAAAGTATTGTGGGCATCAACGCCAATGCTGCATTGCCCCATGCCAGAGCGGGCGAGGCGAGCATCGGCGAAAACAGTTGCGTACTTGTGGATGTCGGCTGCAGGCTGAAAGATTACTGCTCGGATCAGACGCGGACTTTCTGGGTGGGCGATAAAGCCCCGGGGCATTTTTTAAAAACTTTGGAGCAGGTAAAAGAGGCCCAGAAGCGCGCCTTCAAGGTTATAAAACCGGGCGCGGCATGTAAAGACGTCCATGCCGCCGCCGGTAAATATTTTGAAGAACAAGGCGTGGCCGGGCATTTTAACCACGGGCTGGGGCACGGCGTCGGCCTGCAAACCCATGAACGGCCCAGGCTCAATGCCGCAGATGAAACTGTTTTGAAGCCGGGCATGGTCGTAACCGTGGAACCGGGGCTTTACTACCCGGAATGGGGCGGAGTGCGCTGGGAGCATATGGTTCTGGTTACAGAAGACGGGTATGAAATTTTTTAGAGCGTCTCAAAATTAAACGGCTTCAGGAAACGGCAACCGCCCAGATCAGGCCGATTCCGCAGGCAAGATACATCATGCGCACGAATTTTCCGTATGCGTCCAGGGTCAGCCAGTCACCGGACGCTTTATGCACGAGCGTGCAAACGCGCCAATGCAGGGGCAGACATAGGGCAATTGCCGCAAGCACAGGCCAGGAACAAGCTCCGGTGAGCCACAGCGTAAAAAGTAACAGCCAGATTACCGGCCACCATAAAGTGAACAGAAAAACCGCTCTGACCGGCCCAAGCACTCCGGCCAAAGTATGCTTGCCCATTGCTTGGTCGGTTTCTATTTCAGGCAGACTCTGAAAATATAAAATACCGGCGACCATAAAACCCACAGGCAGTGAGAGAGCCAAAGCCCTGGAAGAAAAACTGCCGGTAAGGCAGTAGTAGCTGCCTTCCACCATGATGACGCCCATGTTCAAAAATACGAATAATTCACCCAGGGCGCGGTAGCCGTATCTTATGGGCGGGGCAACATAGAACAGGCTGGAAAAAACGGCAAACAGGGTAATCAGCCATAAAAGCCCGAGTCCGGTAAGCCGGGAACCGACCCAGGTTAAAACAAAGACCAGCAGATACAGGAAGATTAAAACACAAGTAATTTCGCGGGGGCTGATTTTACCGCTGACCAGGCCGCCGGATCCGCCGATGGTATCCGTGTTGTCCGTACCCTGCAGATAATCAAAGAGATCATTGGCAAGGTTGGCGGCCAGATGCAAGGCAAAGGAGACAAGCAGCACTCCGCTGAAAATAAAATTGTTCCATTGCCCGGTATCCTTGCCCGCAAGCGCATAGCCCAAAAGCAACGGCACCAGGGAGGCAATGTAAAAGGGCGGACGCAGGGCTTTCCACCAGGCTTTGGCTTTTTCCGCGCATGACCATTGCCGGGAGCTTGACCTGGAAAACAATTTGCTTGTATGGCGCAAAATATTTATTTTTCCTATGTATAGTTGATGCTGAAAAAGTCGGGAAACGACTTTTTCAGAAAGGCACACCGGCTTCAAGCGCCGCTACGCGGACGCCGCAAGTAAATTGCGGCTCGCTTTACGCCGCGCCAGGTCGATTGCATCGACCTGGTTAGAGCAATTTAATTATGTAGTTACATTATTTGGCCCAAATGTGCGCTTCTTCAGCGCCGGGCGAAAAAAGCGCCGGGCTTTGCCCGGAAACGCGCGGATCCGGATTCTCCGCGCCAGGGTGCGCCTCTCTGTATTCCGCTTCCCGGAAAGAGCATTCCGGGGGGTGAAGGTTTGCTGATCCTCCGCCAAATCCGGGGTGGCGTCCATTTTTCCGGCCGGAGAAACAATTTTTTGCGGCGGATCGCGGAATTCATCGGTCACTCTTGATAAAAAAGCGGCCCGGGTGTCCCCGGCGGATGCCGAGAGCCCGGCTTCGCTGTTGTGCAGGCTTTCAGCGAGATAATTGAACATGCCATGCAGTTCACTATACAGATTTCCATCCCCGGATTTATTTTCCGGAACGCGCAAACCTGTAACCAGCGTGCGCCCTATGGCATTGTGCAGTTTGAACAGGGGGCGCAAAAAAAAGGCATGCAATACCCCGTAAAGCAAAAGCGTGATCATGCAGGAACCGGCCACCAGAGGTATGACAGCGGTCAGGCGCAGGGCGTCGTTCATCAAAAAAAAGAGCAGCATATCCACGCAGGCCATAAAAAAAATACAGATGGCCAACAGATCCAGCTGCAATTTTAATTTGGCTTTGACAGTTTTTTTATTATCCGGTTCTCGCTGCTGCATCATCTTGAATCCTTCAGTTTTATTTCGAGGGAGCGGTTCAGCTTTTCAAAGTTGTGCCGTTCTGCAAGCATTTCAAGCGTAAAATGCTCTATATGGTTTTCAGGGGGCCTCTACAGTAAAAATAAAGTGACCAGACCTAAAAAGATAAAAAAACCGGCGCCATCGGTGATAGCGGTGAGAAAAATACTGGAGGCCTGAGCCGGATCTCTCCCGAATTTTTTCAGGATCAAGGGTATGGAGGCTCCGGCCAGAGCGCCTAAAACCATATCCATGACCAGAGCAAGCACCATCAAGGTGCAGAGCAGAGGAATCCTGGTCACAAAATATACTCCGCACCACACGAGTATGGCCACCAGCAGGCCGTTGCACAAACTTATCCTTAATTCGCGGCGTATAGCCATGAAGGCGCGTTCATTATCCGGCTTTTCCAGAGCCAGTTGGCGGATGATTACCGCCAGGGCCTGCTGCCCGGTATTGCCGGCTTGATTGGCGACCATAGGCATAAATACCGCTAAAATCGGCATGGCGGCTATGCTGCCTTCAAACAGATAAACCATGGAGGCGGATATGGCCGAGTTGATCATGTTGACCAAAAGCCAGGGCAGGCGCATTTTTACGGAATCCGCTGCCGGGGTATCCACCGATTCGTCCTGCCCCGCGCCCACCATGCCCAGCATGTCTTCGCTGGCCAGTTCGTTTATCAGATCAATGACATCATCATGCGTGATGATGCCCAAAATACGCCCGGCATGGTCTACCACCGGCAAGGCCATGAAGTTGTAATCGCTGAACATGCGGGCAACTTCGTTGCGTTTCTGATCAAAAGTAACGGAAATAATGTTGCTTCGGCTGGCGTCTTTAAGAATCGTCCCTTTGGGTAAAATCAGAAGGTCGCGCAGGGAAAGCACTCCGGTAAGATGGTCGTTATCCGACACTATATAGGCGTAATACGGAAGCTCCTTGTCTTCAATATCCTGCCGCACAACTTTGATCGCTTCATCCACCGTGAGTTCCTGGTCAAGCACCACAATTTCCGTATTCATGATGCTGCCGGCGGTATCAGGGTCAAAGGCCATCAAAGTGCGGATTTCTTCGGCTTCTTCAAGCTCCAGGGAACTCAGAAGTTCGTCGCGCTGCTCGGCCTTGAGTTCGTCCAGCACATCGGCGGCGTCATCAGGCGACATTTCGCCGATCAAGGTAGCGGCGATACTTGTATCAAGCCGCTCCAGCAGCTCAATGCGCGCGCCTTCATCCATTTCCACCAAGGCTTCGGCGGCATGGTCGGCCGGCAGGCGCTGCAAAATGTTCACCTGCTCCGGCAGAGAGAGTTGCCCAATCCTGTCCGCCAAATCAGCCGGATGTTCGGATTCTGGGGCAAGAACCGCGCGCGCTTCAAGCGCGGCGGCTGTATCCGCTTGCACAGTCATGGCTGCTCGCTGTTTATTTTCAGATGGTTTTTAGCTTAAGCCTTGACGAATCAGGGGCATAGACCTAAACTGCCTTACGCTTTTACAGATTTCCGCATGGAAATCTGAACATCATCCGTCCGGCTGATGTCGCCGCGAAGCGGCGAGAGTCAACCGAAAACCACGTTTTTCGGTTGAGGATCCTCCGCAGGGAAAAGTTTACTTTTCAATGCGGATATCAGTAATTCCAGCCGCCGGGCTTGTCCGCCCGGCGCTGCCAACCGTTAAACCACTACTTAAAACGCTATGCATTGTCTATCTTTTGACGAATTTTTTCAAGGGCAGCCCGGGGATTTTCTTCTTAAGGCCATCAGAGCGGCGTTGGAAGAAGACGGGACGGATTTGACCTCAAATGCGGTATTCAACCGGGAGCACCAGAGCCAGGTTGCCCTGGTGGCCAAAGAAGATTCCCTGGTCGCCGGACTTCCGGTCATCCCCCTGATTATGGCTGAGGCGGAAAAATACGCAAGCGGCGCCTGGAGCTATGCGGCAAAAGTGCAAGAGGGGAGCTTCGTATCCGCGGGCACGGTTCTGGCCGTTATTTTTGGCCCCAGCAGGCTTCTTTTGAAAGCGGAAAGAATCATTATCAATTTTATCAGCCACATGTCGGGGGTGGCGAACTTGACCGCCCGCTATGTTAAAGCCTTGCAGGGCACCGGAACCCGTTTGCTGGATACGCGTAAAACGCTGCCGGGGATGCGGCACGCGCAAAAATACGCCGTGCTGGTGGGAGGGGGGCATAATCACCGCTTCAGCCTGGAAGACATGCTTATGCTTAAAGACAACCATATCGACGCGGCAGGTTCAATCAGCGAAGCGGTAAAGCTTTTGCGCCAGGCCTATAACCCCTGTCCCCCCATAGAAGTTGAATGCAGAAATGAAGCGGAGGCGGCCGAAGCCGTACGCGCCGGAGTTGACCGCATCATGCTGGACAATATGGATGCGGCCGGTATAACCGGGGCGCTGGCAATTATCCCGGAGCATATTGAAACAGAAGTGAGCGGCGGGGTTAATCTGGAAAATATCGCCCTGCTGGTAAAACCCTCCGCCGGATCCAGAGGGCCGGATTTTGTCTCTGTGGGGCGGTTGACCCATTCCGCGCCGACGGCGGATTTTAGCATGCGCTTTTTGTCCTAGTGCCATGTATCGCTTAAAACTACGCATGCGCTTCGTTTTAAGCGATAAGACCGCAAAGCAAAAAACGTGGTTTTTGCTTTGCTCCGCCGCCATAAGGCGGCGCGCCGGGCTTGTTCGTCCGGCGTCAGTACGCTGTTCTATACGAACTTTTAAGTGTTACAGAGTACTAGAGCATTTCAACATTTTCAATGTCAAAATGCTAAAAGAGGTACACCATGGCGAATCAAGATCGGTCATATACTCCCGTGCTGGTTATCGGAAGCGGCATAGCGGGGTGTACAACGGCGCTTGTGCTTGCGGATGCGGGAGTCAGCGTAACCCTGATCAGCGCGGGATCATCCGGAAAAGAAGCCAACTCCTGGCTGGCACAGGGAGGCATTATCTATAAAGCCGAGCAGGGCGATCCCGCTTTGCTGGAACAGGATTTGCTCACGGCCGGACACAGGCACAACAATATCGACGCGGTGCGTTATCTGGCCGAACAGGGTTCGCGGGTAGTGGAAGAACTTCTGATCCGGCGTCTGAATATTCCTTTTACCCAACATGCCGAAAACCCCAAAGTAGAGCTGGAGTGGGAGCTGACCCGGGAAGGCGGGCATTCCGCCCCGCGGATATTATATTGCGCGGATCACACCGGGCGGAGCATTATGGACAGCCTTATGGCGGCGGTGGAACAATCTCCCAATATCGCCATCCTGCGCGGCATGACGGCCATAGACCTGCTTACCGCCCACCATCATACCCTCGGCATGGAGTACAGATATCAGCTGGAAAACGCCTGTTGCGGCGCGTATGTTTTTAATGAAACCACCCGTCGGGTGGAAACGATGCTGGCTGATTATACTGTGTTGGCCACCGGCGGGGTCGGGCAGCTTTTTTTGCATACAACCAATTCGACGGGAGCGGTCGGATCAGCCATATCCATGGCCAGCCGCGCTTTTGCGCGGCTGGAAAATCTGGAGTTCATGCAGTTTCACCCCACCGCTTTTTATCACCAGAATGCCCCGCGGTTTTTGATTACCGAAGCCATAAGAGGCGAGGGGGCCATACTGGTCGATGCGGAAGGCAAGCGGTTTATGCCGCGCTATGACCAGCGCGCGGAACTTGCCCCGCGGGATGTCGTCTCGCAATCCATTGTCGCGGAAATGCTCAAAAGCGGAGCGCAATGCGTGTATCTGGACGTTCGTGACGTCCAGCATGATCTGGTCAGGCGGTTTCCCACGGTGTTTGAATCCTGCGCGAAATACAACATAGACATACGCAAGGATTTAATTCCGGTTGTTCCCGCGGCGCACTATTTTTGCGGAGGCGTGCTTACGGATCTGGCCGGGCGTACCAGTCTGAGCCGGCTCTACAGCGTTGGAGAATGCAGCTGCACCGGGCTGCACGGGGCCAACCGGCTGGCCAGCGCGTCTTTGCTGGAAGGGCTGCTTTGGGGATACAGCGCGGCCAAAGATATTTTTAATGGTCTGGCGGAGGGGAAAACCCTGACTGAACGTTTGCGGGATAACATTGCCCCCTGGCATTCCACCGTAGCCTCGGAACAAAACGACGACCCGGCTTTGATTGCCCAGGATTGGGCCAATATCCGCAATACCATGTGGAATTATGTCGGCATAATGCGCACGCAGGCGAGACTTTCCCGCGCATTTGAAGAAATGCGGGATCTTTCGCGCCATGTGCATGATTTTTACAAGCAGACGCCTATTTCCAAACCGCTGATTGATCTTTTTCACGGATGTCAGGCCGCCTACATGATTATTCAGTCCTGCAAGCGCAATACCCGGAGTTTGGGCTGCCACCGTCTTATGGATTAGAGCGTTTTAACATTGAAAATGTTGAAATGCTCTGGCGGCGGGAACCGCCGCCCGCCCCGTAGGCGCAGGCGAAACTTGTTTCGCCGTTAAGCGACAATCTCAAGCGTAAAATGCCATAGTACGCTGTAACACTTAAAAGTTCGTATAGAACAGCGTACTGACGCCGGGTGAACAAGCCCGGCGCGCCGCCTTAAGGCGGCGGAGCAAAGCAAAAACCACGTTTTTTGCTTTGCGATCTTCACACTTCAAACGTAGCGAAGCGAAGTTTTAAGTGTGACATGGTAATAGAGTAACAGGGAGGTTCACATGCCTGAACGGAAGACCGTTTGCAATGTCGTTCCGTGCAGCCTGGACGACGAGTCTTTTGTGTTCGTGAGTTACGCGCATTTTGACTCCGCTGTGGTCTTCCCGATAATTGAGGGCGTCAGCGCCGACGGGTACGCTATATGGTACGACAAGGGCATCAGCATCAGTTCTACCTGGACTGACGAAATAGCGACGGCCATACTGAACTGTTCCGCCTTCGTCATTTTCATAACGAAGGAATCCGCGGCGTCCGTGTACGTCAGATCGGAGATAGAGTTCGCCTTGAACAACCGGGTAAAGGTCGTTCCGGTCTATCTTGACGGTATGGATGTCCTGCCTCCCGGTCTTGCGCTCGGCTTGAACGCGACGCAGGGGATTACGGATGCGGGCGGCCCGGAGTCGATAGCGCGGAATATATGCGCTGCGCTGGAAGTGAACAAGGTGGAGAAGAAGGGCGCCGCAACGGGTGTAAAGATCAAATATAAGAAGTATAAAAAAAGACGGTGGGGCATCCGGGAGGATTTTTTGCGCATTGCGGCGGCAGGAGTTGTTTTAATGGTCGCCGCTTTTGGGATTTCCAGCTTTATTTTGCGCTCCGAAGATAAAAAGGGCGATTACAGCTTTACTATAGAAAAGAGAACTTACGCTCCGGCGGAGCCGGTTTTCGTCGAACTGCCGGAAGTTACGCGGAACATGCTTGGCCGGGGCGCCATCGTCGGCATAGCGCGTGCGGGAGACAGGCATGGGGAATATATATCGTTCGAGTTCATTGCCGATAATGCCGCAAGGATCAAACTGCGCGCTCCCGCTGAAGCGGGAAAGTATGAGGTGCGCGGCTACAACAGCGGCAATGATCTGACTGAAGCTACGCTGGCCGGGGCTGTGCGGTTTTCCGTCAGCGGGGATTCCTCCGGCGCGTTCGGATTGACTGTGGACAGGCAGGAGTATGCGGTCTGCGAGAACATTGAGGTTAAGGTGGCTGGTGTGCCGAAGTATATGCTGGATGACGGGGCGGAACTTATTTTGTCCAAAATTGACGCACCTCCTGAAGATTACATCTCCCACAGGGTCATAAGCGCGCGGGATGCGGAGTTTACGTTCGGCGCGCCTGAAGAAACCGGCGAGTATGTAATCCGGGCTTACAGCAACAATGATGTTTACGCCGAATCCACCATCGTGGCAAAGGAGACCTTCAGCGTTATAGCAAAAGAGGCGTATCCTTTTACCATAGAACCGGATAAATTGAGCTATGCCCCGGAGTCGCCGATAGTCGCGCGGGTCTCGGGCGTGCCCTACAACCTCGGAGGAGGGGCAATCATCACTCTGTCGGGCGCGGGCGGCGGGTTTGGGGAATACATATCTTCCGAGCGTATTTATGCGCGCGATGCGACGATTACGCTGAAAGCCCCGCCGGAAGCGGGAGAATACGAACTGCGGGGTTACTGGGACAGGAGCGTTTTGACGGAATCGGGGCTGGCCGTCAGCGTGCCGTTCAGGGTGGATGATTGGGGAAGGAACAGAACGCATGACGCTGCTAAGTGATCTGTCCGGACGCGGAAACATGGTTATACAGTGCCATGACGTCCCGGATGCCGATGCCATGGCCAGCGGGTTCGCCCTCATGCGGTATATGGAATCGCGCGGCGCGTCCGTCCGTCTCATTTACAGCGGGAAGGGGCGGATAACCAAGCCCAATCTTATCCTGATGCAAAGCCTGCTCCATATTCCTCTTGAATACGTGGAGGAAATGCCCCGGTGCGATCTGCTCATTACAGTGGATTGCCAATACGGAGCGGGCAACGTGCGAAAATTCGAAGCCGGCGGGGTAGCGGTGTTCGACCACCACCGGCCGGAAATACCTGAAGGCCCGTCGGTAGTCATCCGGCCGTCGCTGGGAAGTTGTTCCACGCTGATCTGGGATCTGATGCGCGGAGGGGGTTTCGATTTCAGCGCGGATCCGGACGTCTATAACGCTCTTTATTACGGCCTGTTCACCGACACCTGCGGCTTTTCCGAATTGCGGCATCCTCTGGATCGTGATCTGGCGGAATTTATGCCGGTCAGCTGGTCACTGATCAAGAGGCTGAAAAATTCGACTCTTTCGAAAGAAGAATTGGACGTTGTCGCCGGCACGCTGTCATCTTCCATCCTCATTGGAGAGATCGGACTGTTGAAGGCCGCGCCCTGCGACCCGAACATTCTCGGCTTTTCGAGCGACATCGCCCAGCAGGTGGAGCAGTTCAACAGTTGCGTGGTGTACTGCGGCTACGCCGGCGGGATTAAATTATCCATCAGAAGTTCCGTCCGGGAGATCATGGCGAGTGAACTGGCCGCGTTTCTGACGCGAGACGTTGGTTCCGGCGGGGGCAATATTGAAAAAGCCGGGGGGTATATCAGCCTCGAATGTGTGGATAAGGTCGCGCCGGGCGCATCTCCGGACGATTTTCTCCGCTCCCGCCTGGAGAGATATCAGGATAACTTCGACCTGGTTTACTGCGACGCCCATAACCTTGATTTCACCGCATATGGACGTTATCGCAAACTCAGGATACCCTTGGGGTATGCGCGCACCACCGATATATTTCCCGAAGGATCGCAAATCAGCATCCGTACCCTGGAAGGAGATATAGACACGCTTTCCTCTGCCGATACCTTTCTTATGATAGGAATTTCGGGCGAGGTGTATCCAATAAAGAGAGACAGGTTTGATGCCTCCTATGAACGCATGGTCGGGCGCGATCTCCCCGAAACGGAGTATATGCCTGTTGTGAGCGAGAAGATAAGCGGCGAAAAGAAGGCGCTGCGTCCGTACGCCGGGGCGTGCATACCCGGGGGAGACAGGTTCGTTCGGGCGCGGGAACTCGCCAGGGCGACGAAAGTATTCAGCAACTGGGACAGGGACAGATATTTTTATGGCGCTGCGGGAGACTATATTGCGGCTTCGGAGAGCGATTTGAGTGATGTCTACATCATAAACCGGGATATTTTTTTCAGAACGTACGCAAAAGCGTAGCCTGGAGCCGGCGTGCCTTTCTGAAAAAGTCGTTTCCCGACTTTTTCAGCATCGACGAATTACAGTTGTACCAGCAAGGTTTCTTTTTCCACAGCCACCGGGCGGGCGGGAAGAATATTTTTGCCCTGGGGAAAGTCTGTTCCGCCAAACCGGCAGGCGGAATAAAATTCGTTTATGCCCCTGCCTTTTTTCCCTTCTTCCGGGATTACCCAAACCCGGTCAAGCTGTAGCTGGCCTTGCAGGAATTCCTGCTTTTTCCGGCTGATCAGCTCACGCAAGCGCGCAGCCCGCTCTTTTTTTACTTCCTGGGAAACTTGTCCGGGAAGCTTTGCGGCCGTTGTGCCGGGGCGGCGTGAATAAGGGAAAACATGGGCGTAAGTTAAAGGCAGTTGAGCGCATAGCTCCAAGGTATCTGTAAAATCGTTTTCTGTTTCGCCGGGAAAACCCACTATAAAATCCGCTCCCAAGGCGAATTTGGGCCAAATTTGCTTCAAACTGTCCGAAAAATCCGGCAAAATCCGCACGTTATAATGCCTGCGGCCCATTTTGCGCAGGATGGAAACGCTTCCGCTTTGCAGCGACAAATGTAAATGCGGGGCTACCAGCCTGCTTTTGGCAAGGGTATCCAAGGCTTTCAGGTTAAGTTGCCCCGGTTCCAGCGAACTTATTCTGAAACGGAGAGCCTGGCGCTCTTCCTGCCCCCCTCCTCCCCATTCCGGCGCAAAAGCGTCTGTAAGACGGGTCAGTAAATCCCAGAAGTCCGGTTTTCCCGGCAGATCGCTCCCGTATTGCCGCAAATTGACCCCATTCAGGATAATTTCGCGGAATCCGGCGTTGGCGAGACGGCCGGCTTCGGCCAACACCGCCGGCCACGGGCGGCTTACCGAGGGGCCGCGTCCTGAAGGCACAATGCAATAAGTGCAATGTTGCGAACAGCCGTCGTGAATTTTCAATACAGCTCTGCTGCGGCCGTAGTCGCTGATGGAAAAATCCGGGAAAGCCGTTGCCTGGACGGCCCCTTCCTGGTCGTCATGGTTATGGACGACCACTTCCGGGTCGTCAGAGTTATGGACGACCCCTTCCGGGTCGTCATGGTTCCGGAAATCGTTTGCCGGTTCATCCGCGTCCAGGCGGCGCAGCAGGGTGGTTTTTTTGCGTTGCGGCACAAGAGCGTCAACCGGCAGCGGGCTTAACTCATGGGGGAAAGCTTCCGCCGCGCAACCGGTGACCAGGATTTCCCCCCGGGGGGCCAGCCTGCGCGCGCGTCTTGATACGGCGCGCAAATCGCTTATGGCTTTGGAAGTAATGGCGCAACTGTTGATCAAGATTAAATCCGCCCCCAGAGGCGACGTGAGTTCGCGGTGCCCGGCCTTCAGCCACGCCTGGCGCAAGGCTTCAGATTCGTATTGATTGACTTTGCATCCCAGGGTTATGATATGAAAAGATTTTCTTTGCAAAAAAACTCCTGTATTTATTGCTTCACCAAGTATAAAATAGACGGCGGAATTGTGGCAAGAGAGTTTTTACATCACATATTGAAGGGCATTTACATGATGCGGAGTTTTTATGCTTAATCCTACGGAATGTATCCTGTACAGCGGCGGCGCGGCCGGAGCCGAAGCCTGCTTTGGCGAAACCGCGGAAAAATTCGGCCTGCAGGAAGTGAATTTTAGTTTTGAAGGTCACCAGATAGAACGCGTTCGCGGTTTGCGCATTCTTACCAGTGAAGAACTGTCCCTTAAAGATGTAAGTTTGAGTTACGTCTCCAAGCTTATGAACCGCCAGTATACGAGCGCGCCCCTTTTTCGCAAGGTATTGCAATCCATCTGCTGGCAGGTAAGCAGCGCCCATGAGGTTTTTGTCGTGGGAGAAATTATGCCGGATGATACGGTCAAAGGCGGTACGGGCTGGGGGGCGGAGTTTTCCAAAATTTGCAATAAACGGTTGCTGGTTTTCGACCAGAAGAAAGATGCCTGGTTCCGTTGGGAATCGCGCTGGGTTGAGGCCGGTGAGGTAACGATTGCCGACCGGCTTTTTACCGGCACTGGAACACGGTTTTTGGAACCGAAAGGCAAAAAGGCCGTGGAAAATTTATTTAAAAAATCTTTCAGTTGAAGGCGGGACGTATGCGTAAACCATCTATCGGTATAGCCGCGGAAGGTTATTACAGTATATTTTTAAGCGCTTTCTCCTCCCTGATTTTTGCGATCATGGGCTGCTGGCCCATGGCTTTCCTGTTGCTTTTGCTTACGATTTTCGCCGGCCATTTTTTCCGCGATCCGGAGCGGATTGTCCCGGTTGCGCCCGGGTTGGCCGTAAGCCCAGCGGACGGAAAAGTAATCAGGATTGAAAACCGTCCGGATCCCATAAACGGACAGGAGCGGATGTGCATAAGCATTTTTATGAATGTATTCAGCGTGCACGTGAACCGCATGCCGGTGGCCGGAACAATCCGCGCTGTTGCCTACCGGCCGGGGAGTTTTGTTAATGCCGCCCTGGATAAAGCCTCCAGAGACAATGAGCAATGCTGCTGCAATGTGCAGGATGAAGAGGGCAATTACTGGCAAATGGCGCAAATAGCCGGCCTTGTGGCCCGGCGCATAGTCTGCCGGGTGGACGAAGGCGATACGCTGGCGCGCGGCGAGCGTTACGGCATGATAAAATTCGGTTCACGGGTGGATCTGTACATTCCGGACGGTTATAAGCCCAGCGTGAAAATAGGCGAGTCGGTTACGGCAGGCAGCAGTGTGCTGGCCCGCAAGGCCGGCGCCGAGGGAATGTGACTCTGAGGCGGATGATGGAGACGAATAAAAAGCCGATCAGCAAGGGCGTTTACATTCTGCCCAACCTGTTTACAGTGGGCAGCATGTTTGCCGCTTTTTACGGTATTATTATGGCGCATGGCGGAAACTACAGCGGTTGCGCCATAGCCATACTGGTCAGCGCCGTGCTTGACGGCATGGACGGAAAAATCGCCCGGCTTACCCACAGTGCCAGCGATTTCGGCGTGCAGTTGGATTCACTGGCCGACGTCATAGCGTTTGGGGCTGCCCCGGCCTATATGATATACTTTTGGCAGCTGCGCGGTTTGGGGAGCATCGGTCTGGCCGGGGCTTTTTTGTTTATGGCCTGCGGAGCGTTACGCCTGGCCAGATTTAATGTAATGGCCGCAAGCAGCGCCAGCAAAAAATTTTTTACCGGCCTGCCCATTCCGGCGGCAGGCTGCGCTCTGGCCTGCATCACGCTTTTTTATAACTATCTGCCGGATAAAATTTATCCTGTCATGACCTGGTTTTCCCTGGTGCTGACCATCGCGCTCGGGTTGCTTATGGTCAGCCGCGTACCTTATTTTGCCTTTAAAGAATTTGCTCCTTTGCGGATAAAAACATTTTCCATGATGGTGGTTTTTGTCCTGTTTTTTGCCTTGATTGTCGCCGCGCCAAAGGTTTTCGGCTTTTCTTTTTTCGTTGCCTATCTGTTTTCCGGCCCAATATACCTGTTGGTGGCCCGCAGGCGCAGAAAAATCCAAAGCGCCGCTCCCGGCGGCATTACGCCGGATAATGACGCGAAAGATTAGCTTTGAAATTCTTTAATCTTGAGTTGTTGTATAAAAATTTTACAAAATTTTTAGAACCTTGCCCTGCCCGGCGTTCCGGCAGATCGTATCCCTGAACCATAAGGAGTGAACCCATGCCCAAGCCTACGGATGATTTTCTGCAACTTGTCAGCGCTGCGCGTACCTGCCGCCGTTTCGACGCTTCCAGGGAGCTTCCCGAAGGGACGCTTTCCTGGCTGGTTGATTGCGCCCGTCTTACGCCCAGCGCCGGAAATTTGCAGGTATTGCGTTATATTACTGTACAGTCCGCGAAAAACCGCGAAAAGTTTTACCCCGGACTGGCCTGGGCGAACTATCTTAAAGAATGGAACGGGCCGGTTGAAGGGGAGCGCCCCACCGGATATATTGTGGTGCTTGCCGGCAGAGGCCCGGATAATAAAATTTCCGCGCATTCCCTGCTGGATACGGGTATCGCCGCGCAGACCATGCAGTTGGCAGCCTGGAGCAGGGGCATCGGCACCTGCATTTTCCGCAGCTTTGATCCCAAAGTGCTGGGCGAAGCGGTCAGCCTCCCCGCTGAACTGGATATCGTCACCGTGCTGGCTCTGGGCTGCCCGGTGGAAGAACGGCGCCTTGTGCCGGTGGGTGAAGACGGGAGCATCCGTTACTACCGCGACGGCCAGGGAATACATTATGTGCCCAAACGTGCTCTGAAAGATGTGCTGCTCGCGCAATATTAAGAAAACGGATCTTTTTGGCATTGAAAATCATGAAGCCATCAAAATTATATCTTGCCATAGAGGAACACCGGCAACGGTTCGGTAAAAATCTGACCACCATGGGGCACCACTATCAGGCGGATAAAGTGATTCGCCATACGGATTTGCGCGGTGACAGCCTTGAACTGGCCCGCCGGGTATCCCGGGTGGATTCCGGGCATATCATGTTTTGCGGAGTATATTTTATGGCCGAGTCCGCGGCGCTTCTGGCGCAACCCGGGCAGCAGGTGCATTTGCCGGAACCTTCGGCTGAGTGCAGCATGGCCATGATGTCTCCGGCGCCTTTGCTGGATAAGGTTCTTGCTCTGCTGAACAGCCGGGGGCGCAAAACGCTGCCCCTGGCTTACGTCAATTCCACTCTGGCGGTTAAAGCCGCCGTGGGCCGCCATAATGGAGCGGTCTGCACTTCGGCCAACGCGCGCGTCATGCTGGAATGGGCCTTAAAAGAAAGCGATGCCGTTCTTTTTCTGCCGGATCGCAATCTTGGACGGAACACCGCGGAACTGCTCGGCCTGTCGCCGGACGAACAACATGTGTTAAATATAAAAGATGATGCCGACAAGCTGGATCTTGCGGCGATCCATCAGGCCAGACTTCTGCTCTGGCCGGGTTTTTGCTCCATTCATACAAGATTTAACCTGCGCCAGATTGACCGGGTGCGGCAGGAGCACCCGGGCGTAAAGGTAATCGTTCACCCGGAATGTACCCCGGAGGTCGTGGCGGCAGCGGATCAATCCGGCTCGACTTCTTTTATAATCCGGGCTGCCGCTGAACTGCCCGCGGGCGCGACCCTGGCCATAGGCACGGAAATCAACCTGGTGGAACGGCTGGCCGAAGAGCATAAAGGCCGGATCACTATTTTGCCGCTGGTGGAAAGCAGTTGCGTCCATATGGCCCAGACCACGGAAAAGAGTTTGGGCGCGGCCCTGGATGCTCTGGCGGCCTGCGAAAAAAACCGGAAGGATTCGCCCTTTCTGGTGCGTATTCCCGAAGAGTTCAAAACACCTGCCAAAGCTACACTGGAGCGCATGTTCAAGGTTTGCGGGCTATAAGTTTCAGAGCAATTTGGTTTTGAGACGCTCGCTTGACTTTTGCCCGCGATGGTATAATAGGCAGTCCTTGCTTGTCCGCCCGGCGGACTAGTACCATGTCACACTTAAAACTTCGCTTCGCTACGTTTGAAGTGTGAAGATCGCAAAGCAAAAAACCGTGGTTTTTGCTTTGCTCCGCCGCCTTAAGGCGGCGCGCCGGGCTTGTTCGCCCGGCGTCAGTACGCTGTTCTATACGAACTTTTAAGTGTTACAGCGTGCTAGAGCATTTTACGGTTGTTGAATTCGCAATATTAAGCAATATTAAGCAATATTGATCAGGAGAAATTACATGGCAAAACAAGAAGGGCACAAATTTGAAGGAGCCAGCATGACTCAGGAAGGCATGCTTTACAATGGCTTCACCTGCCAACCCGTTATTGACAAATGCGCGGGGTGTGAGCGCGTCCGCCCCTTTGAAGGCCAAGACTACTGTTACAGCTACCCCCTGCCCGCTTCCAAGTGGTCGTTGGGACGCTGCAACTTTGCCACCCATACTAAAGTTGAAACTAAAACCTCGGCCAAGGTTAACCCGCTTAAAGCTTCCAAGCGCGCCTCCAAGGGCAAGTAAAACGTAACGCCTGCCACGGCAGGATGCCGTGCCGAAATGCGAAGCATTTCGGAGGCAAGGCGGAACCCAAGCTTCCGCTGTAGCCGATACATCAAAACTGCATGGATGCGGTTTTGATGTAGAAATGCTATGACATGACAAGAGGAAAATTTGCATGGAACAGATAAATGTCCAAGGCGCTCCCGCCGCTATCGGGCCTTATGCGCACGCGGTCAGAACCGGAGATTTACTTTTTATCTCCGGACAGGTACCTTTTGACCCGGAAACGGGTGAAGTTGTCGGCAAAACCATGGCCGAGCAGACCCGTCAGGCTGTGGCCAATCTGGAAACCGTGCTTAAAGGCGCGGGTCTGACCAAAACCGGAATTGTCAAAGTCACCGCTTTTTTGGCTGACTACAACGCTTTTCAGGAATTCAACGCGGCGTATGCGGAATTTTTGGGCAGCCACCGGCCGGCCAGAACCACGGTGGAAGTCAGCCGCCTGCCCAAAAATGTTCTGCTCGAAATTGACGCAATCGCCGAGTACAAATAATTCCAGTACGCTGTAACACTCGAAAATGTATATGAGACAGCGTACCACGGCAATTTAACTTTGAGACTTTGAGACGCTCCGGGCATTCCAACATTTTCAATTTCAATGTTGGAATGCTCAAGAATTAAACGGCATTATTTGGAAAGCTTTATGCCGTACTCTCCGGCCTTGTGATAAAGAGTGGCTCTGGGAATATTCAACAGGGAAGCCGCGCGGGATTTGTTGTAATTACTCAGGCTGACCGCTTTGAGAATGAAATTTTTTTCCAGTTTTTTCACGGCATCAACAAGATCCAACTGGCTTGAAGGCCGGTTTTCCATGTGCTGCTCCATGCGGTTCAGAATATAGTCGGGGATGTCTTTGCAGAATAAAAGATCGTTTTTGCCGGTCACCACCATATTTTCCACCACGTTCATAAGCTCGCGGATGTTGCCGGGCCAGCTGTAATCCACAAATTTGTTGATGACTTCGCTGGCCATGAATTTCAGCGGCTGCCCGTTTTTGGCGGCGAAGTTCCTGCTGAAAAGATCCACCAGCAACGGAATATCTTCTTTGCGCTCCCGCAGGGGCGGAAGCTCTATCTCCACCACATTCAGCCTGTAAAACAGGTCTTCGCGAAAAGTCTCCTTTGCTACCAGATCGCGCAGGGACTTGTTGGCGGCGGAGATGACCCGCACATCCAGCTTGACCGTCCTGTCTCCGCCCACGCGGATAATTTCGCGTTCCTGCAGCACCCGTAACAGCTTGCTCTGCATAAACATGGGCATGTCGCCGATTTCATCCAGAAAAACCGTTCCGCCATTCGCCATTTCAAAAATTCCGCTGCGGCCTTTGCGGTTCGCTCCGGTGAAAGCCCCGGGGGAATACCCGAAAAACTCACTTTCAAAAAGCCCCTGCGGAATGGCGCTGCAATTCACAGGCGCAAAAAGGCCTTTACGCCCGCTCTGTTCGTGTATGCCTCGGGCAAAAACCTCTTTGCCGGTGCCGCTTTCGCCGGTAAGCAGCACATTGGCGTCAGTAGTCGCAATCTGCCGGGCCAGTTCGACCTTGCGTCTGAAATTGGGGCTTATGCCCACCATCTGGCCGAAACTGTCCGTAATTTTACTGATCTCTTTTTTCAGCAGGAGCAGTTGTTGCTCCGCGTTATCCAGTTCATTGTACAGCTTGCGCATTTCAGAATAGTCGCGGTCGCAGGAAACCGCGCCGCTGAATATCCCGTCGATATACAGAGGCATTACGGTGATCAGGATATGCGTACCGGCTCTTGGGCTGTGATAGACATTTTCCTGCTGGATCCGGCTCAGCCGGATCTGCTCAATCAAGGCGTCCGGAAAGAACTGCTTGATATTATGGCCGAGAACCTCCGCCCGGCGCAACGCATAAAGGGCTTCCGCCCCGTCATTCCAGACGATGACGTCGCCTGCGGCGTCAATAACGCAAATGGCTTCTTTCAGGCAATTGGCAACACTCGCGGTCATTTCTCTGCAACATGCCTGTATTGCCGCATGCCCGGCTTTCAGCGTGGCCTGACCAGACATAATTACTCCTTTGATCTATGGCATTTTACGCTTGAGATTGCCGCTTAACGGCGAAGCATCGCTGCTGTCTTCATCCGTAAGCTGCTGCGCAGCAACGGTTGAAGCAAGTTCGCCTTGCGACAATCTCGCGGCAAGGATTTGCAGGCAAATCCTTGCAGAGCGCTTTATACATTTTCAATGTTAAAACGCTCTATTGCCGGCATTGTTAAAATAAATACTTCAGTTCATCGAAATATTCAATGAAGGAAAGCAAGATATTCAGAAACGTCCGAAAAGCGACAACTGTCCGCCCGCTGACAGTTACTATCGACCAGTTAAATCGCTTAAGGGTAAATGTATTTGCATTTGCGCAGCAAAGCGCAGCATTGAAAAATTAAAGGTAATAAATCAAAGTTGTTGTCCGCACGGTGCTGTTGTACCCGGCAAACACAGGTCTTTTGGCATGAAGCTTGCGAAATAATGCACAAAGACCTTGCCCCGCCGGAATGGTTTTGACCGCAAACCGGCCGAGACTGCGGGCGCAGCAAGAATTTGCGAGCAAATCCTTGCAGGCGGGCGAAAGCTCGCCGTTAAGCACGCCCGCTTCGGCGCTTTTTTGTATTTTTATCAACCTCACAACAGGAGCAAACCATGTCAATGACCAAAGAACATGCGGAACAGTATAAAAATGACCCCGCTGTACTCTGCTGCCGTGCTACCAAAGGTACTGTGATCGGCCCGGCGGAACTCGAAGATCCGGCTATTTTTCCGGATATGATTGATTCCGGCCTGATCTCCATCGGGCCGGGTACGCTTACCGTAGGCGAGGTACTGGGCGCGACGCTGATCCGTGATGTGGACGGACTGACCGCCCTTACCGGGGAATTGCTGGAAGGGGTGAAAGCAAAGGCTGCAAGTCCTGTTCAGGCGGTTCCCGCCCCAAGTGCCGCCCAGAGCGCGCCCGTGCAGTCCGGCGGCGTAATGCGTATTGTGGCCCAGCAGATTACCGGCCTGGACATGACCATACCCATGGGCGTATACGCTGGCGCACCCGCGGCCGAATGCCCAGGCGAGAAAGAGTGGGACGAAGAGCTGGGTTCTCTTGAAAAAAGGGAATTTGCGGTCAAAGAAGTGAAGCTCGGCGGCAAAACTCTTTTTGAGAACGGGGTGCTCACCATCCGCGAGGATATTGTCCGGGACGCCCTGAAGGTCAGCAGCCTGGTAAAAAAACTGGAAATCGACATCATTACGCCGGACAAGCGCCATGTCCGCACTGAAACCGTTATGGACGTCATTCCGGTGGCGACCAAGATTGAAGGCGACATAGGCAGCGGAGTCACCCATATTCTGGACGATATGGTCTTCATGCTTACGGGCGTGGATGAGGACGGCGTACAAGTGCATGAATTCGGTTCCTGTGAAGGCATGCTGGATGAAAAGGTCATCTTCGGCCGTCCGGGCTGCCCGGATCAAAACGACATCATCGTGCGCGTGCATGCGGTACTGCAACGTCTTACCGGCATGGAAAGGAGGGGCCCCTATGCCGCGCACAAAGCCTGCGATTTTATTATCCAGGAAATCCGCGATGTACTTAAAACCAAATCCGCAACTGAAGCCTCCAAAACAGAGATATTGAAAAGCGTGCGCAGGCACGGCCGCGCCCGGGTGGTGCTGGTCAAGGAAATTATGGGCCAGGGCGCCATGCACGATAACGTCATGCTGCCTTCGGAACCCGCGGGCGTGCCCGGCGGCCGTCAAAACGTGGATCTGGGCAATGTGCCTATTGTCATGGATGTAAACGAAGTGCGCGATGGCGGCATCCATGCGCTCTGCTGCATCGGCCCGGCCACTAAAGAAGTTACGCGCCACTATTTCCGTGAACCCATTTTGGAAGCTCTGGCCGCGGATGAGGAAGTGGATCTCGTGGGCGTGGTCTTCATCGGCTCCCCACAGGTCAACGATGAAAAAACTTTCGTGGCCAAACGTCTGGGGGCTCTGGTGGGAACTATGAACGTTGACGGGGCTATTGTAACCACCGAAGGATTCGGCAACAACCACATTGATTTTGCTCTGAACATTGAAGAAATAGGCAAGCGCGGCATCAGCGTGGTGGGCGTTTCCTTCTGCGCCTATCAAGGGCAGTTGGTTGTGGGCAACAAATATATGGATGCCATGATTGAGATCAACAAGGACAAGGCGGGTTTTGAATCCGAAAAGCTGGCCGAGAACTCCATCACTCCTGATGACGCCAAACGCGCCATCCTGATGCTCAAGACCAAAATCAGCGGCATTGCCGTTGCTCCCTCGGATCGCAAATGGAACCAGGAAGTAATTGACCAGAACCAAAAAACCGCCAACGCCATTGTTTAGAGCATTTTAACATTGAAAATGTTGAAATGCTCTGGCGGCGGGCACCGCCGCCCGCTCCGCAGGCGTAGGCGAAACTTGTTTCGCCGTAAAGCGCCGGAGGGAGCGTCTCAAAATTAAATTGTTCTAGAGCGGTTTAACATTTATATCCAGGAGTTTACATAATGAGAAAATTGACCGTATCCCATGATCTGCAATCAGAAATTTTCGCGCCGACCACGCCTCCGCCGGTGTGGACTCCGCTGACCAAAGCGTTGAACAAGTGCAAGGTAGGCTTTGCCACCGCGGGAGGAATTCACCTGAAAACCCAGAAGCCTTTCCACACCGCGGGCGATTTCACTTACCGGGAAATTCCCATTGATACGCCTTCTTCCGAACTGATGGTCACCCACGGCGGCTTTGATAACAGCGATATCAACAAGGACGTCAACGCCATGCTGCCTATTGACCGCCTGCGCGAGCTGGCCAAGGAAGGCTTCATCGGCAGCCTCACGCCGGTGCTGATCGGCTTCATGGGCGGCGGCGGCAACGTGGAAGAATTCAGAAACCGGACTGGTCCGGCCATCGCGAAAATTTTCAAAGACGCGGGAGCGGACATAGTACTGCTCACCGGCGGCTGCGGCACCTGCCACCGTTCGGCCACCATCGTGCAGCGCGCTATTGAATCCGCCGGCGTATCCACCATTATTATCGCGGCCTTGCCGCCTATTGCCAAACAGCAGGGCGCGCCGCGCATCGCCGCCGCGCATGTGCCCATTGGTTCAAATGCCGGCGAACCCAACAACAAGGCGATGCAGACCGCCATCCTGAAGGACTCGCTGAATCTGGTGGGTGAAATGAAGGAATTTGGCTCGTTGAAGCTGCTGCCGTACGAATACCGGCACAACGTATAATTATTATCTTATTGCCCGTGCGGCGGCAGAGCGGGTTTTTCCTCTCCGCCGCGCGGGCGCCGGAGTGAGCGTCTCAAAATTAAACTGCTCTGCGCGGCATCCTGCCGCGCTTAACATGCGAAGCCTTCCGCAGGCAAGAGGTGTATCATGGGTATAGGCCCTTCCAGCAAAGAAACCACCCTGCATCATTTTCGCGATCCGCTCACCGAACTGCTCTGTCAGGACAAGAGCCTTGACTTTCTGGGCGTCCTTTTCCAGGGAACTCCGGAAAATTACGCCCACAAACAGTTTGTTGCCGGGCGCTCCGGGGTATACGCGGAAATGATGCGCGCCGACGGGGCAATTGTGGAAATCGACAGTTGGGGCAACAGCCATGTGGATTTCGCCGCGGCGATTCAGGCGTTGGGTGAAAGAAACATTCCGGTGGTCGGCTTGAGCTTTGTGGGTAATCAGGCGGCCTTTGTGGTCACGAATCAGTATATGGACTGCATTGTGGATTTCAACAAGACCAGCCTGGGCATTGAGACCTGCATGGTGGGGCAGAACACGGTGGATGAACTGGATGCGCGCAAGGCCGTGGCGCTCCTCAAGCATAAAATATTCAAGAAATTTCCCCGCAAGGCCGATGCGCCCGTTACGGAGAAGATACTGCGCAAGCTGCGTCTGAATACTTACCGCATTCAGGAGGTACAGCTTGCCGGACGCACGGAAATTCAAGGGAAACGTTTATTGCTGGATCAGGGCGGACTGGATGAAATCGCCGCTCATTACCCGGAAATTGCGGCGATAAAACTCAGCCTGATCCAGCCTGGCGCCGATAATTTTTTTATCAACTCCATTCTGGATTTTTCTCCCCTGGCCGCGAAAGTGTCCGGATTCCCCGGAGAGGGCGTAAGCAACGTCCTCGACGGAGTGAAGGTGATGCTTACAGCCGTGGAAATAGGCGGCTTTCAGCCTGCCAATATCGGATCTTCCGAAGGCATGTTCAGGGAGAGAGTATGCCTGGGCCGCCGGGGAACCCCGGACAGCGGAGAAATCATCATCCATTGCGATGTGCTGCTGGCTGAAGGCGAAGGCCGTACCCGAACAGGCATTTTTGCGGCGCACCACGCCTGCGACGAACTGCTTCAGCGGGCGCGTTTTGCCGTGAAAGGCATGGACGCGGCCCTGGCCGTCCACAAGCAGGATTTTTACGATATCGCGCGTCCGGGGGGCTTGCGCGTCCTTGTGGTCAAACTGGTTTCCGGGCTGGGCTGCATGTACGACACGGCCTTCTTTCCAGATGAACCGGCGGGCTGCCTGGGCAGCAGGTCGGTTATGGAGCTTTCCAACAATATCCAAATACCGCTGACGCCCAATGAATATCGCGACGGCATGCTCCATTCGCTGTGCTGAAAGCCGCTTCCGCATAACTGGCGTCACGTCGTTTAAAAAATGACGTGACGCCCGGCTCTCACTCCGTCCGCAAAGTACAATAAAAGAGACGGCAGAACCGTTTTGGAAAGGCAAAACCCGCGCCGCTCCTGTCGGAGAGCGCGTTATGCGGCGGTGTTAATGTGTGTGTGTGTGTGTGTGTGTGTGTGTGTGTGTGTGTGTGTGTGTGCAAAAATCAGGCCGGAGCGGTGAGGTTCCGCCCGGATCTTAATTTTTTTCCAGAGACGGAAAATTTTTTGCATCCGTATTTTCATGCCGCCGCCCGAAGGGGAAGGTTGGGGTCAGCAATGCCGGAAACATGCGCAACAAGGCACACAGGCACTTTAACTATCCGATTGAAAAGCAAAAGGCAATAATTTTTTGATGGAGGAAATTTCCAGGAATGAATCATGAAGTGGCTTCTATACCGCTCCGTCCGCGGACGCCGCTGAAGTATTCCCGTACCCAGGGGTTGTTCAGACGCAGCAGTTCCGCCAGGCTGCCCACCGCCAGAATGCGCTTTTCCGCCAGCACGGCCGTTCGGTCGCATACAGCATACAGGCTGTCAATGTCATGGGTAATCATAACCACGGTCAGCCCGAGGGCTTTACGCAAAGTGTTTATCAGGCTGTCAAAGGCGGCTGCGGCTATAGGATCCAACCCGGCCGTGGGCTCGTCCAGCAAGAGTATGGCCGGATCCATAGCCAGCGCTCTGGCCAGAGCGGCGCGTTTGCGCATACCGCCGGAAAGCTCGCTGGGGTATTTTTCTCCGCTGTCCGGCGGCAGACCCACAAGGCGCAGTTTCAGGCCCGCCACCTCGTCAAGCAGGGGCCGGGCGAATTTATAAAAAACACGCAGGGGCAGCTCTATATTTTCACGCACCGTCAACGAAGAAAAGAGCGCGCCATCCTGGAAAAGCACTCCCCAACGCCTTCTGGCGTTTTGCCAGGCCGCCGTGCTTGCGGCCAGGCTGAAATTTTTTTCAGCCCGCGTGAGGTTGATGCCCATAACGGTAACTTCACCGGCGCTCTGCTTGTTCAGACCGATAATCGTGCGCAAAAGCACTGATTTGCCCGAACCGGAACCGCCGATAAGCCCCAGGGCCTCACCTCTTTTTATATCCAGATTCAAATTTTCATGTACGAGCGCGCTGCCGAAACTGTTGCGGATGCCCCGGAGGGATATGGCCAATTCCTCAGACAAAATTATATCCCCACGGAAGTCAGGAACACGGCAAAGAATGCGTCCAGGGCAATGACCATAAAAATTGATTCCACCACCGAGCGGGTGGTCATACGGCCGACGGAATCCGCGCTTCTTCGGGCTTTAAATCCGTCAAAGCAGCCGATGCAGCCGATTATTGCGGCGAAAAAAGGCGCTTTGCCCAGGCCAATCGCAAAATGCTGCAGATTGAAGGCCCGCTGCAAGGCTTCAATGAACATGCCGGGAGTTATGTCCAAAGAAAACCACACCGCCACAAGTCCGCCCAGAAGCCCGCTGACGTCGGCCACCATTACCAGCATGGGGAGCGTAGCCACCAGAGCGGTCACGCGCGGCACAACCAGCATATGCATGGGATCCAGCCCTATGGAACGCATGGCGTCAATTTCCTGATTGGCTGCCATGGCGCCTATTTGCGCCGTGTACGAGGATCCGGATCTTCCGGCTACCAGAATGGCGGTCAGCAGCACGCCCATTTCGCGCATAATGGCGACCTCAAGCAGGTTCACCACAAAGATCTGCGCTCCAAAACCGGCCAGCTGGGAAGCGGCCATATAGGAAAGCACCATACCGATGAGAAAAGACAGCAAGGCCACAATGGGTATGGCGTTTACCCCGGTTTGCTCCATGTTGTGGATTATGGATACCCAGCGCGCCTCCCCGGGCCGCGCTATATTTTTGCCCAAAACAACCAAAAACCGCCCGAAAAAGCTCAGCCGCTCACCCGTGCCCACGGCCAGAGCGGTCATGCGCTCACCCAGACAATACAAAGGCAGGACATAGCGGGCATGCCGGGGTCGATCCGGGGGCGGAAGAACAAAAGTTTTGTCCCGCGCGGCATTGCTCTCTTGCGGCGGCAGGCATAAGGCCAGTATATCCAGATGGGCCTGATCCGTCTCCACAAGCGGAAGCGGCTCCCCCTTCCGGGGCAGCAAGCGGATTTTGTTGACCAGCATCGCTCCGGCGGTGTCCAGGGCCGTGACGCCACGCATATCCATTGCCGCGACCAGGCGCGCATCCGGGAGTTGTTTGAACGATTCCGCCTGCTTACTGGAAGCGTTGAGGGTCGGAACAGTCCAACTGCCGCTCAAGAAGAGCAGGTGCCTTTCTCCGGCCAGGCGTATTTCAAGCCGTGGCGCGGCTTGGCGCAGTTGAGCAGGGGATGCGCTCATTTCCCGTCGTCATACCATTGGTCTTCATATTCATCCTGCAAAACATACCGGCGAACCTGGATGGATTTGCACTCGTCCTGTTCCCGCACAAGCCCGGAAATTTCGATCTTGGCATTGATGTAATCCGCCAGGTCAAGGCCCATGCCTCTGGGGATAATAAGAAATTCCTCTCCCCCTTCATCCTGAAGTGCAATTCCGGCATCATCCCCGCCACTGTTTTTGGGCCGGGAAATAATGTATCCTCGTATGGTTTTAAGATTTTGCTGACTGATCATCGCGGATGCTTACCTGTAGCAAGGTGATTTAAGGTTGGTATATAATATGGCCATTTTTTACAAAAAAACGGATAAAAGCAAGTTATTTCAGCAAGGCGGACAAGCAAGCGATAATTTCAAGCGCAAAATGCTCTACAGGTTTCCACATGGAAATCTGACGATCCTCCGCAGAGAAAAGTTTGCTTTTCAATGCGTATATCAGTAAGTGTGACATGGTACCAGCCGCAGCAGGTCTTCTTCCGTTTCGCGCCGGCGGATCAATTTTACGGCGCCGTCCGCCTCGATCAGTATTTCCGCCGGACGCACGCGCTGGTTGTAGGCTGAAGACATGGCATAGCAATAAGCGCCCGTATCCATAAAGCCCAAAATATCCTTGACGCGTATTTCCGGCAAAACCCGGCCGCGCGCCAAAATATCGCCGCTTTCACAAATATTGCCCGCAATGGTCTGCGCCATGGGCGTACGCCCGGCCTCCGGCGTTTCCCCCGGCCCGTCCGCCTCCCGGTATATTTCCACATCGTGAAAAGCGTCATAGAGCATGGGACGGGGCAGGATGTTAAAGCCGACATCCGTACAGGCAAAACGGACAGCGCCATTATTTTTAACGGCCTGCACCGTGCCCAGAAGCAGTCCGCTCTCGGCCGAAACATAGCGGCCCGGCTCAATGATGAAGATCCCCGGATAGTTATTTTTCCGGCTCCAGTTCCGGAGCAGGCCGGTGAATTTTTCCCCCAGATCCGCCAGATCCAGGCGTTCTTCCCGTTCATATTTGTGGTAGGGTATGCCGAAGCCTCCGCCAAAATCTATAATTTCCAGTCCGCCTGCATATCCTGTATTTTCAACCAGATCCAGAAGCCGCTCCGCAGCCTGCAGAAAAGCGTCCGCCTGCATGAAAAGCGACCCCACATGCTGATTGACGCCCGCAAGTTCCAGGCTGTATTTTTTGCATATTTCCAGAACCGTGGTGAAATCTTCCGGGTTTATGCCGAACTTGGTCTCCTTTCCGGCGGTGACCACTTTTTGGTGATGGCCGGCGCCAATGCCGGGGTTGATGCGCACCATCACCCTTGCGCCGCGCTGCGCTCCAGGCCGGACGCAGCATCCGAAACGCTCCAGTTGCGCAAGGGAATCCACGCTGACCACGCGGCTGCCTTTTTCCGCCCGGATTAGTTCTTCTCCGCTGACATTGTTGCAGACGTAAATAATTTCCTCTTTAGTGAAACCGGAGCTTTGAACTGCCAGGAGTTCGCCGGGACTCATGGAATCAACCAGCAGTCCTTCGGAACGGATGATGCGCAAAAGATGCGGATTGGCGTTGGCTTTGGCCGAAAAACAGGCTTTGAAGGAAGGCAGGCACACTAAATCGCGCATTTCAGCGGCGCGCAGACGCAAAATTTTTTCGTTATAAACATACAAAGGGGAACCAAAGCGGCGTATAAGCGCGCCGGGGCTGTGCCCGCCAAAAAAATTCTGCTGCTCGGTATAGCTTGAACGAATGTCGGACATGAAATTTTTCCTTACCCTGCCTTGACGGAGGGAAGCTTAATTTACTCCCGGCAGGAACGCGAGTCAACCGGGAACGGAAAATCGGGAATCCGCGCATATCGTTCTTGACATTATAGCCGCGCAGGCTTTATGTACGGACATGGGCAAACTTTGCAGAAACTTCCGACAACGCGCCGGCTTTTTGCTGACGCTTCTGTTCTGTTTTTTATTGCTCCAGCCGGTACAGGGCTACCTTGCCCTGACCTGCGCCGCGGAGATGGCGCAGTCCGCCCGGCAGGATCAGCGCGTGAAGCTGCCGCGGAATACGCCCCAAAATACGCACAGCTGCGGCGCATCCGCAGCCGTTGACCTTGCGGATTCAGCGCCGGACGAGGCCCCCTGCGCCAGCCACCTGTGCTGCGCCGCTCCCGCCTTTGCCCCGGTTGTTTTACAATCTTCCGCAAGCTCGCCTGTCCAAACGGAACTGGTGAGCGTACACGACGACAAGATGCTTGCCGCCATGCCGCAAAATTCCCTCTTCCGACCTCCACGTCTCTACAGCATTTGACGCTTGAGGTGCGCCTTACGGCAGGCTTTCGGCCTGCCCGCATCCGGACATTTTACGCTTGAAATGCCTGCTTGACGGCGAGCAATGCCCGTCCGCAAGTATTTCGCGGCAGCGATTTGCGAATAAATCCTTGCCGGGCGTTTCGACGTTTCAAGGTTAAGATGCTCCGGCTCACCTCTTCCTCCACCTACATTACAAATCGGATTCCAGATAAAAATTGCGTTCTGTGATTTTTATCTGTCGGTTACGGCGGAAGCTTCAGGCGTACACGCCGTAAGTTCCACCGGATTGATGAACAAGCAATGACAGCTACAGGTGGTAAATCATGTTTTGTCGGCTTTTTACAGAACGTTTATGGCTTCGCAATGTATCGGCGGCCTTGTTTGCGGCGTTTTTTTCAGCGGCCTGTTCTCTGGCGCCGGAATACACGCGGCCTGAGCTTCCTGTGCCTCCGGGCATTGTTGCCGGCGACAAGGCGGCGCGTTTGGAACCGGACTTGTATAAAGCGTCCGTTGGCGAATTTTTTCAGGATAAGCGTTTGCAGGCGCTTATTACGCTCGGCCTTGCCCGGAACCGGGATCTTAAAATAGCGGCTCTTGCGGTTCTGGAGGCCAAAAGCCGGTACAGGATACAGAGGGCGGAGAGCCTTCCGGAGATCGGGGCCGCGGCTTCCGGAGACTATAGAGGCGGTTTCGGCAAAACAACGGATAACAGCTACGAGGTGGCGGGCATGGCCGCTTTTGAGCTGGATTTATTCGGCCGGCTGAAGAGCTTGAACGAGGCGGCCCTGCAAAATTATCTGGCTACAGAGGAAGCAGCGGCGGCAGCCAGAATTTCTCTGGTCGCCGGAATCGCGGAAAGTTATCTGGCTTCCTGTCTGGCGGAGGAATTGCTGCAACTGAGCAAAAGAACCCGGCAGAGCAGGCGGGATTCATATGCCTTTATTGAGGCCAGGGTGGCTTCCGGTCAAGCCGGATGGCTGGATTTGGAACAGGCCCGCAGTATGCTTGAGTTTTCCGGGGCTTCCCAGGCCGAGGCCGAAAGGGAGCTTATCCGGGCGAATAATGCCCTGGCTTTGCTGCTCGGCCATTATGACAGCCGGGATTTGCCGAAGGCAACCCCGCTGGCGGAGCAGCGCCTGCTGCAACTGCCGGAGGGCGTGGCTTCCGGCGCGTTGCTGGCCCGGCCGGACGTGTTGCAGGCCGAACATGCGCTTATGGCCGCCAACGCGGATATAGGCGCGGCCAGAGCGGCTTTTTTCCCCACCATCAGCCTTACCGGAAGTTTGGGCTATATGAGCGGTGATTTAAACCAACTGGTAAGAGACGCCAGTTCTTTCTGGTCTTTTCTACCCGGCATAACTCTGCCGATTTTTTCAGGCGGCCGTAATAAAGCCGAACTGAATATGGCGGAAATCAGAAAGGAAAGTTCCATAGCGCAGTATGAAAAAACCATCCAGAACGCTTTCCGCGAAGTAGCGGACGCGCTCCTCAGCCGTGCCACCTTTGCCGAACAGGAAAAGGCCCAGGAACGCCTCCTGCGCGTACAGCGCCGGGTGCTTGAACTCGCGCGGGACAGCTACATAAACGGGGCGGTGAGCTACCTGGAAGTTTTGGAGGCCGAACGGGAAGTGTTTGAGGCGGAACGGACGCTGCTGGGCATACGCAGAGCCCGCCTGAGCAACGACATAGCCCTGTACGCCGCCCTGGGCGGCGGTCTGGAATAGCGCATTTTAACATTACTGAACAGCAATAATTGATCATTACAAACAGGAGAAACGGACATGAAAAAATCTTTTTTTGCGCAAGCGGCTTTGATTTTCGCGCTGGTTTCCATTCTTGGCGGCACGGCGGCTTTATCCATGGAGCACAGCGGGCACGGCCGCGCTGCGGCTGTTCCGGAGCAAAGCGCTCCGGGAAGCGGCCAGGTGTTCAGCGCCGCCGGCATTATTGAAAAAATCTCCGGCAATGCGCTGACCATCAGCCACGGAGCGGTTCCCGCCCTGAACTGGCCTTCCATGACCATGGTTTTTGTATTGGAAAGCGAGGATTTACTGGAGGGCGTCAAGGAGGGCGATAAAATCAGCTTTGATTTCAGGGCGCAGGGCAATAGCTTTATTATTGTAAACCTGGAGGCGTTATAATGTCGTCCAGGCAAATCTTGTTGCCGCTGGCGCTGTTAGCGGCGGGGTTCGCTCTGGGTCTTGCCTTCAGCCACGCCGGCTTCCGGCGCTTGGGGGATGCGCCGCAGGCGCTAAACGCCCGAACCGGGCCGCCGGAAGAAAACAGTGTGCACGAACCCGGGAATTTTTCAAGCGAACCCAAGGTTCTTTACTGGTATGACCCCATGTATCCTGCGCGGCAATTTGACAAGCCGGGCAAATCGCCGTTTATGGATATGGATCTGGTGCCGCGCTACGCTGAAGACGCCTCGTCAGGCGGCATACGCATTGATCCAACTCAGGTGCAGAATCTGGCGGCGCGCACCCAGAAGGCGGAACGCGGCAGGCTGGTGTTTACGCGGGATATTCCGGCGAACATATCTTTTAATGACTACCAGATCAGCCGGGTACAGCCGCGCGCGGAAGGTTTTGTGGAGAAAACCCATGTTCTGGCGGTGGGGGATATGGTCAGCGCGGGTGCGCCTCTGGCGGATATAACCGTGCCGGGCTGGGCGGCGGATCAGAGCGAGTATCTTTTGCTGAAAAACCGGCGCGCCGCGCCGGAGATTATACGCGGAGTACGCGAACGAATGCGCCTGAGCGGGATGCCGGAGGAAATGCTGCGGGCGGTGGACGGTACAAACAGCGTCCAGACCAGAATGACCATTTACGCGCCTTTGAGCGGAGTTATCACGGCTTTTGACGTTTTCCCCGGTATGAATGTGGATAAAAGCATGACCATTGCCGTCATTCAGGGCGTAAATCCGATATGGGCAACCGCGGATGTGCCGGAGCGGGACATGCGTCTGGTGGAAGGGAGCAGAAGAATACGCCTGACCGTGCCCGCCTGGCCCGGTCTGGCTTTTTACGCGGACTCCTTTACCCTGCTCCCCAAGGCCGACCCGGAAACCCGCACCGTGCCGCTGCGCCTTACCCTGGCAAACCCGGAGGGCAAACTCAAGCCCGGACTTACGGCGACTGTGCGCTTGCGGGGCGTGGGCGAAGAAACCCTGCTTATACCCAGCCAGAGCCTGATTGATTTGGGTGAGGAGCAGCATGTGATTATCCGTGCGGCTGACGGCGCTTTTGTACCCAAAAAAGTTCAGGTGTCGCATAGTTCCGCGGAGCAGACCGCCATTGCCGCCGGTCTGGAGCCCGGCGATGAAATAGTGGTTTCCGGGTTGTTTTTGATTGATTCCGAGGCCAATCTGCGCGGCGCTCTGGAACGTATGCGCCGGGACGCCGCGGATAAACATCCCGGCGTGTCGCCCGTTATGCCGCAAGAACAAAATACCCCGGAGGCGGAGCGATGATCGCCGCCTTAATCGTCTCCTGCATCAGGAATCGTTTTTTCGTGCTGTTGGGAGCTGCCGCTCTGAGCATCTGGGGGGTCTGGGCCATGCTCAACACCCCTGTTGACGCTTTGCCGGATTTATCCGACGTACAGGTAATCATCAGAACCCCCTATCCGGGCAAAGCCCCGCGCCTGGTGGAAGACCAGGTGACCTATCCTTTGACCACCGCCATGCTTTCCGTGCCCGGAGCGAAAAATGTGCGCGGATACTCGCTGTTCGGCGACTCCTATGTGTATATCATTTTTGAGGACGGTACAGACCTGTACTGGGCGCGCAGCCGGGTGCTGGAAAACCTCAGCCAGGCGCAGGGCAAGCTCCCCGCGGGGGTTTCGCCGTCTCTGGGGCCTGACGCCACGGGCATCGGCTGGATTTTGGAATACGCGCTGATCGACAAAAGCGGAAAGCACGATCTGGCGCAGTTGCGTTCTTTACAGGACTGGCTGCTGAAATTCGAGTTGTCCTCTGTGCCGGATGTGGCGGAAACAGCTTCGGTGGGCGGTGTTGTGCGGCAATACCAGGTAGTGCTTGATCCGGTGAAAATGGCGCAATACCGGGTCAACCTGCGGAGCATAAGCGAGGCGGTGCAAGCTTCCAACCAGGAAGCCGGAGGTTCGGTCATTGAGCAGGCCGGGGCGGAATATATGGTGCGCGCCGGCGGGTATCTGCAATCTCTGGACGATTTCCGTAAAATAGTCCTGAAGGCTTCCTCCGACGGCACTCCGGTTTATCTCGGCGATGTCGCCGACATACGCCTGGGGCCGGAGATGCGCCGGGGGCTGGTGGAGCTTGACGGCGAGGGCGAGGTCGCGGGAGGCATTGTTTTGATGCGCTCGGGTAAAAACGCCCGCACAGTGATCGCGGAGGTGAAAAACCGTTTGGAAAGCCTGCGGGACAGCCTGCCCGAAGGCGTGGAAATTGTCCTCACTTATGACCGCAGCGACCTTATAAACCGTGCGGTGGACAACCTCAAGCAGAACCTGCTGGAAGAATTCATCGTGGTCGCCCTGGTTTGCGCCGTTTTTCTTCTGCATGCGCGTTCGGCTCTGGTGGCTATTCTGTCTTTGCCCCTGGCGCTGTTCATATCTTTTATCATCATGTATTATCAGGGGGTCAGCGCCAACATCATGTCTCTGGGCGGCATAGCCATCGCCGTGGGAGCCATGGTGGACGCCTCGGTGGTGATTGTGGAAAATACCCACCGCAAAATGGAAAAAGCGGCAGGGGACTTTCCCGGCGCGCTTGTCGGCCCGGAGCAAAGATGGGCGCTGATAGCGGAAGCGGCGGTGGAGGTGGGGCCGGCCCTGTTTGTAAGCCTGCTGATCATTACTCTGTCTTTTATCCCGGTATTCGCTTTGCAGGGACAGGAAGGAAAACTTTTTCACCCCCTGGCCCTGACCAAACTTTACGCCATGGGCGGGGCGGCGCTTTTGTCGGTCATGATTATTCCTGTGCTGACCGGGTATTGGGTGCGCGGGAAAATTCCGGCGGAAGATAAAAATATAATCAGCCGTTTTCTGATCAAAATATATACCCCGGCGATCACTCTGGTGCTGGCCAGGCCGAAAACCGTACTGTTCGCGGCGTTGCTGACGCTGGTTTTTTCCGTATGGCCTTTGACGCGTTTGGGCGGAGAATTTTTGCCCAGAATGGATGAAGGCGATATTTTGTATATGCCTTCGACCCTGCCCGGAGTTTCCGTGGCGGAAATGGGCAGAATTTTGCAAACAACGGACAAACTGATCAAAACCGTGCCGGAAGTGGCCCGCGTCTTCGGCAAGGCGGGACGGGCGGAAACAGCTACGGATACGGCCCCCCTGGAAATGGTGGAAACAACCATCAGGCTCAGGCCCCGGGAGGAATGGCGGCCCGGCATGACCGCGGAAAAAATTATCGAAGAGCTGGACGCCAGAGTGCGGCTGCCCGGAGTGGCCAACTTGTGGGTGCCGCCTATTCGTAACCGGATCGACATGGTTTCCACAGGAGTGAAAAGCCCCATCGGCATAAAGATTTCGGGCTTTAACACGGACGAAATCGATAAAGCGGCCGTGGCCGTGCAGAACGCCGCCCGGACAGTGCCGGGCGTATCTTCAGCCCTGGCTGAATCCCTTACCGGCGGCAGGTACGTGGATGTGCGGATCAGGCGGGAGCAGGCCGCGCGGTACGGCATGACGGTGGCCGAGGTGCAGATGTTCGTTTCTTCGGCCATTGGGGGCGAAATGATCGGCAACGTCATTGACGGAATAGCCCGCTACCCCATCAACATGCGTTACCGCCAGGAATACAGGGACAGCCTGGCCTCCCTGCGCGAGATGCCCATGCTTACGCAGTCAGGACGGCAGATTACCCTGGAGGATGTGGCCGACCTCAATATGGCGGGCGGCCCCACCATGCTTAAAAGTGAAAACGGCAGACTGGCCGCCTGGGTATACATAGACGGCCGGGGGCGCGACACGGTTTCCATTGTGCAGGATCTGGACGCGGCCATCCGCAGCAACGTCACCCTGCCGCCCGGGACAAGCTATTCCTTCACCGGACAATTTCAAATGCTGGAGCGCGCCAATGCCCGGCTGCGGCTTATGACGCCGGCAACCCTGGCCATTATTTTCCTGCTGCTTTTTCTGGAATTCAAGAGTATGCGGGAAGCCGCGCTGATCCTTCTGTGCCTGCCCTTTGCCCTGATCGGCGGGATCTGGTTCATGTATCTGCAAGGCTATGCCCTGTCCGTGGCCTCGGGCGTAGGATTTATAGCTTTGGCCGGGCTTGCGGCGGAATTCGGCGTGGTTATGCTCATGTATCTGAAACATGCGGTGCAAAACAACCGGGTTTTAAACTCCCCGGAAACAGCCTCCAGGCAGGAAATTATGCGGAACATAGACCTGGCTGTTTACGAAGGCGCGGTGCTGCGGGTGCGTCCCAAAGCCATGACGGTAATCACAACCGTGGCCGGACTGCTGCCGATTTTCTGGCGCGCGGGAACAGGGTCGGAAATAATGACCAGAATCGCCGCGCCCATGTTCGGCGGCATGGTGAGCGCCGCAATTCTTTCCATGTTCATTGTGCCCGCGGCTTATAAGCTGCTGCTGGCCCAAAAGCTGCTGAACAAAGCCGGACAGCTTGATTAGAGCAGTTTAACTTTGAAAAGTTGGACTGCTCTGCAAGGATTTGCTTGCAAATCCTTGCCGCGAAATGCTTGCAGGCGGGCTTTGCCCGCCGTTAAGCAAGCATTTCAAGCGTAAAA